>NZ_JBEXGN010000015.1:0-201880 GCF_040607345.1 Streptomyces sp. NPDC005302
AAACGCCCGGTTACATTCCGAACCCGGAAGCTAAGCCTCACAGCGCCGATGGTACTGCAGGGGGGACCCTGTGGGAGAGTAGGACGCCGCCGAACTAATCTTGAAGAGCTGGTCCCCGAACTTCGGTTCGGGGACCAGCTCTTTTTTGTTTTGCGTCACTTGAAGTTCACGTTGCGCGACCACGATCCCCAGTATGGGTACTGCTGCAATGCTCAGGGCCGCGGGCGTCGGAGCCGGTGACGAGGTCATCGTCCCGGCCTTCGGGAACGTGGAGGTCGCCGAGGCCGTGGACCAGGCCGGCGCCACCGTCGTCTTCGCCGACATAGACCCGGCGACCTACTGCCTCGACCCGCTGGCGGTCGACGCCGTCATAACACCCCGGTCCGCGGCTGTCGTCGTCGTGCACCGCTTCGGACGGACCGCCGACCTGCCGCGGCTCCACGAACTCGGCCGACGGCACGGGCTGTTGGTGCTGGAACAAGGAGAGTCCGCGACGCCGTACGACGAGACCGCGCAGCGCCGGGAACGGGCCGCCTACCTCGACGGCCGGCTCAGCGGAGTGCGGACACCGGACGGCGGAGACGGACACACCTACCAGCAGTACGTGGTGCGGGTGCCCGGCAACGGACGACCGGACCGGGACGCCTTCGCACGAGCCGTGCGGGCCAAGGGCGTTGAGTGCCGGGTGCCGGTCAAGACGCCGGTGCACCGCATGCCCGGGTTCCGTCGGGACGTACACCTTCCCGAGACGGAGCGGGCCGCGGACGAGACCCTTTCGCTTCCGGTGGACGGGGCGTTGACCAAGCGGGAGATGCAGCGGATCGTCTCCGCGTGCAATGCGCTCGGAGGGCTTCTCCAGCCCGCTTTCTGATCTCCGCACCGGTGGTTGGGAACACCGTTGTGTTCGGGGTATGATCTATTTCGTTGCCGCGAGGGAAACTTCGCAAGGGCAGCAGGCCCCCCTAGCTCAGTCGGTAGAGCGTCTCCATGGTAAGGAGAAGGTCAACGGTTCGATTCCGTTGGGGGGCTCCAGCAGAAAAGGCCTCCGCCCTTGTGGGCGGGGGCCTTTCGCATGTCCGGGGCCGACCGGTGTACCGGCCGGCCCCGACGACTAGTCGGTCTGGAGGCCCGGCACGCGCATCGCGAGAATCGCCATGTCATCCGAGGGGGCGTCAGAGGCGAAGCGTTCCACCGCCCGCATGATGCGTGCAGCGACGGCACCCGCCGTCAGGCCCGTGCAGGTGGTGAGGACGTCCGCGAGACCGTCGTCACCGAGCATGCGGGTACCTTCGCGGCGCTCGGTGACGCCGTCCGTGACGCAGAGCAGGACATCGCCCGGATCGAGGGTGACCGTCTGCTCGTAGAGCTCCAGGTCCTCCATCACGCCCAGCAGCGGCTGGGGTTCGGCTGCCGGTTCGACCGTGCCGTCCTGGCGCAGACGCAGCGGGAGCGGGTGCCCGGCGCAGACCACCTTCAGGATGGCGCTGCCGTCCTCCTGGGGCCACAGCTCGCCGTACAGGAGGGTCAGGAAGCGGCTGCGGGCGCCCTCGTCGAGGATCGCGGAGTTCAGGCGCTCCAGTACGGCCGGGCCGCCGTAGCCCTCGCGGGCCAGCAGGCGCAGGGCGTGCCGGGCGAGGCCGGTGACCGCCGCCGCCTCCGGACCCGTACCGCAGACGTCGCCGATGGCGAAGCCGTACGCGCCGTCGCGGATGGGGAAGAGGTCGTAGAAGTCGCCGCCGACTTCGTTGCCCTCGCCGGCCGCACGATAGATGACCTCGACCTCGACGTTCTCGATGTGGGGGAGCTCGGGGGGCAGGAGGCTGCGCTGGAGGGACTGGCTGATGGCTGTGCGCTCCGAATACAGGCGGGCGTTGTCCAGGGCGAGGGCCGCTCGGCGGGAGAGGTCCTCGGCCAGTTCCAGGATCTCCTGGCGGAAGTGCTCGTCCGACGGCTTGCCGAGGGTCAGCATGCCGATGACGCGGTTGCGGGCCACCAGGGGGAGGACGACCGTCTCGCCGCCGACCGCGGAGGCCGTGGCGAGGGTTGTGCCGATGCCGGTGCTCGCCGAGGCGGTCTCGCCGAGGCCCAGACTGCGCATGGACGTGCGCAGGGCCGCCTCGTGCGCCGCGGCGGCGGGTGCCGACCAGACGCGGGCGCCCGGCGTGGGCACCGGGTCCGGCGGGGCGATCTTCGACAGCAGCGCCTTGAGACCGTCGATGCGTTCCTCGTCCTCGTGCAGCACGTACGAGAGGTACGGCTCCGAGGACTGGTCGGCGATCGTGTAGACCGCGCACCAGGTCGCGAGGGTCGGGACGGTCATCTGGGCCATGAGGGCCAGCGTCTGGTCGCGGTCCAGGGTGCCCGCGAGGAGGTCGGAGGCCTCGACGAGGAACGACAGGGAGCCGCGGCGCAGGCGTTCCAGTTCGCCGAGCCGGGCGGACTCCACGGCGAGGGCGATGCGGTCGGCGGCGAACTGGAGGCGCAGGGCCTCCTCGTTGGAGTAGCGGCCCGGGGCTTCGGCGGCGACGCCGAGGGAGCCGGTGAGGCGGCCCTCGACCTTCAGTGGGACCGTGACGACCGAGCGCATGCCGGTGCCGCCGAGGAGCGGGACGGCGCCGGGGACGACCGTCAGGTCCTCGTGGACGGCGGGCATCCGGGCGGAGCCGTAGCGTCCGGGGCCCGCCTCGACGGGGACGCGGGCGAAGCGCTGGCGGGCGGAGGGCAGGCCCGTCGAGGCGCGTACCTCCAACTCCGTCTCGTCGTCGGTCGCGAGGAGCAGGAAAGCGGAGTCGGCGTCGAGCATGTCGCGGGCGCGTTCCACCGTGCGCTGGAGGAGGCCGTCGAGGTCGTCCGGGGCGGGCGAGCCGATGAAGATCTCGAACGGGTCGGTGGTCTGGCCCTCGGCGGTGGTGCCCGAGTCCGCCGCGGCGAGGCGCAACGGGGTCTGCAGGACGGCGCGTTCGTGGTCGCGGACGAGGAGGCACACCGTCGACGGTTCGCCGCTCGTGTCCCGGACCCGCAGGTGCGAGGCGTAGACCGGGGTGACCCGGCCGTCGGCGCAGCGGATGCCGTAACTGCCTTCCCAGCGGGAGAGTTGGAGGGCCTCGACGATGCCGGTGCTGGTGCCGGGGGTGTGCGGCCAGGCCGCGAGGTCCGTCAGCGGTTTGCCGGTGACCTGCTCGGCGGCGTACCCGAAGAGTTCCTCGGCGTCCTCGTTCCAGGCGTTGATGGCGCCGGTGCGGTCGATCTGGACGACCGCGACGCGGACGCGGCCGTCGGCGAGGGGGAGGAGGTGGGCGGGCAGGGCGGGGCCGGCGGCGCGGGTGCCGACCGCGCGCTCGGGGAGTTCGAGCTGGAACCAGACCTGTTTGTGGGTGGGCGTGTACTCGACACCCCAGCGGCCGGCGAGGGCCGCGCAGAGCTGGAGCCCGCGTCCGCCCTCGCGGTCGGGGCTGCCCATGTCGATGGCCGCGCCCTGGAGTGGGATCTCGCGTTCGGGGTAGTGATCCGCCACCTCGATGCGTACGCCGTCGTCGCTGCGCAGACACAGAACGTCGGCGGAGGTGCCCGCGTGTACGACGGCATTGGTGACCAGTTCGCTGGTCAGGACGACGGCGTCGTCCACGATGTCGGCGAATCCCCAACCCTGGAGGGTGTCGCGGACGAAGGAGCGGGCGGTAGCGACGGAGCGTCCCACCGGCTCGAAACTGGCGGCCGCGCGCGCGGTGATCACAGAACTCCTCGTCCGGTTGTCGGCGTGCACGGCTGCGTGGCCGCCCCGCTCCTGCGTGGGAAGAGCGTGGTTCCCCGTCGGCCGGGGATCCTGAGGGGCTTCCCCAGGATGCAGTCCGGTGGTCATGGTGCGGTGCCCCTCCGATGCCTGCCCGCTCGTGCTCGTGCCACCGCCCAGGCCGGACAGGTCCGGCACGGCTGGACAGCCGCATGCAAGGTTACTTACCTTCGCGGTCCATGCGGATGCCGGTCACCAGTGTTTCCGTCCGGAAGGGCCGGGAGTTTCCGTTCTGCCGTGTGCTTGTGGTCGTCTGCGACCAGGCTCGGCTGCGGTTCCGCGGGTGTGCGGACGAGGACCGATGGTGTGCGGACGATGTGCGAAGCTGCCGAACTGTTATGGCCTGGTTCAGCCGGGGTGAAACACTGGGCAGGCTCCACGGAGAAGGTCCGGGCACGCCGAGTGCCTCCTCTGCACGCAGAGCAGCAGTACCCGAGTACGCCGAGCAGTAATGGTCGACCCTTGCGGGAGGGACACAGTGGAGTCTGGCGCAGCGACGCGGGGCGGTAGGACGCGCGCGAAAGGCGGACAGTCCCCGAGCAGTGGGCGCACACCGCGCACCGGTACCACCGAGGTGGACACGGCGGCGCTGAACCGCATGCTGGCCGCCCTGGTCTCGATGCGGGACGGGAACTTCCGCAAGCGGCTCACGGTCTCCGGCGACGGGGTGATGTCCGAGATCGCGGCGGTCTTCAACGAGGTCGCCGACCGCAATCTGCATCTCACCGGTGAGCTGTCGCGGGTGCGGCGGGTGGTGGGCCGTGAGGGAAAGCTCACGGAGCGGCTGGAGACGGGGGTCTGCGAGGGCTCCTGGGCGGCCGCGATCGACGCGTCGAACGCGCTGGTCGACGATCTCGTACGGCCCGTCTCCGAGGTCGGCCGGGTGCTGTCCGCGGTCGCGGAGGGTGATCTGTCGCCGCGGATGGATCTGCGCGCGCAGGCGGCCGACGGGAACGGGCATCCGCTGCGCGGCGAGTTCCTGAAGGTCGGGCGGACGGTCAACAACCTCGTCGACCAGCTGTCGACGTTCACCGACGAGGTCACGCGGGTGGCCAGCGAGGTGGGGACCGAGGGCAAGCTGGGCGGGCAGGCCCGAGTGCGCGGGATGTCGGGTTCGTGGAAGGACCTCACGGACTCGGTCAACACGATGGCGTACCGGCTGACGGCCCAGGTGCGGGACATCGCGCTGGTGACGACGGCGGTCGCCAAGGGTGACCTGTCGCGGAAGGTCACCGTTCACGTGGCCGGCGAGATGCTCGAGCTGAAGAACACCGTCAACACGATGGTCGACCAGCTCTCGTCCTTCTCCTCCGAGGTGACGCGTGTCGCGCGTGAGGTGGGGACGGAGGGCGAGCTGGGCGGCCAGGCGCAGGTGCCCGGGGTGGCCGGCGTCTGGAAGGACCTCACCGACTCGGTGAACCTGATGGCCGGCAACCTGACGGCCCAGGTGCGCGGGATCGCGCAGGTGACGACGGCCGTCGCGAGCGGTGACCTGTCGCAGAAGGTGACCGTCTCCGCGCGGGGCGAGGTCGCGCAGCTCGCCGAGACGATCAACCAGATGACCGAGACGCTGCGGACGTTCGCCGACGAGGTCACGCGTGTGGCCAACGAGGTCGGCGCCGGGGGTCAGCTCGGCGGCCAGGCGAACGTGCCGGGCGCGGCGGGCACCTGGAAGGACCTGACCGACTCGGTCAACACGGTCTTCCGGAACCTGACGACGCAGGTGCGCGACATCGCCGCGGTGACGACGGCGGTGGCCAACGGTGACCTGTCGCAGAAGGTCACCGTGGACGTGGCCGGCGAGATGCTGGAGCTGAAGAACACCGTCAACACGATGGTCGACCAGCTGTCGTCGTTCGGTGTCGAGGTCACCCGGGTGGCGCGCGAGGTCGGTGTCGAGGGTGAGCTGGGCGGTCAGGCGCAGGTGCCGGGTGTTGCCGGTACGTGGAAGGACCTCACCGACTCCGTCAACACGGCGTTCCAGAACCTGACGGGTCAGGTGCGCAACATCGCGCAGGTGACCACGGCGGTCGCGAACGGTGACCTGTCGCAGAAGGTCACCGTGGACGTGTCCGGCGAGATGCTCCAGCTGAAGAACACCGTGAACACGATGGTGGACCAGCTGTCGAGCTTCGCCGACCAGGTGACGCGGATGGCCCGGGACGTGGGTACGGAGGGCCGGCTCGGCGGTCAGGCCCGGGTGGACGGTGTGTCCGGTACGTGGAAGGAACTCACCGACTCCGTCAACTTCATGGCGGGCAACCTGACCTCGCAGGTACGCCAGATCGCGCAGGTGACCACCGCGGTGGCCCGGGGCGACCTGTCGCAGAAGATCGACGTGGACGCGCGCGGCGAGATCCTGGAGCTGAAGAACACCATCAACACGATGGTCGACCAGCTCTCCGCGTTCGCCGACCAGGTGACGCGGGTGGCGCGCGAGGTGGGTACGGAGGGCCGGCTCGGCGGGCAGGCCCAGGTGCCCGGTGTCGCCGGCGTCTGGCGCGACCTGACCGACTCCGTGAACGGCATGGCCGGCAACCTCACCGCCCAGGTGCGCAACATCGCGCAGGTGGCGACGGCGGTGGCCCGGGGTGACCTGTCGCAGAAGATCGACGTGGACGCGCGCGGCGAGATCCTGGAGCTGAAGAACACCCTCAACACGATGGTGGACCAGCTGTCGAACTTCGCCGAGCAGGTGACGCGGGTGGCCCGCGAGGTGGGCACGGAGGGCATGCTGGGCGGGCAGGCCGAGGTGCAGGGTGTCTCCGGCACCTGGAAGGACCTCACCCAGTCCGTGAACTTCATGGCCAACAACCTGACCATCCAGGTGCGCAACATCGCCGAGGTGACGACCGCGGTCGCGAAGGGCGACCTGTCGAAGAAGATCACCGTCGACGCGAAGGGCGAGATCCTCGAACTGGTCACGACCGTCAACACGATGGTGGACCAGCTGTCGAACTTCGCCGAGCAGGTGACGCGGGTGGCCCGCGAGGTGGGCACCGACGGCAACCTGGGCGGGCAGGCGCGGGTGCCGGGTGTCACCGGCATCTGGAAGGACCTGAGCGACAACGTCAACGTGATGGCCAACAACCTGACCAACCAGGTGCGGAACATCTCCCAGGTCGCGACGGCGGTGGCCAACGGCGACCTCACCAAGAAGGTCACGGTCGAGGCGAGCGGCGAGGTCGCGCAGCTCGCCGACACCGTCAACACCATGGTGAAGACGCTGAGTTCGTTCGCGGACCAGGTGACCCGGGTGGCCCGCGAGGTGGGCACGGACGGCATCCTCGGCGGCCAGGCGCGCGTACCGGGCGTGTCCGGCACGTGGAAGGACCTCACCGAGTCGGTGAACGGGATGGCGTCCAACCTGACCGGCCAGGTGCGCAACATCGCGATGGTCACGACGGCCATCGCGAAGGGCGACCTGACCAAGAAGATCGACATCGACGCGCGCGGCGAGATCCTGGAGCTCAAGACCACCATCAACACGATGGTCGACCAGTTGTCGTCCTTCGCCGAGGAGGTCACCCGGGTGGCCCGCGAGGTGGGCACCGAGGGGCAGTTGGGCGGCCAGGCACGCGTGCGTGACGTCGACGGCACCTGGCGCGACCTCACCGAGTCGGTGAACGAGATGGCCGGGAACCTGACCCGGCAGGTGCGTGCCATCGCGCGCGTGGCGACCGCGGTGACCCGCGGTGACCTGAACCTGAAGATCGACGTGGACGCGTCCGGCGAGATCCAGGAACTCCAGGACTACATCAACAAGATGATCGCCAACCTGCGCGACACCACGATCGCGAACAAGGAACAGGACTGGCTGAAGGGCAACCTCGCCCGCATCTCCGCCCTGATGCAGGGCCGCCGCGACCTCGCCGACGTGGCCTCCCTGATCATGAGCGAGCTGACGCCGGTCGTCTCGGCCCAGCACGGCGCGTTCTTCCTCTCCATGCCGCTGGTCGACGGCAAGGACGCGGGCGCCGAGGACGAGGAGGCGTACGAGCTGCGCATGCTCGGGTCGTACGGCTACTCGATGGGCTCCATGCCGACGTCGTTCCGGCCCGGCGAGGCGCTCATCGGGACCGCCGCCCAGGAGAAGCGCACGATCCTGGTGGAGAACGCGCCGAGCGGCTACCTGAAGATCTCCTCCGGGCTCGGTGAGGCGCCTCCGGCCCAGGTCGTCGTGCTTCCGGTGCTGTTCGAGGGGACGGTGCTCGGTGTCATCGAGCTGGCGTCGTTCACGCCGTTCACGCAGATCCAGAAGGACTTCCTGAACCAGATCGCCGAGATGATCGCGACGAGCGTCAACACCATCTCCGTGAACACCAAGACGGAGGTGCTGCTCGGGCAGTCGCAGGAGCTGACCGAGCAACTGCGCGAGCGTTCAGCGGAGTTGGAGAACCGGCAGAAGGCGCTCCAGGACTCGAACATGGAGCTGGAGGAGAAGGCCGAGCTGCTGGCCCAGCAGAACCGGGACATCGAGGTGAAGAACACCGAGATCGAGGAGGCCCGCCAGGTCCTGGAGGAGCGTGCCGAGCAGCTCGCCGTCTCCATGCGCTACAAGAGCGAGTTCCTGGCGAACATGTCGCATGAGCTGCGGACGCCGCTCAACTCCCTGCTGATCCTCGCCAAACTGCTCGCCGACAACGCGGACACGAACCTGACGCCCAAGCAGGTCGAGTTCGCCGAGACGATCCACGGCGCGGGCTCGGACCTGCTCCAGCTGATCAACGACATCCTCGACCTGTCCAAGGTCGAGGCGGGCAAGATGGACGTGTCGCCGACCCGTATCGCGCTCGTCCAGCTCGTCGACTACGTGGAGGCCACCTTCCGCCCGCTGACGGCGGAGAAGGGGCTCGACTTCTCGGTGCGGGTCTCGCCGGAACTGCCCGCCACGCTGCACACGGACGAACAGCGGCTGCTGCAGGTGCTGCGCAACCTGCTCTCCAACGCGGTGAAGTTCACCGACTCCGGGGCGGTCGAGCTGGTGATCCGGCCGGCCGGCGCGGACGTGCCGGTGGCCATCCGGGAGCAGCTCCTGGAGTCCGGGTCGCTGCGGGACGCGGACGGCGACCTCATCGCGTTCTCGGTGACCGACACCGGTATCGGGATCGCCGCGAGCAAGATGCGGGTGATCTTCGAGGCCTTCAAGCAGGCGGACGGCACGACGAGCCGCAAGTACGGCGGCACCGGACTCGGGCTCTCCATCTCGCGGGAGATCGCGCGGCTGCTGGGCGGCGAGATCCACGCGCAGAGCGAGCCGGGACGCGGCTCCACCTTCACGCTGTACCTGCCGCTGCACCCGAGCGAACTGCCGCCGCAGGGCTACGGGCAGATGGTCCCGGCGCTGGAGGCGGGGGAGCTGCTGGCCTCCGAGGCGGAGCTGGCCGGCCCGGGCGTGGAGATGACGGCCGAGGTGAAGTCGTACCAGGAGACCCAGAACGGACCCGCCGCGCTCTTCAGGAGGCGCCGCAGGACCCTTCCCGCGGCCGAGGAGCGCGGCGCCGCCCCCGGGCAGCCGGAGAGCGGCGCGGGAGGCTCTCAGGAGCAGTGGGCGGTTCCGGAGACGGGACCGCAGCCGCCCCGGGGCATCCGCTTCGAGGGGGAGAAGGTCCTGATCGTCGACGACGACATCCGCAACGTGTTCGCGCTGACGAGCGTCCTGGAGCAGCACGGCCTTTCGGTGCTGTACGCGGAGAACGGCCGTGAGGGCATCGAGGTCCTGGAGCAGCACGACGATGTGACGGTCGTTCTGATGGACATCATGATGCCGGAGATGGACGGTTACGCGACGACCACGGCGATCCGCAGGATGCCGCAGTTCGCGGGGCTGCCGATCATCGCCCTGACGGCGAAGGCGATGAAGGGCGACCGGGAGAAGGCGATCGAGTCGGGGGCCTCCGACTACGTGACCAAGCCGGTCGATCCCGATCACCTGCTCTCCGTGATGGAGCAGTGGATGCGCGAGGGGTGACATGGGCGACACCGGGCGGTGCGGGCCGCCGTCCGGTGACGCGGTGTCGAGGGGCGGTTCACCGTGCGGTACGGCCGCGCGGGAGGCCCCGCCTCGTACGGCAGGTCGCACAACGGACCTGGCCCGAAGCCGTGTAGAAGCACGGGATACGGGGAACCTTCTGGTCTCCCGCGACGTTTCTGCTACGTGCACAGTGACATCACGGTGACAGGGTGTGGCGACAGGCGGGGTGCGGCTACCATGACCCGCACAAGGACGGACGACGTAAGGGAGTCGTCCTCTGGGGCGGCCCCCGGTGCTACCCCAAGTCCTGCGGACAGGGGAGGCCCCATGCCGGGGCGAGGAGGGCGGGCCATGGTGCAGAAGGCCAAGATCCTCCTGGTCGATGACCGGCCGGAGAATCTGCTGGCGCTGGAGGCGATTCTCTCCGCGCTCGATCAGACACTGGTGCGGGCATCGTCCGGGGAGGAAGCGCTCAAGGCGCTGCTCACGGACGACTTCGCGGTCATTCTGCTGGACGTCCAGATGCCGGGCATGGACGGTTTCGAGACCGCCGCGCACATCAAGCGGCGGGAGCGGACCCGGGACATCCCGATCATCTTCCTCACCGCCATCAACCACGGCCCCCACCACACCTTCCGGGGGTACGCGGCGGGCGCTGTGGACTACATCTCCAAGCCGTTCGACCCGTGGGTGCTGCGCGCGAAGGTCTCGGTCTTCGTCGAGCTGTACATGAAGAACTGCCAACTCCGGGAGCAGGCGGCCCTGCTGCGGCTCCAGCTGGAGGGCGGTGGCGGCAAGGCGACGCTCGGCGACGCCAAGGAGCCCGCCGGTCTTCTCGCCGAACTGTCCGCCCGGCTCGCGGCCGTTGAGGAGCAGGCCGAGGCGCTGTCCAAGCAACTGGACGACGACTCCGCGGACGCGGCGGCGGTGGCGACCGCGGCCCACCTCGAACGCAAGCTGACCGGGCTGCGCAGAGCGCTGGACGCCCTGGAGCCGGGCACCGGCAGCGCGCCCCCGCTCCCGTCGCAGAGCTGAACCGACGCCGGCGCGGAAACGTTGTCGACGTCGGCGCGGCCGGCCGGGAACCGGATGAGGACGCGTCAGTTCCGGTCCCTGGCAAGGGCGACACGATCGGGTGAAGCCGTGGGCACACGTGTCCCCTGTCGTCTCCACCGGTAACCTCACACACATGGCCTCACGTCAGTCCGCAGCCAAGAAGCCGCCCGCGAAGAAGGCGGCCGGTCCGACGAAGGCTCCGGCGAAGAAGGCCCCCGCGAAAAAGGCAGCCGCCAAGAAGGCGCCTGCCAGGAGGCCCGCTCCCGCGCCGGCGCCCAGCCCGACCGCGGGCGTGTACCGACTGGTGCGCGCCGTGTGGCTGGGCCTCGCCCACGCCGTCGGAGCGACCTTCCGTGGCATAGGGCGGGGCGCCAAGGGCCTCGACCCGGCCCACCGCAAGGACGGCGTCGCGCTGCTGCTGCTCGGCATCGCGCTGATCGTCGCGGCGGGAACCTGGTCCAATCTGCGCGGCCCGGTCGGAGACCTCGTCGAGATGCTCGTCACCGGTGCCTTCGGGCGCCTCGACCTGCTCGTGCCGATACTCCTCGGCGTCATCGCGGCCCGGCTCATCCGCCATCCCGAGCAGCCCGAGGCCAACGGCCGCATCGTCATCGGTCTGTCCGCGCTCGCGATCGGTGTGCTCGGGCAGGTCCACATCGCGTGCGGGGCGCCCGCGCGCAGCGACGGCATGCAGGCGATAAGGGACGCCGGCGGACTCATCGGCTGGGGTGCTTCCACCCCGCTGACCTACACGATGGGCGACGTCCTCGCCGTACCGCTCCTCGTGCTCCTCACGATCTTCGGCCTGCTGGTCGTCACGGCCACCCCGGTCAACGCGATCCCGCAGCGGCTGCGACTGCTCGGCCAGAAGCTCGGCATCGTCCAGGCCGACTTCGACGAGGACGCGTTCGGTGAGGACGACGAGCGCTACGACGAGCAGTGGCGCGAGGCGACCCCGGCGCGCTCCCGCAGACGCCCGCAGGCCCCCGACGCGTACGACCCCGACAACGCCGAACAGGACGCGCTCACCAAGCGTCGGAGCAGGCCCCGGCGGCCCGGCGCCCAGCAGCCCGGCATGAACCGGCCGATGGACGCCGTGGACGTCGCCGCCGCGGCCGCCGCCGCGCTCGACGGCGCCGTGCTGCACGGAATGCCGCCCTCGCCGCTGGTCGCCGACCTGACGCAGGGCGTCAGCGTGGAGCGCGACGGGTACGAGGAGACCACGCCGGTGCCGGCCGCCCGTGCCAAGGGCCCGGTGCCGGGTGCCAAGCGGCCGAAGCAGGAGACTCTGCCCTCCGAGGGCGTCGTGCCCGACCTCACCAAGGCCGCGCCCGACGCGCCCCGCGAGCTGCCCCCGCGCGCGGAGCAGCTCCAGCTCTCCGGGGACATCACGTACTCGCTGCCCTCGCTCGACCTGCTGGAGCGCGGCGGCCCCGGCAAGACGCGCAGCGCCGCCAACGACGCGGTGGTCGCCTCCCTGCAGAACGTCTTCCGGGAGTTCAAGGTCGACGCCGCCGTCACCGGCTTCACCCGTGGTCCGACCGTCACGCGCTACGAGGTCGAGCTCGGCCCCGCCGTCAAGGTCGAGCGGATCACGGCGCTCACCAAGAACATCGCGTACGCGGTCGCCAGCCCCGACGTGCGGATCATCAGCCCGATCCCCGGCAAGTCCGCGGTCGGCATCGAGATCCCCAACACGGACCGCGAGATGGTCAACCTCGGCGATGTACTGCGGCTCGCGGACGCGGCCGAGGACGACCATCCGATGCTCGTCGCGCTCGGCAAGGACGTCGAGGGCGGCTACGTGATGGCCAACCTCGCGAAGATGCCGCACGTGCTGGTCGCCGGCGCCACCGGGTCCGGCAAGTCCTCGTGCATCAACTGCCTGATCACCTCGGTCATGGTCCGCGCGACCCCCGAGGACGTGCGGATGGTCCTGGTCGACCCCAAACGCGTCGAGCTGACCGCCTACGAGGGCATCCCGCACCTGATCACGCCGATCATCACCAACCCGAAGCGGGCGGCCGAGGCGCTCCAGTGGGTCGTCCGCGAGATGGACCTGCGCTACGACGACCTCGCCGCGTTCGGGTACCGGCACATCGACGACTTCAACGCGGCGATCCGCAGCGGCAAGGTCAAACTGCCCGAGGGCAGCGAGCGCGAGCTGACCCCGTACCCGTACCTCCTGGTCATCGTCGACGAGCTCGCCGACCTGATGATGGTCGCCCCGCGGGACGTCGAGGACGCGATCGTGCGGATCACGCAGCTCGCCCGCGCGGCCGGCATCCACCTGGTGCTCGCCACCCAGCGCCCTTCGGTGGACGTCGTCACCGGTCTGATCAAGGCGAACGTGCCCTCCCGGCTCGCCTTCGCCACGTCCTCGCTCGCCGACTCCCGCGTCATCCTCGACCAGCCCGGCGCCGAGAAGCTGATCGGCAAGGGCGACGGCCTCTTCCTGCCGATGGGCGCCAACAAGCCCACGCGTATGCAGGGCGCCTTCGTCACCGAGGACGAGGTCGCCGCGGTCGTGCAGCACTGCAAGGACCAGATGGCGCCCGTCTTCCGGGAAGACGTCACCGTGGGCACCAAGCAGAAGAAGGAGATCGACGAGGACATCGGCGACGACCTGGACCTGCTGTGCGCGGCGGCCGAACTGGTCGTCACCTCGCAGTTCGGGTCCACCTCGATGCTCCAGCGCAAGCTGCGCGTCGGCTTCGCCAAGGCCGGCCGGCTGATGGACCTGATGGAGTCGCGCGGCATCGTCGGGCCCAGCGAGGGTTCCAAGGCCCGGGACGTGCTCGTGAAGGCGGACGAGCTCGACGGAGTGTTGGCCGTGATTCGCGGGGAAGCAGGAGCGTAGGCACTTCGACGGAGGAAGACGGGACAGCCGGTCGGGGCAGGGTGGACGCACGGCGGGACGCCCGAAGGTCGGGCGGTTGGCCGCGCGGGTGGCGGAACGACACGTTCAGCCCCAGTCTGATATTCGAACGTGACTCACCCGTAAGGGATCGACGGGCAACCGTTTCCCTTCGTCGCACGTCAAGTTGAGCGAGGGGACGCCAACCTGTCCCGGCGTCAGGATGACCGGCCATTCTGATGGCGTACAAAGTCCCACCGCCCGGTTGCCCCACCCTTTCGTACCCCCCCTAGACTGAACCTCCAGCACAGGTGGCTACACGCTCGAAAGGCGCCCCCGTGTCCATCGGCAACTCCCCTGACGGCAACACCCCCGAAGACGAGCGTCCGTTCGAAGACGATCGTGCGGCCGAACCGGTCTCGATCGGCCGTGCCCTTCAGCAGGCACGTATCGACGCCGGCCTGACCGTCGACGACGTCAGCAACGCCACCCGCGTCCGCATCACGATCATCCACGCCATCGAACAGGACGACTTCACCCCGTGCGGCGGCGACGTCTACGCCCGCGGGCACATCCGGACGCTGGCTCGCGCCGTCCAGCTCGATCCGGTCCCGCTCCTGACCCAGTACGACGCCGAGCACGGCGGACGTCCCGCGCCGACGCCCGCCGCCCCGCTCTTCGAGGCGGAACGCATCCGTCCCGAGCGGCGCGGACCGAACTGGACGGCCGCCATGGTCGCCGCGATCGTCGCGGTGATCGGCTTCGTCGGGTTCACCGTCGTCAAGGGGGGCGACAGCGGTGACGACTCGAAGACCCAGGTCGCCGAGGGCTCCACGCCCACCGCCAGCAAGGCCGCCTCGCCCACCGCGAACGCCAGTAAGCCCGCCGATCCGAAGCCGGACCCGTCCGACAGCGCCATCGCGGCCGCCCCGCAGGACAAGGTGACCGTGCGGGTCACCGCCCCGGACGGACGCAGCTGGATCTCCGCCAAGGACCACAACGGCCGGATGCTCTTCGACGGGCTGCTGAACCAGGGCGAGTCCAAGACCTTCCAGGACAGTTCCAAGATCAATCTCATCCTCGGTGACGCCGGAGCCATCCAGCTCTACGTCAACGGCAAGAAGATCGAGGACGACTTCCGGCCGGGCGCGGTCGAGCGTCTGACCTACACAAAGGGCGACCCGCAGGTCGGCTGAGGCCAGCAGACACAGGCAGTCCACGGGGTTGGCCAAGATCGGCCAACCCCGTCGACATGGGGTGTCGGAGAGACAAAGTAGTCTTGAGCCCATGCCTGAACGCCGTACCGTCGCACTCGTCACCCTTGGCTGCGCCCGTAACGAGGTGGACTCGGAGGAGCTCGCAGGCCGCTTGGAGGCGGACGGCTGGCACCTCGTGGAGGACGCCGAGCAAGCGGACGTCGCCGTCGTCAACACCTGTGGCTTCGTCGAAGCCGCCAAGAAGGACTCCGTCGACGCCCTGCTCGAAGCCAACGACCTCAAGGGGCACGGCAGAACCCAGGCCGTCGTGGCGGTGGGCTGCATGGCCGAGCGGTACGGCAAGGAACTCGCCGAAGCCCTCCCCGAGGCCGACGGCGTGCTCGGATTCGACGACTACGCCGACATCTCCGACCGCCTGCAGACCATCCTGAACGGCGGCATCCACGCCTCCCACACCCCGCGCGACCGGCGCAAGCTGCTGCCGATCAGCCCCGCCGAGCGGCAGACCGCCGGCGAGGAAGTGGCCCTTCCGGGCCATGGCGCCCCCACCGACCTGCCCGAGGGCGTCGCCCCGGTCTCCGGCCCCCGCGCGCCGCTGCGCCGCAGGCTGGACGGCTCCCCGGTCGCCTCGGTGAAGCTCGCCTCCGGCTGCGACCGCCGCTGCACCTTCTGCGCCATCCCGTCCTTCCGCGGCTCGTTCATCTCACGCCGCCCCAGCGACGTCCTGAACGAGGCCCGCTGGCTCGCCGAGCAGGGTGTGAAGGAGGTCATGCTGGTCTCCGAGAACAACACCTCGTACGGCAAGGACCTCGGTGACATCCGTCTCCTGGAGACGATGCTGCCCGAGCTGGCCGAGATCGACGGCATCGAGCGGGTGCGGGTCAGCTACCTGCAGCCCGCCGAGATGCGCCCCGGCCTGATCGACGTGCTGACGTCGACGGAGAACGTCGCGCCCTACTTCGACCTGTCCTTCCAGCACTCCGCGCCCGACGTGCTGCGCTCCATGCGCCGCTTCGGCGACACCGACCGGTTCCTGGAACTGCTCGACACCATCCGCGCCAAGGCCCCGGAGGCCGGCGTGCGCTCGAACTTCATCGTCGGGTTCCCCGGCGAGAGCGAGGCCGACCTCGCCGAGCTGGAGCGCTTCCTCACCGGCGCCCGCCTCGACGCGATCGGCGTCTTCGGCTACTCCGACGAGGACGGCACCGAAGCGGCGACCTTCGAGAACAAGCTGGACGAGGACGTCGTCGCCGAGCGCCTCGCGCGCGTGTCCCGACTCGCCGAGGAACTCGTCGCCCAGCGCGCCGAGGAGCGTGTCGGCGAGACGGTCCGCGTCCTGGTCGAGTCGATCGACGGCGAGGACGGCGCGTACGGCCGCGCCGCGCACCAGGCGCCCGAGACGGACGGGCAGGTGCTGTTCACGAGCGGCGCGGGTCTGACCGTCGGCCGTATCGTCGAGGCCAAGGTGGTCGGTACGGAAGGTGTCGACCTCGTGGCCGAGCCGCTGATCGGCGCGCTCGCGTGTACGGAGACTGAGGAGGCGGCCAGATGACCGGAGTCCCGGCATCCGCGGCGGGCGGCTCCCCCAGCGCCAAAGGCGCTACGAGCGCCCCCGACGTGTCCGGTGCTCCGGGTGACGGCAAGACGGTGCGGGGCGGGAAGCTGACCGCCGCGGCCGTCGACCAGGCCAGCCTGTGGAACATCGCCAACATCCTGACCATGATCCGGCTCGTCCTCGTGCCCGGCTTCGTGGCCCTGATGCTGGCCGACGGCGGCTACGACCCGGCCATGCGCGCCTGGGCCTGGGCGGCGTTCGCCGTCGCCATGATCACCGACATCTTCGACGGCCATCTGGCACGCACGTACAACCTCGTCACCGACTTCGGGAAGATCGCCGACCCGATCGCCGACAAGGCGATCATGGGCGCGGCGCTCATCTGCCTCTCGGGCCTCGGAGATCTGCCCTGGTGGGTGACCGTCGTCATCCTCGGCCGTGAGCTGGGCGTCACGCTGCTGCGGTTCGTCGTGATCCGGTACGGAGTCATCCCGGCGAGCCGGGGCGGAAAGCTGAAGACGCTGGCCCAGGGCACCGCGGTCGGGATGTACATCCTGGCGCTGACGGGGGCACTGGCCACCCTGAGGTTCTGGGTGATGGCCGTGGCGGTCGTCCTGACGGTGGTCACCGGACTCGACTACGTGCGACAGGCCGTCGTGCTGCGCAGGCAGGGCATCGCCGCGCGCCGGGCAGCCGCCGAGGAGTCCGCGCGGTGACGTCCGAGGCCACTGAGGTGGTGCGACTACTCACGGTGAGGGGCGAAACCCTCGCGGTCGCCGAGTCGCTCACCGGTGGCCTGGTGGCGGCCGAGCTCACGGCGGTGCCGGGTGCCTCGAAGGCGTTCCGGGGCTCCGTGACCGCGTACGCCACCGAGCTCAAGCATCAGCTGCTGGGTGTCGACGCCACTCTGCTGGCCCAGCGCGGCGCGGTGGATCCGCAGGTCGCGGCCCAGATGGCGGCCGGAGTGCGCAGGGCGCTCGGCGCGGACTGGGGGATCGCGACCACGGGTGTCGCCGGCCCGGATCCGCAGGACGGCCAGCCGGTCGGCACGGTCTACGTGGCCGTCGCGGGACCTCCGGGCGCGGCCTTTCCTGCCCCTGAGGGCGGGAAAGTGGCGCCACTGCGGTTGAACGGTGGCCGGGCGGAAATCCGTATGGAGAGTGTACGCAGCGTGCTCGCCCTGCTCCTGAGGGAGCTGGCGGGCGAACAGACGGGGAATGAGCGGGCACAGGATACGGAACAGAACGGGGGGTTTTGATGTTTGCAGCCCTGAGTGAACACGACATCGCTCCCCGCACGGCCGCGGCGCAAGGCGGTACGGTGGGGCGTGAAGGATGCGGCTACGCGGTCCGAGGAGGGAGCCACCGATGATTCTGCTCCGTCGCCTGCTTGGTGACGTGCTGCGTCGGCAGCGCCAGCGCCAGGGCCGTACTCTGCGCGAAGTCTCCTCGTCCGCCCGAGTCTCACTCGGCTATCTCTCCGAGGTGGAGCGGGGGCAGAAGGAGGCATCCTCCGAGCTGCTCTCCGCGATCTGCGACGCGCTTGACGTACGGATGTCCGAGCTCATGCGGGAAGTGAGCGACGAGCTCGCTCTCGCCGAGCTGGCCCAGTCGGCTGCGGCCACCGAACCGGTGTCCGCACCGGTACGTCGCCCGATGCTCAATTCCGTATCGGTGGCCGGTGTGCCACCGGAACGGGTCACGATCAAGGCGCCTGCCGAGGCGGTCGACGTCGTCGCCGCCTGATGCTCACGGACTCACGTCCCTGAGCCGGTCACGCACAGGGAAAGCCCCGGCCGGGGCGTCCTCCAGGGAGACCTGGAGGCACCCGGCCGGGGCTTTCGCGTTGCCGGACGGGGGTAGTGGAGAGCGATATGGCCCATTTGCCGGTCTGCGGACCGCCCTTCATGGTGGAGGGACGGGGCGAGGCCGACCGCCGGACCCGTCGTGAATCGGAGGATGTGGATGTACGTCGTGAAGAGCCCTCTGTCCGACGCGGACCTGAAGACCGTCGCCGAGGCGCTGCAGGGCGCCCTGGTCGACCTGGTGGACCTCTCCCTCGTGGCGAAGCAGGTGCACTGGAACGTCGTGGGGCCCCGCTTCCGCTCCGTCCATCTCCAGCTCGACGAGGTCGTGGACACCGCGCGCCTGCACTCCGACACCGTCGCCGAGCGCGCCGCGACGCTGGGCGTCCCGCCGGACGGGCGGGCCGCGACGGTGGCGACGAGCAGCGGCATCGGTGCGACCCCCGACGGCTGGATCAAGGACGAGGACGCCGTGGCTGCCCTCGTCGACGCGCTCGGCGCGGTGATCACCCGGATGCGGCAACGCGTGGACTCCACCGGTGAGCCGGACCCGGTCAGCCAGGACATCTTCATCGGCATCACGGCCGACCTGGAGAAGCATCACTGGATGTTCCAGGCGGAGAACGGCTGACGGCTGATGACTGACCGGTGGCTCGGCGCTTCGCCGCCGGCCGTACCCGTCGGCCGCCCGTGAGGTCGCTCGTGTCGCGAGTGTCGCGAGTGTGGAATCGATGGCCCGGTGCCGGGCCTGAGGAGGGTGCCATGGCGGGGCGAATAGTGCGCCGGGGGGCCGCTCTGGTGCTGGGCGTGCTGTGGTGGTGCAGCGTGCTCCGGCTCGCTCTCGCCCCCGACGCGGGGGTGCTCGAAGGGACGATAGCGGCGGGCGGATGGGGGCTGAGCCTGCTTCCGGTCCACTGTGTGCCGAAGTCCCGCGCGGCCGGTGCCGTCGGCTCCGACCGGTGGGGGGCGTACTGGCGGGAGGTCTGGCGCCGACGGGGGAGCGGTGAGGGGAACGGGGAGGGTCCGGCTCCTGGGGTCGGGTAGGCGGCGGGTGGGGTGGGGTGGTGCGGGGGGCTCGCTGCCGCGCCTTTGGCTGGACGGTGGCTGAGGGCTGAGGGCTGAGGGCTGAGGGCTGAGGGCTGAGGGCTTCGTGGGGTAGTTGGGGTGTTGCGGCTCCGGTCGGTGTGTCTGTGGCCCTTGTGGCTCCTGTGGCTGCGGGTATGGGGCCTGGGGGTGGGGTGCGGGCTGGGACGCCGGGTCGTTGTTCGGGTGGCGGTGGCAGGTAGCGAGTGCCGGGTGGTTGTGGCTCGGCGTGCGGTTTGATGAGGTCATTGACAGGCGCGCCTGGGCTCGCGGCTTCGCCGCCGGGGGACGCGGGGGCCTGGGATCGGCCTCCGGACGCCGGGGCGATACAGGGTGCAGCGCTACCAGGGCATCGCGACGCCGCCGTTGGGGCGGAGGATCTGGCCCGTGGTGAACCCCGAGGCGTCCGAGGCCAGGTGCAGCACGGCGTGGGCGATGTCCTCTGGCTCTCCGACGCGGCCCAACGGTGACAGCCGGGCCATGAACGCCTCGGTGTGCGCCTGTTTCTCGCCGTGGTGGTCGGTCATGGGCGTACGGATCCAGCCGGGCGCGACCGCGTTGACACGGATCCCGTGCGGACCGACCTCGGTGGCGAGCGTCTTCGTCAGCTGGACGACGGCCGCCTTCGACACGCTGTAGCAGAACAGGCCCGGTCCGCCGGTGTCGATCGCGCCCGACGCCATCGTGACGATGCTGCCCCGGACGCCCTTCGCGATCATGGCGTGCGCAGCTTCCTGACAGGCGTGGAGCACACCCTTGAAGTTGACGCTCAGCACCCGGTCGAGATCCTCGTCCCTGGTCTCCAGGACGGGGCTGCTGTGCATGATCCCGGCGACCGCGGCCATGATGTCGACGCGGTCGCACGATGCGACGGCCTGCTGTACCTGGGCTCGGTCGGCGACGTCGATGTGGTGGGTGTGGGCCGTGCCGCCCTGGTCCTTGATCAGGGTCGCCGTCTCGTGCAGGCCCTGTGCGTCGCGGTCCGCGCAGTGGACGACGGCGCCCGCCTCGGCGAGCAGCAGCGCGGACGCGCGGCCGATGCCGCTCGCCGCGCCGGTGACGAAGGCGGTGCGTCCGGTGAGGTCGTACGCGGGGAGGGCCATGAAGCGACGGTACGAGCGTTTCTGACGGTCCGTCAATTAGTTGTGCGGGGTCGATGTACGGCTCGGCGTCCGCCCGGCGGTGGCGTGGGGCCCGTCTGGCAGTGGGGGCACCAGTACGTCGGGCGTTCGCGGGATCCGTCGCCCTGGTCGGCGACGCGGACCGGTGTTCCGCAGCGCAGGCAGGGGCGGGGAGCGCGGCCGTACACGTACAGGTGCTGGTCGCTGCGGCCCGTGGTGATGCGGGCGGGGCGGTCGCGGTTGAACTCCAGCAGCTTCTTCGCCAGGTCGGGCAGGGGGGCGGCCAGACCCGAGGGCAGGGCGCCGACCGGAAGCCAGGGGGTGACGCCGAGCAGGAAGCACAGCTCGCTCTTGTAGACGTTGCCGATCCCGGCGAGATTCCGCTGGTCCAGGAGGGCTTCGCCGAGGGCTCGGTCCGGGTCGCGGAAGAGGTTCTCCAGAGCCTTGTCCGGGTCCCAGTCCGGGCCCAGGAGATCGGGGCCGAGATGGCCGACCGCGCGGTCCTCGTCCGTGGTGCGGAGCAGTTCCAGGACGGGCAGGCGGTATCCGACCGCGGTGCGGTCCGCCGTACCGAGGATGGCCCGGATCTGATGGGCCGGCCCACCGCTCCATCGCCGGCCGGGCTCGAACACTTTCCAGGAGCCGTCCATTCGCAGGTGGGAGTGCAGCGTCAGGTCACCCTCGATCCGGGTGAGCAGGTGCTTGCCGCGCGGGGTGACGTCCAGGACGGTGCGACCGGTGAGGTCGGCTGTGGCGAACTGCGGGACCCGTAGGTCGGACCGGGTCAGCACCTTGCCCGCGAGGGCCCCATGCAGCCGCCTCGCGGCCTGCCAGACGGTGTCTCCTTCGGGCATGGGTCCAGGGTGGCACGGGTGGGAAGTGGAGGGCGGAGGTGAGGGGCCGTGCGGTGTCGAGGGACGGGTGTCGCGATCGGTCGACGGGGGCCGGGGGCGGCAGATGGGTGTCGCGATCGGTGGACGGGTGCGGGGGGCGAGTACCGGAGGCTGGCAGTCCGGGTGCCGGGAGTAGGTGGACGGGTTCCGGGGGCTTATCCCCGGCGGATCGGTCGTCGGTCGTCGGCCGTCGGCTGCGAGGGTCTGTGTCACCTGTCTGCCGGTCGACAGGGACGCTTCTCATCGGACCGTGTGCCTGCGCGCGGAGTCGCTCCCGGTCCCGGGGAGGGGCCCGGCGCGCGGGGCGAGGTCAGGCTCGGAGTCGCAGCCCGCGTGGGGTGGCGATGAAGCCCGCTCCTTCCAGGAGGGTGCCGAGGGGAGAGGTCAGGGCCGACGCTCCGTTGACGCGCTCGACGGTCACCGTGCCGAGCGAGCCCGCGCGGGCGGCGGCTGCGAGGGCTTCGGCCGCGGCGTGCAGGCGGACGTCGTCGCCGACCGGACTCTCCGGATCGGCGGCCCAGGCCAGCAGGGTCTTGCCGCCGCGCTCCATGTAGAGGGTCAGCTCGCCGTCGACCAGGACGACCAGGGAACCCGCCTTGCGGCCCGGCTTGTGGCCCGCCTCCGTCGGCGACTCCGGCCAGGGCAGCGCCGCGCCGTAGGCGTTCGCGGGGTCGGCCGCGGCCAGGACGACCGCCGGGGAGGTGGCGCGGGTGCGGGAGCGGGCGTTTTGAAAGCCACGGTCGGTGGGGCCCGTGGAGCCGTACCCGTACGGCGAGCCGTTGCGCCGGGACGACGCAGGCGGGTGGCCGGAGGCGTCGGGGTACGAGGAACCGGAGGAGAAGGCGGAGTCGGCGGAGAACGCGTGGGCCCCGCCGTCCCCGGAACCGGGGTCGCCTCCGTCGAAGCCGGGATCGCCGAAGGCAGGCCCGTGTCCGTCGATGTCCGGACTGCCGAGGCCGGTGCCGTGCCCGTCGCCCTCGCCGTCGGGCCGGCCGGAGGAGTCCATGCGGCCGCCGGTGCCCGGGAGCCCCGAGAGGTCGGGGAACCCGGGGACGTCCGCCGGGCCCAGGGCGGATCCCCTACCGCCTGGCAGGCCGTGGTCGTCCGGGAAACCGTGGGCCCCGGGGGAGTCGTCCGGGAAGCCGTGTCCGCCGGATGGCGTGAGCGGGGTTGAGGTGTCGCCGCGGTCCCGTGCGTTCGCCGCCGCGCGCAGGCGGTCCACCGCGCCGTCCATGGCGAACTGGGCCGCGCCGAGGCCCTCGACCACATAGCCCCGGCGTGCCTGACCGCTGTCCTCGAAGGCGGACAGGATGCGGTAGACGGCGGAGAAGCCGCCTTCCACACCCTCGGCGGCGACGGCACCTCGGGTGACCACGCCGTGCCGGTCGAGCAGGGTGCGGGCCAGGGCGTGGGCGCGCACGGTGGGATCGGGCTCGCGTTCGGGCAGGAGCGACCAGCGGCCCGCCACGGTCGGTGGGCCGGTCCGCGACTGGGGGCGTGCGCCACCGGTCAGAGCGCCGTACCGCCCGCGGGGGACCGAGCGCTTGGCGCGGTGGGCGGTCGATCCGGCGGTGCGGCCCGAGCCGAGGAGGGAGCGCATCGGGGTGAGGGTGTCGTTCGTGAGGCGCCCCGACCAGGCCAGGTCCCAGATGGCGTCGGCGAGTTGGGGATCGGTGGCGTCGGGGTGGGTGGTGGCGCGGACCTGGTCGGCGATCTGGCGGAAGAAGAGGCCGTAGCCGCCGGTGAGGGTGTCGAGGACCGACTGGTGCAGCGCCGTCAGCTCCAGGGGGTGCGCGGCCGGAAGCAGCAGGGGGGCGGCGTCGGCCAGATAGAGCGAGACCCAGCCGTCCTTGCCCGGCAGCGAACCCGCTCCGGCCCAGACCACCTCTCCGGCGGCCGTGAGCTCGTCGAGCAGCGCCGGTGCGTACCCGGCGACACGGGAGGGCAGCACCAGCTTCTCCAGCGCGGACGCCGGCACGGACGCGCCCTGCAACTGCTCGACGGCGCGCACCAGTCCGTCGATGCCCCGCAGTCCGTGACCGCTGCCGACGTGCTGCCACTGCGGGAGGAACTGGGCGAGTGCGGCGGGCGGCACCGGCTCCAGCTCGTGGCGCAGCGCGGCGAGGGAGCGGCGCCGCAGCCTGCGCAGGACCGTGGCGTCGCACCACTCCTGGCCGATGCCCGCGGGATGGAACTCGCCCTGTACGACGCGGCCGCCGGCGGCCAGCCGGTGCAGCGCGCCGTCCGTCACCGCCGTGCCGAGGCCGAAGCGGGCGGCGGCCGTCGTCGACGTGAACGGCCCGTGGGTGCGTGCGTACCGTGCGAGGAGGTCTCCGAGGGGGTCCTTCACCGGCTCGGTGAACGCTTCCGGGACGCCGACGGGCAGCGCGGTTCCGAGCGCGTCCCGCAGGCGGCCCGCGTCCTCGATCGCCGCCCAGTGATCGGTCCCGGCGATCCGGACCCGGATGGCACGGCGCGCGGCGGCCAACTCCTGGGCCCAGTGCGGCTCGGCGCCCCGCTCGGCCAGCTCGGCGTCCGTGAGCGGCCCCAGCACACGCAGCAGGTCGGCGACGCCCTCCACGTCCTTGATGCGCCGGTCCTCGGTGAGCCATTGCAGTTCGCTCTCCAGCTCGGCGAGCACGTCGGCGTCAAGCAGCTCGCGCAGCTCGGCCTGGCCGAGGAGTTCGGCCAGCAGGCGGGAGTCCAGCGACAGCGCGGCGGCCCGCCGCTCGGCGAGGGGCGAGTCCCCCTCGTACAGGAACTGGGCGACGTAGCCGAAGAGGAGTGAGCGGGCGAAGGGGGAGGGCTCGGTGGTGGTGACCTCGACGAGGCGGACCTTGCGGGACTCGATGTCGCCCATCAGCTCCGTGAGGCCCGGGACGTCGAAGACGTCCTGGAGGCATTCGCGGACGGCTTCGAGGACGATCGGGAACGAGCCGAACTCGCTCGCCACCTGGAGCAGTTGGGCGGCGCGCTGGCGCTGCTGCCACAAGGGGGTGCGCTTGCCGGGGCTGCGGCGCGGGAGCAGCAGGGCGCGGGCGGCGCACTCGCGGAAGCGGGCGGCGAACAGGGCCGAACTGCCGACCTGGTCCGTGACGATCTGGTTGACCTCGCCCTTGTCGAAGGCGACGTCCGCGGCGCCGACCGGTGCCTGGTCGGCGTCGTACTCGGCGCCCGGCTTCGTGGGGGCCTGGTCGAGCAGGTCCATGCCCATCAGGTCGGCGTCGGGCAGCCGCAGCACGATGCCGTCGTCGGCGTGCATGACCTGGGCGTCCATGCCGTACCGCTCGGACAGCTTCGCCCCCAGGGCGAGGGCCCAGGGGGCGTGGACCTGGGCGCCGAACGGGGAGTGCACGACGACGCGCCAGTCGCCCAGCTCGTCGCGGAAGCGCTCGACGACGATGGTGCGGTCGTCCGGCACATGACCGCACGCCTCGCGCTGTTCGGTGAGGTACGCCAGGACGTTGTCGGCGGCCCAGGTGTCGAGGCCCGCCGCGAGGAGGCGGAGCCGGGCGTCGTCCTCGGGGAGGGAGCCGACTTCCCGGAGGAACGCGCCGACGGCACGGCCCAGTTCGAGGGGCCTGCCGAGCTGGTCGCCCTTCCAGAAGGGCAGCCTGCCGGGGACCCCGGGGGCCGGGGAGACGAGGACGCGGTCCCGCGTGATGTCCTCGATGCGCCAGGAGCTCGTGCCGAGCGTGAACACGTCGCCCACACGGGACTCGTAGACCATCTCCTCGTCGAGCTCGCCGACCCGGCCGCCGCCCTTCTTGGGGTCGGCTCCCGCGAGGAAGACCCCGAAGAGCCCGCGGTCGGGGATCGTGCCCCCGGAGGTGACGGCGAGCCGCTGGGCGCCGGGGCGGCCGGTGACCGTGCCCGCGACGCGGTCCCAGACGACGCGGGGCCTCAGCTCCGCGAAGGCGTCCGAGGGGTAGCGGCCGGCGAGCATGTCGAGCACGGCCGTGAACGCCGACTCCGGGAGCGCGGCGAAGGGCGCCGCGCGACGGACGGTGGTGAGCAGGTCGTCGACCTGCCAGGTGTCGAGCGCCGTCATGGCGACGAGCTGCTGGGCCAGTACGTCCAAGGGGTTGGCGGGGATCCGCAGGGACTCGATGGAGCCCGTACGCATCCGCTCGGTGACCACGGCCGCCTGGACCAGGTCTCCCCGGTACTTCGGGAACACGACGCCCGTGGAGACCGCGCCGACCTGGTGGCCCGCGCGGCCCACCCGCTGGAGCCCCGACGCCACGGAGGGCGGGGACTCGACCTGGATGACGAGGTCGACCGCGCCCATGTCGATGCCCAGTTCGAGACTGGAGGTGGCGACGACGGCGGGGAGACGGCCTGCCTTCAGGTCCTCCTCGACCTGGGCCCGCTGTTCCTTGGACACCGAGCCGTGGTGCGCACGCGCGATGACGGCCGGCGCGCCTTGTGCCGCTCCCGAGCCGCCCATCAGCTCGGCGGGAGAGTGCGCTTCGTCCAGGGGCTCACCGGTCGCCCGCTCGTACGCGATCTCGTTGAGCCGGTTGCACAGGCGCTCCGCGAGACGCCGTGAGTTGGCGAACACGATCGTCGAGCGGTGGGACTGGACGAGGTCGGTGATCCGTTCCTCGACATGCGGCCAGATGGAGGGCTTCTCCGCGCCGTCCTTGCCGTCGGCGGCGGGGGACCCGCCCAGCTCGCCCAGATCCTCCACCGGGACGACGACCGAGAGGTCGAACTCCTTGCCGGAGGGCGGCTGGACGATCTCCACCTTGCGCTGCGGGGAGAGATAGCGCGCGACCTCGTCCACGGGACGCACGGTCGCGGACAGGCCGATCCGGCGGGCCGGTTTGGGCAGCAGCTCGTCGAGGCGCTCCAGTGTGAGCGCGAGGTGGGCGCCGCGCTTGGTGCCCGCGACCGCGTGCACCTCGTCCAGGATCACCGTCTCGATGCCCGTCAGCGCGTCGCGCGTGGCCGACGTCAGCATCAGGAACAGCGACTCGGGGGTGGTGATCAGGATGTCCGGCGGGCGGGTGGCCAGCGCCCTGCGCTCGGCGGGCGGGGTGTCGCCGGAGCGGATCCCGACCTTCACCTCGGGTTCCGGCAGCCCGAGCCGCACCGACTCCTGCCGGATGCCGGTCAGCGGGCTGCGGAGATTGCGCTCCACGTCGACCGCGAGCGCCTTGAGCGGCGACACGTACAGCACCCGGCAGCGCTTCCTGGGGTCCGCGGGCGGGGGCGTCGAGGCCAGCTGGTCGAGCGCGGCGAGGAACGCGGCCAGCGTCTTGCCGGATCCGGTCGGGGCGACGACCAGCACGTCGGAGCCCGCGCCGATGGCCTTCCACGCCCCGGCCTGGGCCGCGGTGGGCGCGGAGAAGGCCCCCGTGAACCAGCCGCGGGTCGCGGGGGAGAAGCCGTCGAGGGCCCGATGCGTGGAGCTGACCATGCGTCCATCCTGCACCCGCTCACTGACAATCGCTCTGACCTGCGCGGATACAGGGAGGGAACGGGTCGGCCGACCGGAGAACGCCCGGCCCGGGCGGGGGTGCGGTGGACGTCCGCGGTGGCTCCGGCCGAGGTGGCGGAGAATGAGGACGTGGCAGGTTCGGGGCAGGAGCGGGCACGACACTGGCAGTACGCGGAGCTGCCCGGTGTCGATCTCCTGCGCGCCCGGTACGTCGAGAAGATCTTCGTGCGGCACACGCACGAGAACTTCGTGATCGCCGCCATCGACGAGGGCGTCGAGGTCTTCCACCACGGTGGCGTCGACCAGTACGCGGGTCCCGGTGCCCTGGCCCTCGTCAACCCCGACACCCCGCACACCGGACGCGCCGGTGTTCCCGAGGGCTGGCGTTACGGCGCCGTTTACCCCTCCCCCGACCTCGTCGCGGAGATCGCCGCCGAGACCACCACCCTGCGCGGTGCCCCCGGATTCACCCGGCCCGTCCTCGACGATCCCTACGCGGCCGGTCTGGTCCACCAGGTGCTCCGGGCCGCCGACGAGGGCAACGCGCTGGCCGCCGACACCCTGCTGCGCGTCGCCGTGACCCGGCTGCTGCGCCTGAACGGCGGTCCCCTGCCGCAGCGTGCCGTGCGGACCGCGGGCGGTCGTCTCGCCGCACGCGCGCGTGCCGTGCTGGAGGAACGGATGGCCGAGCCGCCGACGCTGGAGCGGCTCGCCGCCGACTTCGGCACCAGTTCGTTCGCCCTGCTGCGCGCGTTCCGGGACACCTACGGGATGCCGCCCCACACGTGGCTGACCGACGCACGGGTCCGCAGGGCACGTCACCTCCTGGACGCCGGTTCCGCGCCCGCCGAGGCGGCCGTCGCCGTCGGCTTCACGGACCAGCCTCACCTCAACCGCCACTTCACCCGGATCGTGGGCGTGCCCCCGGGCGCCTACCAGCGTGAGCGCAAGAACGTACAAGACGGCGCGGGCCACCTCCTCGTACCGTCCGACGCGTGGCAGAACAGACAGCTCTCGCGGACCAGCGCAGTGAAGAAGCCGGAAAACCCGACGCCGCCGTCGTCCGCGACGCACTTGGAGTCGGGGTCGCCGTCGGACTGTCCGGTTTCGCCTTCGGGGTGACGTCGGCCGGCAGTGGGCTGAGCCTTCTGCAGACCTGCGCGCTCAGCCTCCTGGTGTTCACCGGCGCCTCGCAGTTCGCGCTGGTCGGCGCCCTGGCGGCGGGCGGCAACCCGCTCACGGCGGCAGCGGGCGCCTTCTTCCTGGGGGTGCGCAACGCCTTCTACGGGCTGCGCCTGTCGCAGCTCCTCGCTCTCCCGCGCGCGGTGCGCCCGTTCGCCGCCCAGTGGGTGATCGACGAGACCACGGCCGTCGCGCTCGCCCAGCCCACCCGCCGCAGCGTCAGGCTCGGCTTCACGGTCACCGGCCTGTCGCTGTACCTCTTGTGGAACCTGACCACCCTGCTGGGCGCGGCCGGGGCCGAGGCCATCGGGGACACCGACGCGTGGGGCCTGGACGCCGCCGGGCCTGCCGTGTTCCTGGCCCTGCTCGCGCCCATGCTGAAGAGCACCACGGAACGCGCGGTGGCGGGCATCGCGGTCCTGCTGGGGCTCGGCCTGCTGCCCGTGCTGCCCGCCGGAGTCCCCGTGCTGGTGGCCGCGCTCGCCGCCCCCGCCGTTCTCTACGTGACGGGACGCAACCGCGCGCGCACCGGCCACGGGCCACGGGGCGAATCGCCGCGAAGTCCGTCCACGACCGGGACCGGGGCACCGACCGATGTGCCCGACGACGCACCGCACGACGCATCTGGGGAAGACCGTTGAACATCTGGATCGCCATCGGCGCCACCGCCGTCGGCTGCTACGTCGTCAAGCTCGTCGGCCTGCTGATCCCCGCCGGGGTACTGGAGCGGCCGCTCGTGCAGCGGCTCGCCGCCCTGCTGCCCGTCGCGCTCCTGGCCGCCCTCACGGCCCAGCAGACCTTCGCGGACGGGCGGGTCCTCGTCCTGGACGCGAAGGCCGCGGGGCTGGCGGCGGCGGCCGTAGCGCTGATCCTGCGCGCCCCGTTCCTGCTGGTGGTCGCCGCCGCCGTGGTGGTGACGGCCGGGGTCCGCGCGATCGCGGGCTGACACGCGGGCACGCGCGCGTGGGCCCTTTGCGGACGCCTCCGCGCTCCCGTAGCCGGGCGGCCTACGATCCCGTCGCACTCCCGGATGCAGGGTCATGGTCGCGGACCCGCAACGAGTGTCGGACGTCCTCAGTCGAGGGATCTGCCGTGCGCCCGGAGTGTGCGCAGGGCCTCGATCGTCACCAGGGGGCGGCTCTCCAGTGCGGTGCCCGGGGCCCACTGACGCCACCGGATCGGCCAGCCGCCGTCCTCCTGCTGCTCGGACGCGAGGTGGTCGAGGGAACGCGTCATCTCCTCGTCGGTGAACCACGCCCGCGCGAGCGAGCCCGGAGTGCCCGCGTAGTCGTGCGGGAAGTGATGCTCGCCTTCCGCGTACCCGGGGGCTACGGGGAAGGCCGACAGGTTCTCGGGGTCGAGCGCGGCGAGCCGGCCCTCCCGGACGAGGCGGCCCAGCCGGTCGGCGCACGCCTCGGCGCGCGGGCGGTCGGCCGCCGAGTCGAGGAAGGCGACCGCCGCCTCGATCTCGTACGGATGGGACCGCTCCAGGGAATCGACCGCCTGCCAGCAGAAGTCGGTGGCCCGGAAGAGCCACGCGTGCCACACCTCGTTGCGGTGCAGCAGGCCCACCACCGGCCCGGTGGCGAGGAGTTCGCTCGGCGGGTCGTCGACGATCGGGAGGAAGGGGGCGGCCGGGTAGCCGCGCTGGCTGGGACGGATCGCCGGCAGCGCGCCGTCCGCCGTCGACACGGAGGTCAGATAGCGGCACACCCGCTCGACCCGCTGCCCTCCGCAGCGCCCGATCGAGTCGAGGACCCGCAACGCGTGCCCGGTGTGCAGCGGCTGGCTGATCGGGCCGCGCAGATCGGGTTCGAGCGCGTGCCCGTACCCGTCGTCGTCGTTGCGGTACGCGGTCAGCGCGGTCTCCACCGGGTCGGCGCCGCCGCCGAGGAAGTGATAGGCGAAGCGGCGCTGTTCCAGTACGCGCGCGGTGAGCCAGATGAAGTGCTCGGCGCGTGCGAGCGGGGAACGCGCCGGGGGCGTCTGGGGGAGTGCGGATGCTCCTGTTTCGGCCATGCGTCAGACCGTAGGGCGCAAAGCGGTCCCGGCATGCGGTCCCTGCATCGGCCCACCCCCAGGGGCGGGATACTGGTGTCATGCGGTTGACGGTCTTCTGGCAGCGAATGGCTGATCATTTCGGCGCGGGGTACGCCGACACCTTCGCGCGCGATCACGTGATGACGGAACTCGGCGGGCGCACCGTGAACGAGGCGCTGGACGCCGGCTGGGAGGCCAAGGACGTCTGGCGCGTGGTGTGCGCGTCGATGGATGTTCCGTACGAAAAGCACTGACAGGTATCCGAAAAGTACCTGGTCCGGGCCGGGGAAGTGTCCGACGGGTATCGAACATGGGGGGACCGGGGCCGATTGTCGGTGGCGTGGGCGAAACTTGCTCCGTGGCCCCGACAGACGAGAACACGCAGGTCGATCAGCAGGCATCCCCGTTCGGCACGACACCGCCCGACCCGCCCGGGGCGGGCGTCGTCGCGCAGGGCGGTCGCATGCCTCGCTGGCTGCCGCGTGCCATGGTGCTCGCGCTGATGCTCATCGCGGGCTTCCAGTTGGGCAGTTGGGCGTTCCACCAGCTCACGGGCCTGTTGATCAATATCCTGATCTCGTTCTTCCTGGCGCTCGCGATAGAACCCGCGGTGAGCTGGATGGCCGCGCGGGGCATGCGCAGGGGACTGGCCGCGTTCCTCGTGTTCCTCGGCTCGCTGATCCTGACCGCCGGATTCATCACCCTGCTCGGCTCGATGCTCGCGGGGCAGATCATCAAGATGGTCGAGGGCTTCCCCGACTACCTCGACTCCGTCATCAACTGGATCAACGCGCACTTCCACACCGACCTGAGACGGGTCGACATCCAGGACAGCCTGCTCCACTCCGCCTGGCTGCGGAAGTACGTGCAGAACAGCGCCACCGGCGTACTGGACGTCTCCGGGCAGGTCCTGGGCGGGCTCTTCCAGTTGCTGACCGTCGCGCTGTTCTCGTTCTACTTCGCCGCCGACGGTCCGCGGCTGCGGCGCGCGCTCTGCTCGGTGCTGCCGCCGGCCCGGCAGGCCGAGGTGCTGCGCGCCTGGGAGATCGCCGTCGACAAGACCGGCGGCTATCTGTACTCACGCGGCCTGATGGCACTGATCTCGGGAGTGGCGCACTACATCCTGCTGGAGGCGCTCGGCGTGCCCTACGCGCCCGTGCTCGGCGTGTGGGTCGGCCTCGTCTCGCAGTTCATCCCGACCATCGGCACCTATCTCGCCGGTGCCCTGCCGATGCTGATCGCCTTCACCGTCGACCCCTGGTACGCGCTGTGGGTGCTCGTCTTCGTGGTGATCTACCAGCAGTTCGAGAACTACGTGCTGCAGCCCAAACTCACCTCCAAGTCGGTGGACATCCACCCGGCGGTCGCCTTCGGGTCCGTCATCGCGGGCACGGCACTCCTCGGAGCCGTCGGTGCCCTGATCGCCATCCCCGCCGTGGCCACGCTCCAGGCGTTCCTCGGGGCGTACGTGAAGCGCTACGAGGTCACGGACGACCCGCGCGTCCACGGGCACCGTACGCGCAGCTCGGAGGGCCTGGCCGTGCGCGTGCGGCGCCTGCTGGACCGGTGACGCTCACCAGGTGAGCACCGCGTCGACGCCGGCCGCCAGGACGGCCACGACGTAGCAGCCGACCGCCCCGTACAGGACGCGCTCCCTGACCCGCTCGCTCCAGCCGGTACGGGACAGCAGCCACACCAGTGCGGGCAGCACGAGGACGGCGTGCAGGCTCACGCCGTGCAGCGGCTTGAGCGGAGCCGTCGAGCGGTAGGCGGCCTCCTGGTGGCCGGTGCGCGTGAGGACGACCCCGCGCGCGATCATCGCGGCACCGGAGGCCAGCGCGACCAGCAGGATCGCGAACCCGGACCGCAGGGCGAGCGGCATGCCGGGAGGCCCCGCGGGCCGGTTCCGGAACGACGCGACCGCGAACAGGGCCAGCACCACGACCAGCACCCCACCGCCCACGGCGAGCGTCATGGACACCGCCGTGTCGAAGCCGGTCTCCATGTTGAGATGCGAGGGCACCCGTCGCCACGCCTGGAGTGTGATCCCGCCGACCTCCACCACGCAGTCCACGGCGAACCCGACGAGCAGCGTGGTGCGCAGCCGGGCCCCGACGCGCAGATACGACGTCACCCAGGTGACCGCGATCAGAGTCAGACCGAAGGAGAGTCCGAAGGTGACGGGCTTGCGCCAGGAGACCGGTCCGTCCCAGGGGCCGCCGTCGACGGCGAAGACCAGCAGATGCAGGCATCCCGACAGGACGAGCACGGCGCCCGTGACGTGGCAGAACCGCTCGGCCGGACGGAGCGAGGGCGTGAGCGGAGTCGGCGGGCGGACCCTCGTCGTTTCCATGGCGCACAGCCTGCCGGGCGGCCCCGCGGGGCGTCGTCGTACCGCCGAAGACACCGGCGCTACGCCCGGGGGAGTAGCCCGGGCCGGACGAGCGCCGGGCCCGTGACGCCCCGGATCCGGGGGATTGTCGGACGGTGAACGTAGTCTCGGAGGTGTCGCGTGGTGCGCTTGACACGAAAATCGAACATCCATTCTTATGGAAGTTCCGGCGGAGCCCTCGCCGAGGGTTTCGGCAGGGTTTCCACGGAGATGTGCCCGAGTTATCCACAGGCCGGACGGGCGTCGGGGCGCATTGTCAGTGGCAGGCGTTAGCGTCTTTGACGTGAAGCGATCGACTCAAGCAAACCGGGTGGAACCCATGGCAGGAACCGACCGCGAGAAGGCGCTCGACGCCGCGCTCGCGCAGATTGAACGACAGTTCGGCAAGGGCGCAGTGATGCGCCTGGGCGAGCGGCCGAATGAGCCCATCGAGGTCATCCCCACCGGGTCGACCGCGCTCGACGTCGCCCTCGGCGTCGGCGGGCTCCCGCGCGGCCGTGTGGTCGAGGTCTACGGCCCGGAGTCCTCCGGTAAGACGACCCTGACCCTGCACGCCGTCGCGAACGCGCAGCGGGCCGGCGGCCAGGTGGCGTTCGTGGACGCCGAGCACGCCCTCGACCCCGAGTACGCGAAGAAGCTCGGCGTCGACATCGACAATCTCATCCTGTCGCAGCCGGACAACGGCGAGCAGGCCCTCGAGATCGTGGACATGCTGATCCGCTCCGGCGCGCTCGACCTCATCGTCATCGACTCCGTCGCCGCCCTGGTGCCGCGCGCGGAGATCGAGGGCGAGATGGGCGACTCGCACGTGGGTCTGCAGGCCCGTCTGATGAGCCAGGCCCTGCGAAAGATCACCAGCGCGCTCAACCAGTCGAAGACCACCGCGATCTTCATCAACCAGCTCCGCGAGAAGATCGGCGTGATGTTCGGCTCCCCGGAGACCACGACCGGTGGCCGGGCACTGAAGTTCTACGCCTCGGTGCGACTCGACATCCGCCGCATCGAGACCCTGAAGGACGGCACGGACGCGGTCGGCAACCGTACGCGCGTCAAGGTCGTCAAGAACAAGGTCGCGCCGCCCTTCAAGCAGGCCGAGTTCGACATCCTCTACGGGCACGGCATCAGCCGCGAGGGCGGCCTGATCGACATGGGCGTGGAGAACGGCTTCGTCCGCAAGGCCGGCGCCTGGTACACGTACGAGGGCGACCAGCTCGGCCAGGGCAAGGAGAACGCGCGTAACTTCCTGAAGGACAACCCCGACCTCGCCAACGAGATCGAGAAGAAGATCCTGGAGAAGCTGGGCGTCGGTGTGAAGAAGACCGAGGAGCCCACCGCCGTGCCGGGCGCGGACGCCGCGGTCTCGGCTGCCGCCCCGGACGACGCCGCGAAGACCGTGCCCGCTCCGGCGGCCAAGGCCACCAAGACCCGGGCCGCGGCGGCCAAGAGCTAGTCCATGACACGGCGAACCGACTGGGCCGAGTACGCCGCTCCTGTCGGCCCCACGGGGCAGGGGCAGGGGTACGGCGGGGGCGACGGCGGCCCGGGCGGAGACGGTGACGGAGCGTACGGCGGTGCCGGGGGGTACGGCGGCCGTTCGTACGGCCCCGCCGACGACAGGCTTGACGGTGGGGAAGGCTTCTTCGGCGACGATCCGGACGACGGTGATCCGGACGGCGGCGGGGCGCCGGCCTTCGGCGCGCGGCGGAGTGACGGCCCGCCGGGCGAAGGCTCCCGGCGTGGCGGTGGCGCCGGCCGCGGTGCGGGCGGACCACGAGGTGGACGAGGGCGTCGGAGGCGTGGCGGTTTCGGCGAGCCGTCCGACGACCCGCAGGACGGAGGCACTCCCTCCTCGTCGAGGGCGGAGAAGAGAGACTCCCCGAAGGACCCGGCTGAGCAGGCGCGCGCCATCTGTCTGCGTCTGCTCACCGGGAACCCGCGCACACGGAAGCAACTCGCGGACGCGCTGCGCAAGCGCGAGATCCCGGACGAGGTGGCGGACGAGGTCCTGTCACGGTTCGAGGAGGTCGGGCTGATCAATGACGGCGCCTTCGCGGAAGCCTGGGTCGAGTCCCGGCACCACGGCCGGGGGCTGGCCAGACGAGCGCTCGCCCAGGAGCTGCGGACCAAGGGAGTCGAGCCGACGCTGATCGACGAGGCCGTCGGGCAGCTCGACTCCGATCAGGAGGAGGCGACCGCGCGGGAGCTGGTGGCGCGCAAGCTGCGTTCCACACGTGGACTCGACCGCGACAAGCGACTGCGGCGCCTCGCGGGCATGCTCGCCCGCAAGGGCTACTCCCAGGGCATGGCCCTGCGCGTGGTCCGGCAGGCGTTGGAGGAAGAGGGCGAGGACACGGAAGGGCTCGCGGACGAGGGGTTCTGAGCCCACAGGGTTCTGATCGCTTGGTGGAACAGCAGCACACGGTGCCCCGGAAGCATGGGCGTGCCGTCGTCCGGTCACGGGCTCTGAACACGGTGGACGCGCGGGGGCGCCGATCGCGTTCGGGGCCCGGACGCATAGGTGGGTGGGGGCGGATCCACGGGGGCGTAGAAGCACGGCCGTGACGCGTCCACCCGCTGTGACGTCAACTCGTCCCTGACGGGGTGGGGTTAACCCCCGGCGGAAGACGCCTGGTCACCGCAGTGCACAGGCCCCTGTGCACAGACGACTGTGTACGCATGGCACAGGAACCCGGCACGCAGGAGGCAACACCCGCGCAGGCGCCGCATGCCCGCACGGAACTCGCCGACCTCGCCACGCTCAAGGCTCTAGCGCAGCCCCGGCGGCAGCGGATCCTCCAGCACCTCACCCTGCACGGCCCGGTGACCTCGGCGAGTCTGGCCCGCGAGCTCGGGCTGAACACCGGAGCCACGAGCTACCACCTGCGTGAGCTCGCCCGGTACGGCTTCGTCGAGGAGCAGCCGGAGGCGGCCGGTCACGGCCGGGAGCGCTGGTGGCGGGCGGTTCCCGGTGACCGGCGTTTCCCGCCACGCAGCAGGCAGAGCGCCGAGATGCGGCTCGTCATGGACGAGCTGAACCACCACGCCCACGCCGCCGACCTCGAACTCTTCGAGAAGGCCCAGGCGCAGGCTCAAGCGCAGGAACGGGCCGGCACGGACCAGGACCCGTGGGCCGACGCGTTCCCGTACTCGCGCGGCAGCATCCGGCTCACGCTTCCCGAACTGCACGGGTTCTTCGAGGAGTACATCGCGCTCCTCAACCGCTACAAGCGAGCCGACGCCGACACTCCCGCCGGCGCACGCACCGTCCTCACCCGGTTCCTCGCCCATCCGGCCCCGGACAAGGACACCGAAGCCGCGAGCGGGCCACCGGCCCACGGCAGCACAGCGGTCGACGACACCGAGGCGCCCCACAACAGGAGAGAGAGCGACCCGACATGATGCTGCGCTACGCGCTGAAGACCGTCCGCGCCCGCAAGGGCGGCTTCCTCGGTGCCTTCGTCGCCCTGATGTGCGCGGCGGCCCTCATCACCGCCTGTGGCACTCTCCTGGAGACCGGTCTGCGCGGCACGATCCGCACCGAGCGCTACGCCGCGGCGCCGATCGTGGTCTCCGCCGACCAGAACGTCCACCGGACGACTGTCAAGCACAAGAAGGGCAAGACCAAGGTCAAGCACAAGGCGAAGCCGATCGCCGAACGGGCCTGGCTCGCGGACGACCTCGCCACACGGTTGCGCGGTCTTCCCGGAGTGCGCCGAGTCGTCCCCGAACTGACCTTCCTGGCGCAGCCGTTGGCCACCGGGTCCGCAGTCGAGAAGGACCGGCCCGCCTACGGGCACGCCTGGGACTCGGCCGCGCTGACTCCGTACCGGCTCACCGCAGGCAGGGCGCCCGCCGTGGACACCGACCTCGTCGTCGACCGGCACTTCGCCGGGCGCGCGCACCTGAAGCCCGGCGACCGCCTCACCGTCCAGTCGACGCAGTCACCCCGCACCTACCGCGTCAGCGGAATCGCCGCGCCCGCCTCCGACGTCAGCCACCAGACCTCCCTCTTCTTCTCCACCGCCGAGGCCACGCGGCTGGCCGCGCACCCCGGGCAGGTCAGCGCCATCGGCGTGCTGCCCGACCGCGGTGCCGACGTCCGAGCGGTCGAGCGGGCGGTGGCCGAGGCGCTGAACGGCACCACCGCACAGGTCGGTTCGGGCGACGAACGAGGCCCGGTCGAGTTCCTGGACGCGGCGGCCGCCCGCGTCCGGCTGGTCAGCATGGGCGGCGCGATGGGCGGCACCTCCTTGCTCGTGGCCGTGCTGGTGGTCGTGGGCACCTTCGTCCTGTCGGTCCAGCAGCGGCACCGCGAACTCGCGCTGCTGCGTGCCATCGCCGCCACCCAGGGCCAGATCCGCAGACTGCTCGGACGCGAGGCCCTGATCGTGGGGGCGGCCGCCGGTGTCAGCGGAGCCCTTGTGGGCCTGCCCCTGGGGAGTTGGCTGTACAGCCGCTTCGTCGCCCTGGGCGCCGTCCCGTCCACGCTTCAGCACACCGTCAGTATCTTCCCCCTGTTCGCCGCGGTGGGCGCCACGCTGTTCGGCGCCTGGGCCGCCGCCCGTATCTCGTCCCGCCGTGTCGCCCGCATCCGCCCGGCCGAGGCACTCGCCGAAGCACGGATCGAGCGCACTCGCCCGGCCCGGGGCCGGGTGCTCGCCGGTCTCGTGATCCTCGCGGGCGGAGCCGTGCTCGTCGCCGTGCTCAGCACGCTGCGCACCGAGCCCGCGTCGACGCCCGTGACCTTCCTGGCCGTCGTGGTCCTCGCCACCGCTGTCGCCCTCCTCGGACCGCTGCTGGTCAGGGCCGCCGCCGCGGTGCTCGCCGGCCCGCTGCGACGGAGCGGCCCCGCGGGACGGCTCGCCCGTGCCAACCTCCGCGGCAACGCGGCCCGCATGGCCTCCGTCGTCACTCCGCTCACCCTCCTCATCGGGATGACCTGCACCGTGCTCTTCGTCCAGCCCACGCTCGGGAACGCGGCCCGCGCCCAGGCGCGCGACGGGATCCGCGCCGACTGGGTACTCGCCGCACAGGGACCCGGTGTCCCGGCCGCGGCGGCGCGGGCCCTGCGCACGCACCACGACGTGGTCACCGAAGTGGTCCGCACGACCGTGCGCGTGGGCCTCGACAAGTACGCGGCACAGGGCGTCACCCCGGCCGGTCTGTCCCGCACCTGGGACCCGGACGTCACCGCGGGCACCCTGAACGACCTCGACACCGGCACGGTCGCCGTCAGCGAACTCGCCGCGGACCAGCTCCGTCTGAAGCCCGGGGACAGGCTGCGTCTCACCCTCGGTGACGGAACGCCCGTCCGGCTCACGGTCGCCGCCGTCTACGCCAGGGGGCTCGGCTTCGGGGACCTGACCTTCGCCCCTGACCTGGTCGCCCGTCATGTCGACAACCCACTCGCCACCTCCGTCCTGGTCGATACGGCCCGTACACAGACACAACTCGCGACTACGCTCCGTGAGTTCCCGGCCGTGCGGGTGCTCGCCCCGGCCGCGGCGGACTCGGTCCAGGCCGAGCGGCAGCAGGCGAACGCCGAGGTGAACTACCTCGCCATGGGGCTGGTCCTGGCCTTCACCGCCATCGCCGTCGTCAACACCCTCGCCATGTCGGTCGCCGAACGGGTCCGCGAGTTCGCGATGCTCCGCCTCGCGGGTGCGACCCGCCGTCAGGTGCTGCGCATGCTGCGGACCGAGGCGCTGTCGGTCCTGTTGCTCGCCACGGCCCTCGGCAGCGGGATCGCGCTCGCCGTCCTCACCGCTTTCAGCGTCGGTATGACGGGCAGCGGCGCCCCCTCGGTCACTCCGCTCGTGTACCTGACGGTCGTCGCGGTGGCCGGGCTGCTCGCCCTGGTCGCCACCGCGCTGCCCGGACGCGTCGCCTTGCGGTCGCGCCCCGTTCTGGTGGCCACGGCCAAAGAGTGAGACCCGCCGTTCACGAGGGGGACCCGCCGTTCACGAGTGAGACGCGCCGGTGGCGGGGTGGGACACGTCGTCGATGAGTGAGCGCCGCCACCGGAAGGGCGTCCCCAGGAGGGCGGCTGTAAGGGGCGTTGCGCAAGGGCGGGTGCCCCTTACCCAAGAGGCACCCGCCCTCGTATGCGTCAGTCGGGACGGTTCAGAGGTCCGTGTGGACCGACGGCCGGCGGCTCACTCCTCCGGGTCGGTGGTCGTGACCGGAAGACCGGCCGCCTTCCACGCCTGGAAGCCGCCGACCAGATCGGTCGCCCGGTGCAGTCCCAACTGACGCAGGGACGCGGCGGCGAGGCTCGACGCGTATCCCTCGTTGCAGAACACCACGACCTTCAGGGCATGGCTCGTGGCCTCCGGAGCGCGGTGGCTGCCGGTGGGGTCGAGCCGCCATTCCAGTTCGTTCCGCTCGACGACGAGGGCGCCCGGGACCAGGCCGTCGCGGTCACGCAGGGCCGCGTACCGGGTGTCGACCAGGAGGGCCTCGCCGGACTGCGCGGCGGCGTACGCCTCCTCGGGTTCCACGCGGTCGAGGCCGGCGCGGACCCGCTCCAGCAGTTCGTCGATGCCGACGGGGGGAAGGGTGCTCACTGCCAGTCCTCCGGACGTTCGACGTGCTCCAGGCGCAGCACCTGGCCGGTGCGGCTGTAGCGGCGGATCTGCGGGAGCGGCGGGTAGTAGGCGTGGACCGAGATCGCGTGCTTCTCGGTGGACTCGTTGAGGACCTCGTGCACGTGATGGCGGCCGAAGCCGCGGCCGGTACCGGCGGACAGGGTGCGGTGCCGGTCGATGTCCTCGTTGAGTTCGAGGGTTTTCCAGCCGTCGGCGGGCAGCCGCGCGGCGAGCGAGTGCTCCTTGAGCTCACCGGACGCGGTGAGGAAGGCGCCGACCGATTCGGCGTGGTCGTGCCAGCCGGTACCGGTGCCGGGCGGCCAGCCGATGAGCCAGGCCTCGCTGCCGCCGGGGCCTTCGAGCCGCACCCAGGTGCGGCCTTCGGGGTCGAGGGGGAGTGAGGCGATCAGCTCGGTGTCGGCGGCCGTACGGCGGACGAAGGCGAGCAGATCGGCCTGGGTGGGCGTGCCGGAGGCAGCGGGGACAGTGGGGGCGACGGCAGACGCGGAGACAGCGGGTGACACGGACACTCGGACCGTCCTGAGGGTTCGCGAGAGGGGCGCGCGGGGGCACGAAGCGGCGCGCGGGAGGAAGGATGCGAAGTCAGAAGGACGGACGACACACGCAGCCCGCATAGCGGAGGAGGTCCATATGGACCCTCCGCCACAGGCGCACACAGGTGTCGGTCACGCTCCGGAGTAGACCATGGCGGTGCAGGCCGGTCAACTCACTGTCACTATGTGGACCCCTTCGGGCCCACGGCATCGGATCGTCCCAGCTCAGGTGGTCACGGAGCGTTCAACTTCGGCCGACGGTCGCCTCCGAGGCGGTCTCCGTCGCCGCCGGTCCGCCGAGGGCCGTCTCCGCCGCCTCGTACAGGTCGGCCGGCCGGACCCCGCTGAGCGCGGTGACCAGATGACCGTCGGGCCGGACGAGGAGCACCGTGTGTGCGGCCGCGCCCGGGTAGCTCTCCGCGACGAGCAGTTCGGCGGGGTGCGGCAGCGCGGTCACGGCGGCGGCGAGGCGGGGCATGATGCCGGCCGTCACCCAGTGCTTGCGTTCCCACACTCCGGTGCCCGGGGCGATCAGTACGACGAGCAGGACGCCGCGGCCGAGCCGTTCGCGCAACGGGACGAACGAGCCGTCCTCCGCGGTCACCCGCACATCGGTGACCGGAGCGCCGGGCTCGGTGGCGACGGGGGCCTGCGAGTCGACGGGCGGGGGCGCGAGGGGGGAGTCGGCGTACGACCCCGGCGTGCCCAGCGGTCCCCGCCCGAGGTGACCGTCCGTGAGGAGCGCGTCGTGGCCGCGAGCGGAACCGGGGACGTAGGCGCGCAGCCCGCCGCCGCCCCGCAGGACGGGCAGTGCCTGGTCGGCGGCGCGCAGCCGGGCGGCGACCACGGCCCGCCGCTCGGTCTGGTAGCTGTCGAGCAGGGCGTCGTGCGGGCCGTGGTGCCAGGCGAGAGCCAGCTTCCAGGCGAGGTTGTCGGCGTCCCGCAGACCTTCGTCCAGCCCCTGGGTACCGAGGGCACCCAGCAGGTGGGCCGCGTCCCCGGCGAGGAAGACGCGCCCGACGCGCCACCGCCGGGCGAGCCGGTGGTGCACGGTGTGGACGCCGGTGTCGAGCAGCTCGTACGCGGGGGTGGAGCCGCCGCTCCAGCCGCCGAGGGTCTCCCTGATGCGGGCGACCAGCAGGTCGGGCGTGACCAGGTCCTTGCCCGGGGGCAGCAGCCAGTCCAGCCGCCACACGTCCTCGGCGAGCGGGCGCGCGGCCACCTCACCGAGGGAGGGCCCGGACGTCCGCCACGGCGGCAGGCGATGCAGCAACGCTTCTCCGGGCCAGGGGAGTTCGGCCCGCAGGGCCGCCACGGCGTGCCGTTCGACGGCGGTGCGGCCGGGAAAGCGGATGTCCTGGAGCTTGCGCACCGTCGAGCGCGGCCCGTCGCAGCCGACGAGGTAACTGCCGCGCCACCACGTTCCGTTGGACCCGCGGGTGTGCGCCGTGACACCCGACGTCTCCTGCTCCACGGAGTCGAGACGGCTGTCGGAGGCGACTTTGACGAGGCGCTCGTGGACGATCGCCTCGCGCAGGGCGGCGGTCAGCTCGTGCTGGGCGATGTGCAGCGGAGCACTGAACTCCTCGGCCTCCGCCGGGCTTTCCGTACTCCGGCCGGCACCCGCGCCCCGGGCGGTGACGGCCCCCCGAGGGCCGTCACCGCGGGACATCCCGGTGTCCCGGGGACCGGTGGCGCTCCGTGCCCCGCTCCCGCTCACCCGCCCGCCGAAGACGACCTCGCGCATCACCTGCTTGCGCCGCATCGACCGCCATCCGGCCCAACGGAAGCCGACGTCGTCGATCGGGAGCCCCGTGAGCCTGCCGACCAGCGCGGCCGTGTCCTCGCGCAGCACCACACTCCGCGCGAGCCGCTGTTCGTCCTTGCCCGGCCCCTCGTCCAGGACCACGGAGGGGACCTCCTGGCGCGCCAGCGCAAGGGCCAGCGTGAGCCCGACGGGCCCTGCTCCGACGATGATCACCGGGTCCACGACGCGGTGCCCCCTGCCCGGAGCGGTGTCCTGAGAGACGTACGGGAACAGGCAGGTGGAGCGGGGTGCACGATCACAGAACGTATGCAACCCATTGCCGGTGCTTGCGTCAAGTGACGAGGGCAGTGGCGATCATGCCACTGCCCCCACCGGCCAAGCTGATTGACCGCTTGTCAGATGCCGCCGCCGCCGGCGTTCGTGCCCGTGATCCCGGCGATCGCGGCGTCGTCCGCCGGGAGCACCGCGCCGGTCGACTTCTTGCCGCGCCGCAGCCGTGCCTCCAGCCAGGAGGCGAAGCTGGTGATCGCGAAGTTCACGATGATGAAGATGACGGCGACCACGATGAAGCTCTGGACGACGTTGGCGTAGTTGGCCGCGAGCGTGCTGCGCGCGGTGAGCAGCTCCTGGTAGCCGATCATGACGCCGCCCAGCGCGGTGTCCTTCACGATCACCACGAGCTGGCTGACGATCGCGGGCAGCATGACGGTGACCGCCTGCGGCAGCAGGATGCTGCTCATCGTCTGGCCCTTGCGCAGACCGATCGCGTACGCGGCCTCGGTCTGTCCCTTGGGCAGGGCGAGGATGCCGGCCCGGACGACCTCGGCGAGAACCGAGGCGTTGTAGAGGACCAGGCCGGTGACGACGGCGTAGAACGGGCGGTCCTCACTGGCGATGCCCGCGGAGCGCGCGTACAGCTCGTTCGCGAACAGCATGAGCAGCAGGACCGGGATCGACCGGAAGAACTCGACCACGACGCCGGCCGGGACGCGGACCCAGCGGTGGTCGGACATCCGGGCGATGCCGAAGACGGCGCCGAGCGGGAGGGCGATCACCATGCTGAGCGCGGCGGCCTTCAGCGTGCCGAGGAGACCCGGCCACAGATAGGTGCTCCAGGCGTCCGCCGTGGTGAACGGCTCCCAGAGGGCCCACTTCAGCTGGTTCTTGTCGTCCATCGCCGTCCAGATCCACCACAGGAACAGGGCGAGCAGGACGACGAAGACGATCGAGAGGACCACATTGCGGCGCTTGGCCCGGGGGCCGGGGGCGTCGTAGAGAACGGAGGTCATCGCTTTACCGCCAGTCGCTTGCCCAGCCAGCCGAGGATGAGGCCGGTGGGGAGGGTCAGGACCACGAACCCGAACGCGAAGACGACGGCGATGAGGACCGTCTGCGCCTCGGCCTCGATCATCGTCTTCATGAGGGTGGCGGCCTCGGCCACGCCGATGGCGGCGGCCACGGTCGTGTTCTTGGTCAGCGCGATCAGCACGTTCGCCAGCGGGACGATGACGGAACGGAACGCCTGCGGCAGCACGATGAGCCGGAGGGTCTGGCTGAAGCTCAGCCCGATCGCGCGGGCCGCCTCCGCCTGCCCGACGGGCACGGTGTTGATGCCGGACCGCAGCGCCTCGCACACGAAGGCCGCCGTGTAGGCGATGAGGCTGAGCACCGCGAGCCGGAAGCCCTGGAGATCGAAGTTGTCGGACGCGCCCATCGTCACACCGAAGATGTCGGCGAGGCCGAGCGAGCTGAAGACGATGATGACGGTCAGCGGGATGTTGCGGACGATGTTCACGTAGGCCGTGCCGAACCCGCGCATGAGCGGGACGGGGCTGACCCGCATCGCGGCCAGCAGCGTGCCCAGGATCAGGGAGCCGAGGCCGGCGTAGACGGTGAGCTTCACCGTCGTCCAGAACGCCCCTAGGACGTCATAACCTTGAAGAAAGTCGAACACGATCTCCCGCGCTTCCGGGTGGTGGCGTACGTGGCGGACGCGGCGCGCCGCCGCCGTGATCGCGGCGGGCGGCGGCGCACTGGCGGAACCCCGCGTGAACCGCGGGCTCCTGCGTTACCGATGGGTCCCTGCGTTGGCTGACGACCTCGGACTACTTGACGATCACGCCGACCTTCGGGGCAGGCTCGTTCTTGTAGCTCGTCCCGAAGTTCTTCTTGACCGCCGCTTCCCAGGCGCCGTCGCCGACCATCTTCGTGAGAGCGGCGTTGATCTTCTTCTCGAGGGCGGAGTCGCCCTTCTTGATGCCGACGCCGTAGTTCTCGTTGCTCAGCTTGAGGCCGGCGAGCTTGAACTGGCCCTTGTACTTGTCCTGTGCGGCGAAGCCCGCGAGGATCGAGTCGTCCGTGGTCACGGCGTCGACGGCACCGCTCTGCAGACCCGCGATGCACTCCGAGTAGCCGCTGTACTTACGCAGGTTGGCCTTCGGGGCGATGGTGTTCTTGACGTTCTCCGCCGACGTCGAGCCGGTGACGGAACACAGCTTCTTGCCGTTGAGGTCCGTGCCCTTGGTGATGTCCGAGTCGGCCTTGACGAGCAGGTCCTGGTGGGCCAGCAGGTAGGGGCCGGCGAAGTCGACCTTCGCCTTGCGCTCGTCGGTGATCGAGTAGGTGGCCGCGATGAACTTCACGTCGCCGCGCTGGAGCGCGTTCTCACGGTCGGCGCTCTTCGTCTCGACGAACTCGATCTGGCTCGGCTTGTAACCGAGCTCCTTGGCCACGTAGGTCGCGACGTCCACGTCGAAACCGGCGAAGGAGCCGTCCGGCTGCTTCAGGCCGAGACCGGGCTGGTCGTACTTGATGCCGACCTTGATCTTGCCGCCGCCCGAGGAGCCGCTGTCGTCCTTGTTGTCCGAACCGCACGCCGTGGCGGTGGCGGTGAGGGCGAGCACGGCGGCCGAGGCGGCGACGACCTTGGAGAGCTTCATGGAGAACATCCTTTGCGTGGAGAAAGAGGTACGGGCCGTCGAAGCGCGGCTCGGGCGTTCGGAGCCCCGCACACGACGGGAGACGTCAGGGACGCCGGGAGCTGTCAGTGGTGCAGGATCTTCGACAGGAAGTCCTTGGCACGGTCGCTGCGCGGGTTGCTGAAGAACTGGTCCGGCACCGCCTCTTCGACGATGCGGCCGTCGGCCATGAACACGACGCGGTTCGCGGCCGAACGGGCGAATCCCATCTCGTGGGTGACGACGATCATGGTCATGCCGTCGCGGGCGAGCTGCTGCATGACTTCGAGGACCTCGTTGATCATCTCGGGGTCCAGCGCCGAGGTCGGCTCGTCGAAGAGCATGACCTTCGGGTCCATCGCCAGGGCCCGCGCGATCGCGACGCGCTGCTGCTGGCCGCCCGACAGCTGCGCCGGGTACTTGTCCGCCTGCGTACCGACACCGACGCGGTCGAGAAGGACGCGGGCCTTCTCCTCCGCCGCCTTCTTGTCGGTCTTGCGGACCTTGATCTGGCCCAGCATCACGTTCTCGAGCACGGTCTTGTGCGCGAAGAGGTTGAAGGACTGGAAGACCATGCCCACGTCGGCCCGGAGCCGGGCGAGCCCCTTGCCCTCCTGGGGCAGCGGCTTGCCGTCGATCGAGATGTCACCCGAATCGATGGTCTCCAGGCGGTTGATCGTGCGGCAGAGTGTGGACTTCCCGGACCCGGACGGTCCGATGACCACGACGACCTCACCCCGTGTGATCGTCAGGTCGATGTCCTGGAGTACGTGCAACGCGCCGAAGTGCTTGTTGACGCTCTTCAGGACGACCAGTTCGTCGGTCCCGGCCAGGTCGTCCTTGGCCACCGATACTTCGGTCATCGCTTTGGGGCTCCGTCCTCCTCGGTTTCGGAGGACAGTAGTGACCCCGCACGACCAGCGTCATTACATCTGAGGGGAACTTGAGCATCACGATCTGGTAGCAATCGGACACGTGTCGTAATGGCCGGCGCGAAGACGCGTACCGGCTGGGTAACGGAAGCCGCAGGCAACCCGAAGCCCCTTGACGCCGTCCTTGTCCATCGGCGTGACTTCCTACTTGGTGCCCGCGTGCGTGCACCCTTGCCCAGGACACGCGCCGCGACCGTACGACATTGCACGCGCCGAGACCGTACGACCGATGAACCGGAGGGGGCCGGAATGAGACTGCTGCTCGTCGAGGACGACAACCACGTCGCCGCGGCCCTGTCCGCCGTGCTCGCACGCCACGGCTTCGACGTCACGCACGCCCGCAGCGGCGAGGAGGCCCTGCAGGCCCTCGTGCCGGAGAGCGACGGGTTCGGGGTCGTCCTCCTCGACCTCGGACTGCCCGACCAGGACGGCTACGAGGTCTGCGGCAAGATCCGCAAGCGGACCGCCACCCCGGTGATCATGGTCACCGCGCGCGCGGACGTGCGGTCCCGCATCCACGGCCTCAACCTCGGCGCCGACGACTACGTGGTGAAGCCGTACGACACCGGGGAGCTGCTGGCCCGCATCCACGCCGTCGCGCGGCGCACCGCCCACGACGACGCCGCGTCACCCGGCGAGACGGCGCTGCTCCTCGGCCCCGTCCGCATCGAGCTGCCCAACCGGCAGGTCACCGTCGGCGGCACGACCGTCCAGCTGACCCGCAAGGAGTTCGACCTGCTCGCGCTCCTCGCCCAGCGCCCCGGCGTCGTGTTCCGCCGCGAACAGATCATCAGCGAGGTGTGGCGCACCAGCTGGGAGGGGACGGGACGCACCCTGGAGGTGCACGTCGCCTCGCTGCGTTCCAAGCTGCGCATGCCGGCGCTGATCGAGACCGTGCGCGGCGTCGGGTACCGGCTCGTCGCCCCGGCCGGGTAGCGGGCACGGGTGCGCGCGCGCCTCCTCCCGCTGCTCATCGTCCTGATGGCAGCCGTCCTGCTCGCCCTCGGCGTCCCGCTCGCCGTCAGCCTCGCGGCGGCCCGGCAGCAGCGCGTCGTCGTCGACCGCATCGACGACACCGCGCGCTTCTCCGCCCTCGCCCAGTACGTCACCGAGCCGCCGAGCGGCACCCAGGGCGGCTTCCCCGACGAACGCGCCGAGACGCTGCGCACCGAGCTGGCCCGCTACTACGAGGTGTACGGCATCCGCGCCGGCGTCTTCTACCGCAACGACAGGCCCATGGCCAACGCCCCGGACGACTGGGGTCTGCCCCGGACCGGGGTGGCCCGCGACGCCTTCAACGAGGCGCTGGTCAGCCGCCGCAGTCACGACCCCCAGCAGGTCTGGCCCTGGCAGCGCCACCGTCTCGTCGTCGCCTCCCCGGTCATCAAGGACGGCGACGTCATCGCCGTCGTCGTCACCGACTCGCCCACCGGGCAGATGCGGTCCGCGACCCTGCACGGCTGGCTGATCATCGGAGCGGGCGAGATCGCCGCGATGCTCCTCGCGGTCGGCGCCGCGCTGCGGCTGACCGGCTGGGTGCTCCGCCCGGTACGCGTCCTCGACGCCACCACCCACGACATCGCGACCGGGCGCCTCAAGTCCCGTGTCGCGGCGGCCGGCGGGCCACCGGAACTCCAGCGCCTGGCCCGGTCGTTCAACGAGATGGCCGACAACGTCGAGGACGTGCTGGAGCAGCAGCGCGCCTTCGTCGCCGACGCCTCGCACCAGTTGCGCAACCCGCTCTCCGCGCTGCTGCTGCGCATCGAGCTGCTCGCCCTCGAACTGCCCGAGGGCAACGAGGAGATCGCCTCCGTCCGCACCGAGGGCAAGCGCCTGGCCCGGGTCCTGGACGACCTGCTCGACCTGGCCCTCGCCGAGCACGCCGAGGCCGATGTGCGCCTCACGGACATCGGCGGGCTGACCGCCGAGCGGGTCGCGTCCTGGCAGCCGGTCGCCGAGAGCCGGGGCGTACGGCTGGTGGGGACCTGCCCGGCCACCACCGCCTGGGCCGACCCGGTCACGCTGTCCAGCGCCCTGGACGCGGTGATCGACAACGCGGTCAAGTTCACGCCCGAGGACGGATGCGTCGAGGTGACGGTCGCGTCCAACGGCCGGACGTCGACCGTCGTGGTGACCGACTGCGGTCCCGGCCTCACGGACGAGGACCTGACGCGTATCGGGGACCGCTTCTGGCGCAGTGCCGTCCATCAGAACGTCAAGGGCTCGGGCCTCGGCCTGTCCATCTCGCGGGCCCTCCTGGAGGCGGGCGGCGGCTCCATCGCGTACGAGCACCACGAGCCGCACGGCCTGTGCGTGACGGTGACGGTGCCGAGGTCGGAGCCCGGACGGGTGACCTGAGCGGCGTACGTCCCGTCCGGTCGGCTACGGCTTGATCGACCGGTAGTAGCGCCGCGCGCCGTCGTGCAGCGGCAGCGGGTCCGTGTAGATCGCCGTGCGCAGGTCCACGAGCTGGGCCGCGTGCACCTCGGCACCGATGCGGTCGCGGCTGGCGATCACCGTGCGGGTGAGTTCCTCGGTCAGGTTCGCGTCCGCGTCGTCCCGTGTGATCAGGAAGTTGGCCACGGCCAGCGTCTGCACGGCCGCGCCGCGCTGCGCCCTCGGATAGGCGTCGGCGGGCATCACCGCGGCCCGGTAGTAGCGGGAGGCGCCGCCCTGCTCGTGCAGCTTCTTGACGAGGTCGCTGCCGATCGGCACCAGCCGGATGTCGTCGCTCTCGGAGAGTCCGAGCACGGCGCTCGTCGGCAGGCCGCCGGACCAGAAGAAGGCGTCGATCCTGTGGTCCTTGAGCATCTCCGGCATGTCCGCGATGCCGTTGTCGAGCGGCTCGATGTCGCTGTCGGCGTCAAGGCCCGCCGCCTGGAGCACGTGGTTCGCGATCAGCCGCACTCCGGAACCGCTCGGACCGACGGCGACCTTCCTGCCCTCCAGATCCGCCACCGACCGTATGGGCGAGCCGCGCCGCACCACCAGGTGCACGTAGTCGTCGTACAGCCGCGAGCAGCCGCGCAGCCGGCCCGAGCCCGGCTTGTTCTGCAGGATGTACGTCTCCACGGCGTCGGCCGCGGCGATGCTGAAGTCGGCCTCGCCGGTGGCCACGCGCCGGATGTTCTCCTGCGAACCGTCGCTGTTCAGCAGCTTGACGTCGACATCGGGCATGTCCTTGGCCATGGCTCCCTGCAGGAGCGTGCCGTACTTCTGGTAGACCCCGGTCGGGGTGCCCGCGCTGAAGGTGATCGTCCCGCGCGGTGACTCCTCGCCGAGGGGCAGCAGCCACCACAGCAGCAGTCCGACGACCGCGAGGACGGCCGCGGAGCCGAACAGCGCGCGGCGTCTGCCGATGTGGGGGAGTGCCGGGAACATGCGCGCGATCCTGCCAGCCCGAGGGCGGTCCTGACCAGGCCGGGACGGGGGAGAGGGGGTCCGGCGGATCGATAGGCTCGCCCGTATGCAGCCGTCCTTCCCGTCGCGCGGCCCGTCTCCCGCAGGTCAAGCAGCCTCCCCGGCGGCGTCTCCGGACGCTTCGGAGGGCACCTCCGCCGGTGCCGTTCCGGCCGCTGTCCCCTCGTCCGCCTGCCCGTCGCCGTCCCCGGCCTCGCTGGTCCGGGAGTTCCACCGGGCGTTCGGCCTGGACGCCCGCAGTGTCCCGACCGAGGTGTCGCCCGGGCTGGCGGCGCACCGCGGGGAACTGCTGGCCGAGGAGGCCGCGGAAGTGGCGGAGGTCTCGGTCGAGGGCCCGCTCGACCGGCTGGCGCACGAGCTCGCCGACGTCGTGTACGTGGCGTACGGCACGGCCCTCGTCCACGGGATCGACCTCGACGCGGTGATCGCCGAGATCCACCGGGCCAACATGACCAAGATCGGCCCCGACGGCCACGTCGCCCGCCGGGCCGACGGCAAGGTCCTCAAGGGCGAGCACTACCGGGCCCCGGATGTCGCGGAGGTCCTGCGTCGCCAGGGGTGGAGCACGCCGGACGCCTAGGGCCCGCCGTTCCGGTCGCACCCCGGTCGTGGCGTTCCGGCCGACCGGGGCGCGCCGAGCCAGGCGGCGCCTCTCGCACCGCGTCCCGGCGACGTGCTCGCGCACCTCTTCCGCGGCCTCGGACCCGCTTGTTAACTTCGCGGAGCGGCGCCTCGCGGCGTCGCGGAGCGAAGCGGCCGGCGATGTCGCCGGGCCGCCGGGACGAGCAGGGGGAGCGCATGGACGAGCCGGCCGAACTCGATCTGCCCGTCGAGGGCGGAACCCTGCGCGTCCTGCGGTTCGGCGACGGCCCCCGGACCGCGCTCGCCGCCCATGGCATCACCGCGTCCGGCATGGCCTTCGGCGCCCTCGCCCGCCACCTCCCCGACGAGTGGAGCCTGTTCGCGCCCGACCTGCGGGGACGCGGCGGCAGTACCGACACCCCCGGCCCGTACGGCCTCGACCGGCACGCCGCCGACCTGTGCCGGCTGGCGGAGGGCCTCGGCGCGGGTGCCCCGGTCGCGCTGACCGGGCACTCGATGGGCGCGTACGTCGCGCTGCTCGCCGCCGCGCGCCGGCCCGAACTGTTCGACCGGCTCCTGCTCGTCGACGGAGCGCTGCCCCTGCCGGTGCCGCCCGGCGCCGATCTCGACGGCATCCTCGATGTGACGCTCGGCCCCGCGATAGTGCGCCTCGGCCGCACGTACGGGACCGACCAGGACTACGTCGACTTCTTCCGCGCGCACCCGGCGCTCGGCCCGGACTGGAACGCCGACGTCGAGACGTACGTCCGCTACGACCTCATGGGTCCCGAGGGCGCCCGTCGGTCGAGGGCGCGCGAGGAGGCCGTACGGCAGGACGGGCGCGATCTGCTGGCCTCGGGCGACCGGTTCGCCGCGGACCTGGAGCGGCTGTCCGTCCCGGCGCTGCTGCTGCACGCGCCGCTCGGGCTGCTGGGCCAGGAACCGCCGATGCTCCCCGCCACCGTGGTCGAGCGCTGGACCGGTGGGGCGGTGGACCTGCCCGCCGAACTGGTCGAGGGCTCCAACCACTACACGATCCTGCTGGGCGCCGCCGCGAAGACGGTCGCGGAACGGTTCACCGGCCTGGCCTGACACCGGAACCGGCGGTCACTCGGCGGACGCGGCGATCCGGTCCAGCCACTCCTCCATGAGCCCGCGCTCGGGTGCGGTCAGGGCATCGGTCCGGGGGAGGACCGCCCGCAGGGTGACGGCCGCGGTGACGGGCTCGGGCGCGGTGTCGGCCGGCGCGTCGGTGGTGATCGCCGCCAGGACGGCCTCCCGGGCGGTGCGCGAGAGTTCGGGGTCGCGGCGGTCCTCGGGCGTGGCGATGAGCGTGAGTGTCGTACCGGATCCGGCCGCGTGGACCAGGGCGACGGCGCGTTCTTCGGGGACGGTCAGCCGGCCCGCTTCAGCGACGCGGCGGATGTGACCGGAGAGCACCTCGAAGGCGGCGGCCGCCGCGGGGGAGGTCGTGCCCGGGCGGTAGCGGCCGTACATCAGGGTGAAGAGCGCCGGGTTCGCGAGCCCGAGGCCGATGTGCAGATCCCAGCCACGGCGGAGGTCCTCCACCGGGTCTCCTGTCGAGGCGAGGGCGGACTTGCTGGTCAGGTAGGCGGTGAAGCCGTGCGCGGCGACCGCGTCGAGCAGGCCCTCCTTGTCGCCGAAGAGCCGGTAGATGGTCGGCGGCTGGACCCCCGCGGCGGCGCTCACGGCCCGCGTCGACACCGCGTCCGGGCCGCCCTCGGCCAGCAGTCGCGTGGCCGCCGCGACGATCCGTCCGCGCGGCCCCTCAGGAGCCTCCACCGCGGTGACGTCGATGCTCCCCGTGCTCTCCATGGTCATGCTTCCGATGGTAACGGAGCAACGTTAGCGTCTGTTCGTTTCCAGTGGTACCTTCGAAGTGTTATCGCTGGAAACACCGAAAGAGGACCGTCATGATCGTCGTCACCGGAGCCAACGGCCGGCTCGGCCGGCTCGTCGTCGAGAAGCTGCTGGACCGCGTCCCCGCCGAGGAGATCGGCGTCAGCGTGCGCGACCCCGACCGTGCCCGGGCCTTCGCGGAGCGCGGCGTGCGAGTGCGCCGCGGCGACTTCACCGACCCCGCGAGCCTCGCCCACGCCTTCGAGGACGCCTCCAAGGTGCTCGTCGTCTCCGCCGACGCCGTCGGCGAGACCGCGGTCGGCGGACACCGCACCGCCATCGAGTCGGCGGCCGCCGCCGGCGCCAAGCGCGTCCTCTACACGAGCCACATGGGCGCCGACCCCACCTCGCCGTTCCCCCCCATGCCCGACCACGCGGCGACGGAGCAGGACCTCCAGCGGTCCGGCGTCCCCTTCACCTCCCTGCGCAACGGCTTCTACGCCGCCTCCGCCGCGATGCTGCTCGGCGCCGCCGTCGAGACCGGCGAACTCGTCGCCCCGGAGGACGGGCCGGTCGCCTGGACCGCCCACGCCGACCTCGCCGAGGCGGCGGCGCTCGCCCTCGCGGACGGGACGGACGAGCTCGACGGCTTCACGCCCGCGCTGACCGCCGCCGAGACCGTCGACATGGCGGGCATCGCGGAGATCGCCTCGCGGATAACGGGCCGTACGATCCGCCGGGTCGTCGTCTCCGACGCGGACTACCGGTCCGGTCTGGTCGGCCACGGCGTACCCGAGCCGGCGGCCGACCTCCTCGTCGGACTGTTCGCCGCGAGCCGCCAGGGCGCGTTCGCACCCGCGGACCCCGCGCTCGCCCGGCTGCTGGGCCGGCCCACGGTGCCGGTGGAGGACGTCCTGCGGGCCGCGATCCCGGCATGACCCCGGCCGCCGCGCAGCGCACGACGACGGCCCGCTCGTGACCGGGAGAGGCGCCTCCCGTGCCGGGCGCCGCGGCCCGGCCGCGGCGCCCGGACCCGGCCCGTCCCGTGCGCCGTCCCGGCCGTGGGGCGCCTGCGTCCTGACGCACTCCGTCAACCGCCTACCCTTGTCACATGAGCAGCGGCGACCGGAGTCAGGCAGTGGACGTTCAGGAATCCAAGACGTACGAAGTGCGCACCTACGGGTGTCAGATGAACGTCCATGACTCCGAGCGACTCTCCGGGCTCCTGGAGAACGCCGGTTACGTGCGGGCCCCCGAGGGCTCGGACGGCGACGCGGACGTCGTCGTCTTCAACACCTGCGCCGTCCGGGAGAACGCCGACAACAAGCTCTACGGCAACCTCGGCCGCCTCGCCCCGATGAAGACGAAGCGCCCCGGCATGCAGATCGCCGTCGGCGGCTGCCTCGCCCAGAAGGACCGCGACACCATCGTCAAGAAGGCGCCCTGGGTGGACGTCGTCTTCGGCACGCACAACATCGGCAAACTGCCGGTCCTGCTGGAGCGCGCCCGCGTCCAGGAGGAGGCGCAGATCGAGATCGCCGAGTCCCTGGAGGCCTTCCCCTCCACGCTGCCGACCCGCCGCGAGAGCGCGTACGCCGCCTGGGTGTCGATCTCCGTCGGCTGCAACAACACCTGCACCTTCTGCATCGTCCCGGCGCTGCGCGGCAAGGAGAAGGACCGCAGGACCGGCGACATCCTGGCCGAGATCGAGGCCCTGGTCGGCGAGGGCGTCTCCGAGATCACGCTCCTCGGACAGAACGTCAACGCGTACGGCAGCGACATCGGCGACCGCGAGGCCTTCAGCAAGCTGCTGCGCGCCTGCGGAAAGATCGAGGGCCTGGAGCGCGTCCGCTTCACCTCGCCGCACCCGCGCGACTTCACCGACGACGTGATCGCCGCCATGGCCGAGACGCCGAACGCGATGCCGCAGCTGCACATGCCGATGCAGTCCGGCTCGGACACGGTCCTGAAGGCCATGCGCCGTTCGTACCGCCAGGAGCGCTTCCTCGGGATCATCGACAAGGTCCGGGCCGCCATCCCGCACGCGGCGATCACCACCGACATCATCGTGGGCTTCCCCGGCGAGACGGAGGAGGACTTCGAGCAGACCCTCCACGCCGTCCGCGCGGCCCGCTTCTCGCAGGCCTTCACCTTCCAGTACTCCAAGCGCCCCGGTACCCCGGCGGCCACCATGGAGGGGCAGATCCCCAAGGAGGTCGTCCAGGCGCGCTACGAGCGTCTCGTCGCCCTCCAGGAGGAGATCTCCTGGGACGAGAACACGAAGCAGGTCGGCCGCACCCTGGAGCTGATGGTCGCCGAGGGCGAGGGCCGCAAGGACGGCGCGACCCACCGGCTCTCCGGCCGCGCCCCCGACAACCGCCTGGTCCACTTCACCAAGCCCGAGGCGGAGGTCCGTCCCGGCGACGTGGTCACCGTCGAGATCACGTACGCCGCCCCGCACCACCTCCTCGCCGAGGGCGCCGTCCTGGACGTGCGGCGCACGCGCGCGGGGGACGCCTGGGAGAAGCGCAACGCCGCGGCGGCCGCCAAGCCGGCGGGCGTCATGCTCGGCCTGCCGAAGATCGGCGCCCCGGAGCCCCTGCCGGTCGCCGCGGGAGCCGGCAGCGGCTGCGGCTGCGACTGAACCACGTCCGACGGGGCTCGGGCGGAGGTGCGCCCGGTCACGGGCCTTCGGTGGTCAGGGTGTTGCCCGGGAGGATGGGGTCCGGTCCCGGAGGGCTGACGGTCCCGGGCGGCTCCCGGGGGACAGCGTTACGCTGCGGATCATGCTTGTAGCCGCCGCAGTCTGCCCCTGCCCCCCGCTGCTCGTGCCCGACGTCGCCGCCGGCGCGGCACCCGAGCTGGACGCCGCGCGCGCGGCGTGCACGGACGCGCTGGGCGTGCTCGCCGCGTCCCGCCCCGACCTGCTCGTCGTCGTCGGCCCCGCCGACCGGAGCGGCCGCGGACCGCACCCGGAGGGAACGCGCGGCTCCTTCGCCGGCTTCGGCGTCGACCTCGCCGTCCGCCTCGGCCGGGAGAACGCGGCCGGCACGGGCTCCGACACCGCGGACGGTGAGCTCCCGCCCTCGCTGGCCGTCGCCGCCTGGCTGCTGGAGCGAACCGGCTGGTCCGATGCCCCCGTCGAGGGGCTCGGCGTGGGCGAACCACTGGAAACCGAGCGGTGCGTCGTGACGGGGTCCCAGCTCGGCGCGCGCGCCGAGCGCGTGGCGCTGCTGGTCATGGGTGACGCCAGCGCGTGCCGGACGCTGAAGGCGCCGGGCTATCTCGATGAGCGCGCGGCGGGCTTCGACGCGGAGGCGGCCCGCGCCCTGGGAACGGCGGACGTCGAGGCGCTCAAGGCACTGGACACGGAACTGGCCGAGGAGTTGAAGGTCGCGGGGCGCGCCCCCTGGCAGGTCCTCGCGGGCGCCGCGGAGGGCGCGGGCCTGGCCGGCGCCCTGCTCTACGACGACGCGCCCTACGGAGTCGGGTACATCGTGGCGGCCTGGTCCTAGGGTCACGCGGCATCCCGGCCCCCGTCGCTGTTCCGAAGCCGCCCACGAAACGGCGGACGGCCGGAAGCACGGGGCTTCACGGCCGTCCGCCGATGTGAGCGTCGGTCAGGGTGCCTGGGGCGGGGTCGGCGTGTCCGGCGGTGTAGCGGACCCGCCCTCCTTCGCCGCGAGGCGGTCCATGGCGTCCTTCGCCTTGCCGGTGCCCGTCCGGATCGTGTCGCTGTACTTGTGCTTGGTCTTCTCGTCCACGACCTTGGCCGCCTTCTCCAGGCCGTCGTTGACCTTGTGCCCGTGCTGCTGCGCGAGCCCCGAGACCTTGTCCTTGGCAGGCTCCAGCTTGGCTTTCAGGTTGTCCATCAGACCCATGGTTCGCCTTCCCTCGCGGGGCAGTTACCTTCGGGCGCTGTCACCGGCTTCGTTGTCGGCGGCCTGGTCGGCGGTCTGCTGCCGCGGGATGTCGACCTCCTCCGCGGTGCCGGCCTCGGCGGTTCCCGCCGGCGCCTCGCCCTCGCTCCCGGACGAACCCTCCGCGTCCACCGCCACCTCCGCCTCGGTGCCGGCCGGCCCTGCGGGGGCCTGCGCCTCGGCGGTTGACGCCTCCTCCGTCGCCTTCGACCTCCGGAGAAGCCGTGTAAATACGCCCATATCCGCTCCATACGTTACTCGTGAGGGCGAAATTCCGCGTTGCCCGGTGCGTCCGATTGCGTCGCCCGGGTCACCGGCTCTCGACACCGGCGGCTGGAACCTCGCAACAGGCAACGAACCCGGACCGGGCCCGTCACGTAGCTCGTTAGGGGAGAGGCCCCGGGGTTTGCGAGACTGGGACCGTGAGCAGCACACCCCCCGCCCCCCGGGTCATCGCCGTCGTCGGACCGACCGCGGCAGGAAAGTCCGATCTGGGCGTTTTCCTCGCCAAGAGCCTCGGCGGCGAGGTCGTCAACGCCGACTCCATGCAGTTGTACCGAGGGATGGACATCGGCACCGCCAAGCTGACGGACGAGGAACGCGGCGGAGTCCCTCACCATCTCCTGGACATCTGGGACGTGACGGTCACGGCCAGCGTCGCCGAGTACCAGCGACTCGCCCGCGCCCGTATCGACGCCCTGCTCGCCGATGGCCGCTGGCCGGTCCTGGTGGGCGGCTCCGGACTGTACGTGCGCGGGGCCGTCGACAACCTGGAGTTCCCCGGCACCGACCCCGAGGTGCGCGCCCGCCTGGAGGAGGAGCTGACCCTGCGCGGCTCCGGAGCCCTGCACGCCCGGCTCGCCATGGCGGACCCCGAGGCCGCGCACGCGATCCTGCCCAGCAACGGCCGCCGCATCGTCCGCGCCCTCGAAGTCATCGAGATCACCGGCAAGCCCTTCACCGCCAACCTGCCCGGCCACGACTCCGTCTACGACACCGTGCAGATCGGCGTCGACGTGGCCCGCCCCGAGCTGGACGAGCGCATCGCCCGCCGGGTCGACCGGATGTGGGACGCCGGGCTCGTCGACGAGGTGCGCACGCTGGAGACGCACGGCCTGCGCGAGGGGCGCACCGCGGCACGGGCGCTCGGATACCAGCAGGTGCTCGCGGCGCTCGCCGGGGAGTGCACCGAGGACGAGGCGCGCGCGGAGACCGTTCGTGCCACCAAGCGCTTCGCGCGCCGTCAGGATTCATGGTTCCGGCGCGACCCCCGGGTGCATTGGCTCAGTGGGGCTGCGGCGGATCTCACAGAACTTCCGGAACTCGCACTGGCGTTGGTCGAACGACCGGTCACAGCCTGATCACGTCATGGCATCGGGACGCTCCGGCCGTCATCGGGGCCTCCGGTGGCGTGCCATCATCGAGCTTCGATCGACCAGTGAAGTCCGAGTTGGGAGGGCGCGTGGCGATGGAGGCCGGCCCTCGCGACACTGCACGAGGCACTGACCACGGTGCCGTTCCGGACGGAGACGGTCTGAGCATCGACCCGGACGCCGATCGCGGCGTCGAGCCCGAGCTGGGCGGGGAACCCCTCAGCTCCGACGGACCCGACGACACCCCGCCCGGGGTGATCGCCGACGGGCCCGAGCCCGGTGCGATGTCCCCCGAGCCCGCGGTCGAGGTCGAGCTGCGCCCGCAGCGCCGGCTGCGCATCTGGCAGCTCGCGCCCATCGTGGCGCTGGCCGCCACCGGGTCCCTGATGTTCGCCTTCCCGCTGGCCTTCGAGTTCGGTGACGGCGGAGCCGTCGTCGCCATGCTCGGCCTGCTGATCTGCTCGTGCGCCGCCGGCTGGGGCATGATGGCCGCCCGCCGCGTCGGCTACGCCCTGCCCGGCTTCCCCGCGCGCGGCTCCGGCCGCCGCCCGGACTGGCGTGTGGTGATCGCGTACGTCGTGGTCGTCGCCGCGGTCGCGGTGCTCGCCGTGTGGCGCGTGGCGCGACTGCGCTGACCCGGGCGCCGTACCGCGACGCCCGGATCCGACCCCGTACGATCGGGGGATGAGCACGCGGATCGCCTTCCTCAAGGGACACGGGACCGAGAACGACTTCGTGATCGTCCCCGACCCGGAGAACGTCATCGACCTCCCGTCGGCCGGCGTCGCCGCCCTGTGCGACCGCCGCGCGGGCATCGGCGGCGACGGTCTGCTGCACGTCGTGCGTTCCGCGGCCCACCCGGAGGCCCGCGCGATGGCCGCCGACGCGGAATGGTTCATGGACTACCGCAACGGCGACGGCTCGGTCGCCGAGATGTGCGGCAACGGAGTGCGGGTGTTCGCCCGCTACCTCCAGCGCGCCGGACACGTGGCCGAGGGCGACATCACGATCGCCACGCGCGGAGGCGTGAAGACCGTGCACCTCGCCAAGAACGGTGACGTCACCGTCGGCATGGGCAAGGCACTCCTCCCCGAAGCGCAGGTCACGGTCGCCGTCGGAGAGCGCAGCTGGCCCGCGCGCAACGTGAACATGGGCAACCCGCACGCCGTCGCCTTCGTGGACGACCTCACGGACGCGGGCACCCTCTACACGCCGCCGCCCGTCACCCCCGCCTCGGTGTACCCCGACGGGGTCAACGTCGAGTTCGTGGTCGACCGGGGGCCGCGCCACGTCGCCCTGCGGGTTCACGAGCGCGGCTCGGGCGAGACCCGCTCGTGCGGCACCGGCGCCTGTGCCGTCGCCGTCGCCGCCGCCCGCCGAGACGGCGCCGACCCGGCCGTGACCGGCACCCCGGTGACGTACACCGTCGACGTGCCCGGCGGACGCCTGGTCATCACCGAGCGTGCCGACGGCGAGATCGAGATGACGGGCCCCGCGGTGATCGTCGCCGAGGGCGAGATCGACGCGGACTGGCAGGCCGGCACCCTGAGCTGAACGGCCCGGCGGCCGGCCGGGTGCCGGGCGGTCCCGGTGACCACGGGCGAGTGCCTGCGCGCCGCTTTCTGCCGTACGTCCGTGCCGCCCCTTGCAGAAGTTCGAAACTGTAAACCCCCGGACAGTCGCTCGAATGGGTGATCCGTTTCACGCTCGGCGAGAGGCGGTCAACCGGGCGTGGTGGGCTCGGTAGCATCAAGCACCGGCCCGGACGGGGGACCGACACCATCCCCTGAGCCGAGTACGCCCTGGGGCACCCGTCCGCCGGTCTTACGCAGCCGGAGGTGCCCATGAGTGCGGAGGCGACGAATCCCGCGACGCCAGGCCCCGCAACGCCCGCCCCGCAGCGCACGGCCCCGCTCGAACCGGGAGTGGCCCCAGCGCACCGCAGGAAGGGGCGTCCGCGCATCGACCTGCGGCGACTGGGCCGGGCCGCGCTGCTGGGACCCACCGCGCGCGACCGGCTGCCGGACGCGATCGGGCACGTGGCGGAGGCCCACCGCGCCCACCACCCCGACGCCAAACTGGAACCCCTGCGCCGGGCGTGGGTGCTCGCGGAGTCCTCGCACCGCGGCCAGATGCGCAAGAGCGGCGAGCCCTACATCACGCACCCGCTCGCCGTGACCCTCATCCTCGCCGAACTGGGCGCCGAGACCACGACGCTGACCGCCTCCCTGCTCCACGACACCGTCGAGGACACGGAAGTGACGCTGGATCAGGTGCGCGAGGAGTTCGGCGACGAAGTCTGCTACCTGGTCGACGGTGTCACCAAGCTGGAGAAGGTCGACTACGGCGCCGCCGCCGAACCGGAGACCTTCCGCAAGATGCTGGTCGCGACCGGCAACGACGTCCGTGTGATGTCGATCAAACTCGCCGACCGGCTGCACAACATGCGGACCCTCGGCGTGATGCGCCCGGAGAAGCAGGCGCGCATCGCCAAGGTGACCCGTGACGTGCTGATCCCGCTCGCCGAGCGTCTCGGCGTCCAGGCGCTCAAGACCGAACTGGAAGACCTCGTCTTCGCGATCCTGCACCCCGAGGAGTACGAACACACCCGGGAGCTGATCGTCGACAACGCCGGCCGCCCCGACGACCCGCTCGCGGAGATCGCCGAGGAGGTACGGGTGGTCCTGCGCGAGGCAGGCATCCAGGCCGAAGTCCTCATAAGGCCACGGCACTTCGTCTCCGTGCACCGCGTGTCGCGCAAGCGCGGCCCGATGCGCGGTGCCGACTTCGGCCGGCTCCTCGTCCTCGTGAACGAGGACGCCGACTGCTACGGCGTGCTCGGCGAACTCCACACCTGTCTGACGCCGGTGGTCTCGGAGTTCAAGGACTTCATCGCCGTCCCCAAGTTCAACCTCTACCAGTCGCTCCACACGGCGGTCACCCGGGGCGACGGCCAGGTCGCCGAAGTCCTCATCCGCACCCACCAGATGCACAAGGTCGCCGAGGCCGGCGTCATCGCGCTCGGCAATCCCTACGCCCCGCCGTCCGAGGACCTGCCGGACGGCGGCGGCGACCGCCCCTTCGAGGGCGAGCGCGCCGACCCCACCCGCCCCGGCTGGCTCTCCCGCCTGCTGGACTGGCAGCAGGGCGCCCCGGACCCCGACACCTTCTGGTCGACCCTGCGCGAAGACCTCGCCCAGGACCGCGAGATCACCGTGTTCCGTGCCGACGGCGGCTCACTGGGTCTGCCGGAGGGCGCCAGTTGCGTCGACGCCGCGTACGCGCAGTACGGGGAGGACGCGCACGCCTGCATCGGTGCCCGCGTCAACGGCCGCCTGGCGACGCTGAGTACGGTCCTGAAGGACGGCGACACCGTTCAGCTCCTGATGGGCCAGGACCCCGCCTCCGAGCCCTCCAGGGAGTGGCTGGAGCACGCCCACACGGCCGCCGCAAGGATCGCCATCCAGCGCTGGATGGCCACCCACCCCGCACCCGGCGCCGAGGAGGCCGCCGCCACGGGCCCCAGGCCGCCCGCCGAGACCCCGCCGACGCGTCCCGCGGCCGCGCACGTCACCCGCCACGCCAACGCCCTCGTCGACCAGCCGGGCGCCTCCGTGCGCATGGCCGGCTGCTGTACGCCCGTACCGCCCGACGAGGTCACCGGCTTCGCCGTGCGCGGGGGAGTGGTCACCGTGCACCGCGTGGAGTGTCCCGGAGCGGCCCGGATGAAGAGCGACGGGCGCCCGGAGGTCGGTGTGCGCTGGGGGGCGACCACCGAGTGCCGTGTCACGTTGGTCGCCGAGTCCTTCGGTCGGCCGCACCTGCTGGCCGACCTCACCGAGGCCATCGCCGGGGAAGGGGTCGCCGTCGTGTCGGCGACCGTCGAACCCCCCAGCCAGCAGCGCGTACGCCACACCTACACCCTCCAACTCCCGGACGCCGCGCGCCTCCAGGGCCTGATGCGCGCCATGCGCAACGTGCCCGGCGTCTTCGACGTGAGCCGGGCGCAGCATCCGGCGGCCGCCCAGTAGAGGCCCCGTCCGCGGCGACGCCCCCCGACGGCCGCGCTCGCCCGATGAGCCTCGGGACGGACACGTTCGGGTGGGCCGGGCGCGCGCCGCCACCACCGGCCCGGTGCGCGCTGGTAGCGGTGGTCCATGCCGCTCGAAGCCGCCCCCGCCCCTGCCCCCGTCGCCAGCCGCCCGAGGAGCCGCCGCGTCCAGGCGGCTTTGCTCGCCTCGGCCGTCTCCGTCTGCCTGATCGCCGCGAGCGCCCCCTCCCCGGGCACGGCCCTCGGCATCGGCGACCGGCTCTTCCCCACCCTCGGCAACCCCGGCTACGACGTCGAGTCGTACGACCTCGCCTTCACCTATTCCGGCGCCAACGACAAGCCGCTCACGGCCGTCACCACGATCGACGCCCTCACGACCGCCCGGCTGGACCGCGTCAACCTCGACTACGCGCACGGAACGGTGCGGTCGGTCGAGATCAACGGATCACCCGCCGACTTCGCGAGCGCGGGCGACGACCTGGTGGTGACCCCGGCCAGGACGCTGCCCGCCGGGAGGCCGCTGCACATCACCGTGCGGCACACCAGTGACCCGGTCCCCGCCAAGGGCCAGGACGGCGGCTGGGTCCGCACGACGGACGGCCTCGCGATGGCCAACCAGGCCGACGCGGCGCACCTGGTCTTCCCGTGCAACGACCACCCCTCCGACAAGGCGATGTTCACGTTCCACGTCACGGCCCCGGAGGGCTACACGGCCGTGGCCAACGGTCTGCCGGAGGGCACCGTCCGGGCCCGTGGGACCACCACCTGGTCGTACGGCACCGAACACCCCATGGCCACCGAACTGGCCCAGGTCTCCATCGGCCGCTCCAGCGTGCTGCACCGCACCGGACCGCACGGTCTGCCCGTGCGCGACGTCGTCCCCACCAAGGACCGCGCGGCGCTCGAACCCTGGCTCAGCAGGACACCCGACCAGATCGCCTGGATGGAGAGCAAGGTCGGGCGGTACCCCTTCGAGACGTACGGCCTGCTGATGGCCCAGGCACAGACCGGCTTCGAACTGGAGACTCAGACGCTCTCGCTGTTCGAGAAGGACCTCTTCACCGAGCCCGCCTACCCGAAGTGGTACGTCGAGTCGATCATGGTGCACGAGCTGTCCCACCAGTGGTTCGGTGACAGCGTCAGCCCCCGCACCTGGTCGGACCTGTGGCTGAACGAAGGACACGCCACCTGGTACGAGGCCCTGTACGCCGAGGAGAAGGCGAACCGGCCCATGGAGAAGCGGATGAAGGCGGCCTACGGCATGTCCGACGCGTGGCGGGCCGCCGGCGGCCCGCCCGCGGCGCCCAAGGGACCGAAGCCCGGCCACAAGATCAGCATCTTCCGGCCGAACGTCTACGACGGTGCGGCCCTCGCCCTGTACGCGCTGCGCCAGGAGATCGGCCGCCCGGCGTTCGAGCGCCTGGAGCGGACCTGGGTCACGGTGAACCGCGACGGCGTCGCCTCCACGGCCGACTTCGTGGACCTCGCGTCCGCCATGGCGGGCCGCGACCTGAGCGGCTTCTTCAAGGCGTGGCTCTACGGCGAGAAGACGCCACCGATGCCGGGCCACCCCGACTGGAAGAGCGACGCCCCGCAGGCCCGCAAGGGCGCGTGACACACCGCGGTCCACGCGCGCGTGGACCGCACGGAACGGGGCCGCCCGCCGTACCTCGGGCGGGCGGGCCCGGCACGACGGCGTGTGGCGGTGTGGCGACGGCGCGTGGCCGGCGCCGGGCGCGGGCCGCGTGATCGCACCCCCCGCGGGCAGGCCCACGGGTGCCCGGCGGCGGCCGTTAAGTCGCGTGACGAGACGGCCCGTACCGTGCGACCCTCTTCGAGCCGACGGAGCAGCCCCCTTCGCGGGGGCGGTCCGGCGGTGACCGGGAATCTCCCGGCGGCCCCGGGCGTTGTTCCCTGTGACGGACGACATCTGTCGGCCTTCCGCACTCCCCTCGACGTAAGGATCCAATGACCTCCTCTTCTTCCCCTTCCCAGGACGCGCAGAGCCCCGCGCAGAACTACCCCGAAGGTCTTCGGGCCGATGCCCTGATGGAAGAGGACGTCGCCTGGAGCCAAGAGATCGACGGAGACCGGGACGGCGATCAGTTCGACCGCTCCGAGCGCGCGGCCCTGCGCCGTGTGGCGGGCCTCTCCACCGAGCTCGAGGACGTCACCGAGGTCGAGTACCGACAGCTCCGTCTGGAGCGCGTCGTCCTCGTCGGTGTCTGGACCACGGGAACCGTTCGGGACGCGGACAACTCACTGGCCGAGCTGGCCGCCCTCGCGGAGACCGCGGGAGCGCTCGTGCTCGACGGCGTCGTCCAGCGCCGCGACAAGCCCGACGCGGCCACGTACATCGGTTCCGGCAAGGCCAACGAACTCCGGGACATCGTCCTCGAGACCGGCGCCGACACGGTGATCTGCGACGGTGAGCTGAGCCCCGGCCAGCTGATCCACCTCGAAGACGTCGTCAAGGTCAAGGTCATCGACCGTACGGCCCTGATCCTCGACATCTTCGCCCAGCACGCCAAGTCCCGAGAGGGCAAGGCGCAGGTCGCGCTCGCGCAGATGCAGTACATGCTGCCGAGGCTCCGAGGCTGGGGCCAGTCACTGTCCCGTCAGATGGGCGGCGGCTCGGGCGGCGGTCTCGCCACCCGTGGTCCCGGTGAGACCAAGATCGAGACGGACCGGCGTCGTATCCGCGAGAAGATGGCGAAGATGCGCCGGGAGATCGCGGACATGAAGACGGGCCGCGACATCAAGCGCCAGGAGCGCCGCCGCAACAAGGTGCCCTCGGTCGCGATCGCCGGATACACCAACGCCGGCAAGTCGTCCCTGCTCAACCGCCTCACGGGCGCGGGCGTCCTCGTCGAGAACGCGCTGTTCGCGACCCTCGACCCGACCGTGCGCCGGGCCGAGACCCCGAGCGGCCGGCTGTACACGCTGGTCGACACGGTCGGTTTCGTACGGCATCTGCCGCACCACCTGGTCGAGGCGTTCCGCTCCACGATGGAGGAGGTCGGCGACTCCGACCTCATCCTGCACGTGGTGGACGGATCGCACCCCGACCCGGAGGAGCAGCTCGCCGCCGTGCGCGAGGTCGTCCGGGACGTCGGCGCGACGAAGGTGCCCGAGATCGTCGTCATCAACAAGGCGGACGCCGCGGACCCGCTGGTGCTCCAGCGGCTGCTGCGGATCGAGAAGCGCTCCATCGCGGTCTCGGCCCGTACCGGCCAGGGCATCGCCGAACTGCTCGCCCTGATCGACAACGAGCTGCCCCGCCCCTCGGTCGAGATCGAGGCGCTCGTGCCGTACACGCACGGCCAGTTGGTCGCCCGCGCCCACACCGAGGGCGAGGTGATCTCCGAGGAGCACACCGCGGAGGGCACCCTGCTCAAGCTGCGGGTGCACGAGGAACTGGCGGCGGACCTCGCTCCGTACGTCGCGGAGCCCGCGCTCCGCTAGAAGTCCGCGCCGTGCACGACGAAGTCCCGCTCCCTCCACGAGGGGGCGGGACTTCGTCATGCGTCCGGCAACTCCAAAGGCGCGCCCGCCCCTACCGGCCGCCGTACTCCTCGCTCATCCGCTCGTAGAGCGCCCGCGCGCCCCGGCCCAGCTGCGGGCCCGCCAGCCACGTGTTGCCGGCCGGTCCGATCGACGTGTTCGACACGAGCCGGGTCCTGCCGCCGACGACGCGGAACCAGCCGCCGCCGGACGAACCACCGGTCATGGTGCAGCCGATGCGGTACATCGACGGCAGGGCCGGGTCCAGCGATAGGCGACCCGGCCTGTCGACGCACTTGAACATCTTGAGGCCGTTGTACGGCGGCGCGGCCGGGTAGCCCCAGGCGCCCATCGCACCGACCTCCCGCGCGGACGGCGCGGAGAAGTCCACGGCCAGCGCGTTGCCGACCGTCTCCTCCAGCGACTTGTCGCCCTGCTCCGGCTTCACGTGCAGCAGGGCGTAGTCGTACGGGGCGCCCGCACCGCCCGTCTCGTCACCGCCCGAGATCCACTCATGGGACGTCGAGGCCCAGTCCGCCCACCACTGGCCGTAGGGCGCGACCTCCGAGGCCGTCGCGGTGCCGAGCTGCGCCTCGGACTTCCCCTGGTCGTTGTACGACGGCACGAAGGCGATGTTGCGGTACCAGCCGCCGTCCCCGCCCGCGTGCACGCAGTGGCCCGCGGTCCACACGAGGTTGGACTTCCCCGGGTGGTTCACGTCCTTGACGACCGTGCCCGAGCAGACCATCGAGCCCTTGGGGGAGTCGAAGAAGACCTTGCCGACGGGCGCCGCGTGGTCGTGGTACGGGGTCTTCTCCGCCTCGGCCTCCACGGGGGCCGGCTCAGGGTCGCTGACCCCCGTGGCGGCCGTCGCGTCCTTCGCGGAGATCGTCTTGCCGGGATCCTTGGCGGACTTCATCCGTTCCGGCTTCCACAGCCCGTCGATCACCGGGTTGACGAAGTCCTTCGCCTCACTGAGCCACTTGTCCCGGTCCCAGTCCTTCCAGGCGCCGTCCTTCCACTGGCCGACATCGATGCCGTGCCGCTTGAGCTTGTCCCTGATGTCGTCCGGGACCTTGATCTTGTCGTCGACGCTCGCGGAAGCCCGCGACGCGGACGGGGTGGATCCGCTGCCCGCCTTGTCGTCGCCGGAGTCACACGCGGTCGCGGTGAGCGCCAGCGCGGCGACCAGGCCGGTGGCGGCGAGGACCGTACGACGCCGTCTTGAAGAACGCATGCTGCGCTTACCCCCGTTGAAGCTCTGTCTCCTGTGCCCGTCGTGCGCCGGACGCCGCCTCGCGGGGCACCTCCGCACACGACACCCCACTATGCAGGGGCAGTTGGGGACGAACGACGGTGGGCCGGTGAACGTTCTCCGCACCGGCCCACCGTCGTTCATCGGCGACGTGTCACGCCGCCCGCGTCACTGGCCGGCGAACTTCCCGCTCACCGAGTCGTACACGCCCTTGGCCACCGGGCCCAGCCGCGGGCCCGCCAGCCAGCCGGACTTGACCGGGCCGATCGAGGTGTTGGACACCAGGGCCGGCTTGCCGTCCGAGCCCGCGGCCACCCAGCCGCCGCCCGAGGAACCGCCGGTCATGGTGCAGCCGATGCGGTACATCGTCGGGTCCGCCTGCGCGACCGACAGCCGTCCCGGCTTGTCCGTGCACTGGAACATCTGCTGGCCCTCGAACGGCGGCGCGGCGGGATAGCCCGTCGCCGTGATGCTCGACACCTTCGTCACGGCGGGGGCGTTGAAGTTCACCGGCAGCGCCGAACCCACCTTCTCCTCCAGCGACTTGCCGTCACTGCCCTTCTCCGGCGTCACATGCAGCACGGCGAAGTCGTACGAGGCGCCCTGCCCGCCGGTCGAACCACCCTGCTCGATCCACTGGTCCGAGGTCTGCGCCCAGTCGCTCCACCACACTCCGTAGGGGGCGACCTCCTCGCGCGGCGCGTTCTGCAGCTGCGCGGCCGTCTTGCCGGCGTCGTTGTAGGAGGGCACGAAGGCGATGTTGCGGTACCAGCCGCCCTTCTTGCCCGCGTGCACGCAATGGCCCGCGGTCCAGACGAGGTTGGACTTGCCCGGGTGCGCCGGGTCCTCCACCACCGTCGCCGAACAGACCATGGTGCCCTCGGGGGAGTCGAAGAACACCTTGCCCGCCTCGGGCACCCCGGCGTGGTACGCCGGCTTCACAGCGCGCGCGGTCACCGGAGCCGGCTCCGGGTCGGTGACGCCCTGGTCACCGGTGAGGTCGGCGTCGTCGACGCCCTTGTTCTGATCGGGGTCGTCGGCCCCGCGCATCCGCTCCGGGTCCCACAGCCCCTTGATGATCGGGTTGATGAAGTCGTCGGCCTCGCGCAGCCAGTCGTCCCGGTCCCAGTTCTTCCAGGCGCCGTCCTTCCACTTGTCGACGTCGAAGCCGTGCTCCTTGAGCTTGTCCTTGAGGTCGTCGGGGATCTTGATCTTCCCGTCGCTGCTCGCGGACGCGGAGGCGCTGGACTTGGCGTCGGCGTTGTCGTCGCCCGAGTTGCAGGCGGTGGCGGTCAGCGCCAGCGCCGCGGTGAGGCCGACCGCGGCCAGAACGGGGGACGTTCCGCGGCGCGCGCCCCTCCCTCGGCGTGCGGCGAAGGGCGGGCGTATGGATCGCATGGTGCAACTCCCCCTGGGCGTCTGTGAACTGGTCAGGATCCGTCGATCCGGAAGCCGTTGGTACGGGACGTGCGGTACGCACGGGACCGCGGGTACCGATCGGCCGGCCGTGACCGGCGATCGTTCGGTATCGCTGAACGGCACCACACACTATGCGCTCGCTGTGGGGGACATCCGACGGAACGGCAACGGTTCCGTCACGGCAAGGATCTTCGATCCACCCGCTTCCCAACGCCCGGGGCGTCGTTGATACGTACGGGGGGCCTGAGGCCTGCGTTCAGAACCCCTCGCCAACTCGCCTCTGGACAGCGGGAGGACCTGAAGTCGTGGCCGTGACCGAATCAGCGGTGGTGCCGTCGGAGGCCTCCGGTGAAGCCGAAGGCGCGCGGGACGGCGCTTCGGCGGAGACCGAGGGAGCGCGCGCGGCGCACGAGGGGATCCTGCGGCGCCAGTCGGCGCGCGAGTCCGCGGCCCGCACCTACGCGCGCGCCCTGCCGATCGTTCCGGTGCGGGCGCGCGGCCTGACGATCGAGGGCGCCGACGGCCGCCGCTACCTCGACTGCCTCTCCGGCGCCGGGACGCTGGCCCTCGGACACAACCATCCCGTCGTCCTGGAGGCGATCAGGAAGGTCCTCGACTCGGGTGCGCCGCTGCACGTCCTCGACCTGGCCACTCCGGTCAAGGACGCCTTCACCACCGAGCTGTTCCGCACGCTGCCCCCGCGGTTCGCGGAGCGGGCGCGCATCCAGTTCTGCGGTCCGGCCGGCACGGACGCCGTGGAGGCCGCGTTCAAACTGGTGCGCGCCGCCACCGGGCGCACCGGCCTCCTCGCGTTCACCGGCGCCTACCACGGCATGACCTCGGGGGCGCTCGAAGCGTCCGGGGGCGCGACCGACGTCCGCGTCGCGCGCCTGCCCTACCCGCAGGACTACCGCTGCCCCTTCGGTGTCGGCGGGGAGCGCGGCGCCGAACTCGGCGCGCGGTGGACGGAGTCGCTGCTCGACGACACCAAGTCGGGGGTACCGCTCCCTGCCGGGATGATCCTCGAACCCGTCCAGGGGGAAGGTGGCGTGATCCCCGCGCCGGACACCTGGACGCGGCGGATGCGGGAGATCACGGCGGCCCGGTCCATCCCGCTCATCGCGGACGAGGTCCAGACGGGAGTGGGCCGGACCGGCGCCTTCTGGGCCGTCGAACACAGCGGGATCACCCCCGACGTGATGGTCCTGTCCAAGGCAATCGGAGGGAGCCTGCCGCTGGCCGTCGTCGTCTACCGGGACGACCTCGACGTGTGGGAGCCCGGCGCCCACGCCGGCACGTTCCGCGGCAACCAGCTCGCCATGGCGGCCGGCACGGCCACCCTCGCGTACGTCCGTGAGAACGGCCTGGCAGATCGCGCGGCCACCGTCGGAGCCCGCATGCTGGCCGAACTCAGGTCGCTGGCGGCGGAGTTCCCCATCCTCGGCGATGTGCGCGGCCGAGGCCTGATGATCGGCCTCGAATGCGTCGCCCCGGAAGCACCCCCGGCCTCCGCGCCCGACGGTCCCGCGCCCGCCGCTCCCGAACTGGCCGCGGCCGTCCAGCGGGAATGCCTGCACCGCGGCCTGATCGTGGAACTGGGCGGCCGCCGGTCGAGCGTCGTCCGCCTGCTGCCCCCACTGACGATCAGCGACGAACAGGCGACCGCCGTCCTCGACCGGCTCGCGGACGCGGTGCGGGCGGTGGCCCACGGGGACCGGAGGCCCGGACGGGACGGAACGCGGGGCGCCGACCGTCCCCGGTGACGGTCCGTAGCCGTCACGACCCCGACGCATCCCCCAGCTCTCCGGTGCGTCGCCGCGCCCACCCGAACGACCTACAAGGAATGCCCGTGAACACCATCCCCGCACCCGACCACCGCCCCCTCACACGCGAGCGAGCAGCCGGGCAACCCATCCCGCAACGCTCCGTGGCGGAATCGGTTCCCCGGCAGCAGGCCGGCCGCCGGGAGTCCGAGTGGCTGCGCGGGTGCGCCGCCGACCCCCTGGAGCATCCCGACACCCGAACCGCCGCCCAGGCCGCGGCAGTCGAGAACCTGCTGCGCTGCTGGGTACGGGAGAACGACCTGACTGCCCCGGACCACGGCACCCTCCGTATCCCGCTCCCCGCCAGCGGCGCGATCCTGCTGGTCCCCGTCCACTACTGGTCCGCCACCGGCTGGCACCGCTTCGGCCTTCCCCACCTCGCCTACGCTCCTGAAGGCGCACCCCCCGCGGACGCCGTGACCGTGGCCGCACTCCTCGCACGAGAGGCGGCCGCCGCCGGTACGCCGACCGCAGTGGACCGCGCCCTCAGCGGCGGCCAGTCCGCGCCCGCCGGGGCCTCCGCCTTCGGGCAGGCCCCTGCTGACCAGGCCATGCCGGGCGCGCTGTCCGCACTGTCCGCCGTCTCGCCGGTCCCGTCGGCCCGTACCTGTCAGGCGATCGCCGTGCCGGCACACGGCCCGGGCCGTACGCCGGACAGCCCGGCGGGTGAGGCCGCCGACCTCGTGGGACGCGTGGCCGACTCGGTGCGGCGCACCGCCGTGTTCGTCGAAGACCGCCGTGAGCAGCCCGCCGACGCGGGCGACCGCTTCCTCTCCGCCGAGCAGTCCCTCCTCCTCGGCCACCCACTGCACCCGACCCCGAAGGGCCGCGAGGGGCTCTCCGACGCCGAAGGAGCGCTCTACTCGCCCGAGTTGCGCGGATCCTTCCCGCTGCACTGGATGGCTGTCGCCCCCTCGGTACTCGCGACCGATTCGGCGTGGACGGAGCGCGGACGACCCGTGTCCGCGGAGCAGCTGGCCCTGCGGCTGGCCGGCGCCGCCCTGGCGCTGCCCCACGGATATGCCGCCGCGCTGCCCGTGCACCCCTGGCAGATGCGCGAGCTGAAGCACCGCACGGAGACCGCCGCCCTGCTGGACGCCGGGCTGCTCCAGGACCTCGGCCCGCTCGGCGCGGCCTGGCATCCCACCTCCTCCGTCCGTACCGTCTACCGCTCCGGCGCCCCGGCGATGCTGAAACTCTCCCTGGGTCTGCGCATCACCAACTCGCGCCGCGAGAACCTCCGCAAGGAACTTCACCGGGGAGTCGAGGTCCACCGCCTGCTGCGCAGCGGCCTGTCCAAGGAGTGGCAGGCCGTCCACCCGGGCTTCGACATCGTCCGCGACCCGGCCTGGCTCGCCGTCGACGGGCCGGACGGCAAGCCCGTCCAAGGGCTCGACGTGATGATCCGGCACAACCCGTTCGGTCCGGCGGACGACGCCTGCTGCGTCGCGGGACTCGTCTCCCCCCGACCTCACCTCTGCGCCGACGGCCACACCCTGATGCGGTCCCGGCTCACCGGACTTGTCACCGCGCTCGCCGCGCGCACCGGGCGCCCGCGCGGCGCCGTCGCCGCCGAGTGGTTCCTGCGCTACCTCGAACACGTCGTCCGCCCCCTCCTCTGGCTCGACAGCGAGGCGGGCATCGCTCTGGAGGCCCACCAGCAGAACACCCTGCTCGTGCTGGACGCGGAGGGCTGGCCCAAGGGCGGCCGCTACCGGGACAACCAGGGCTACTACTTCCGCGAATCCCGCCGCGCCGACCTCGACGCCCGGCTGCCCGGCATCGGTGAGCACAGCGACACCTTCGTCCCCGACGAGGTCACCGACGAACGCTTCGCCTACTACCTCGCCATCAACAACGTCCTCGGGCTCATCGGCGCGTTCGGCTCTCAACGGCTCATCGACGAAAGGCTGTTGATCGCCGCCTTCCGCCGCTTCCTCTCGGACGTCGTCACCGGCCCGGGCCGGCTCCGCACGACACTGCCCGCCCTGCTGCTCGACTCGCCCGTCCTGCGCTGCAAGGCCAACCTGCTGACGCGACTGCACGGCCTCGACGAACTCGTCGGCCCCGTCGACACCCAGTCCGTCTACGTCACGATCTCCAACCCCCTTCATTCCTGAGGAACATGACCCACCCCGTCTCCTGAGAGGAGCCTCGTGCCTCCCACCGAAGCGAGTACCGAAGCCGACACAGATCCCGCGGCGCAGGTCGCTCCCGGATCCGGCCCGGACACCGGAACCCGCACGCACACCGGCTCGGACCCGGGCGCCGCGACGGACTGCGAGGACACCCTCGACCTACGCCTCCCGGACGAGCTGATCGCCCTGTTCGCCCGCGGCACGGAGCAGCCCGGGGACGCCGGGGCAGGGGCCCGGGCCGGCGAGCCATGGGGATCCGCGGACGCGGCGGTCGGCGGCGTCGGGGGCTTGTGGGCCGGGGACAGCGGCGCGGGTGGAGGCGATCTGCTCGACCGGGTCGGCGGCTGGGGCCCGGTCACCACCGGCGTCGGCGTCTTCCAGCTCGTCCCCGTGCGGCCCGGCCGGGACACACCCCTCGTGTCGCGATGGATGAACGACCCCGCCGTCGCGGCCTTCTGGGAACTGGAGGGACCCGAGTCCGTCGTAGAGAGGCACCTGCGCCCGCAGGTGGACGGAGACGGACGCAGCGTGCCCTGCCTCGGGGTGCTGGACGGCATCCCGATGAGCTACTGGGAGATCTACCGCGCGGACCTCGACCCCCTGGCGCGCCACTACCCCGCCCGGCCCCACGACACCGGTATCCATCTCCTCATCGGCACCGTCGCCGACCGTGGGCGAGGGCTCGGCTCCGTCCTGCTCAGATATGTCGCCGACCACGTCCTGGACAAGCGTCCCTCCTGTGCCCGCGTCGTCGCGGAACCCGACCTGCGCAACACGCCCTCCGTCTCCGCTTTCCTGAGCGCCGGTTTCCGCTACTCCGCCGAGGTCGATCTGCCCGACAAGCGGGCCGCCCTCATGGTCCGGGACCGGGCTCTGCGCGATCTGCTGTGAACCGTCACTCCTGGTACACCGCTCGACCCGGTCCGGTTCCCGCTCGACCCGGTCCGGTTTCCGGTCGGGGAGTTCCCGTCCGCTCCACACCCGCGGACCCTCTCCCGCCGACCACCGGAACCACCCCTCCCGCACCCGTCCTGATCGCGCCCCCGGCCCCGGCCTTGATCGCCCGGTTGTCAGTGGCGCCCCGTAGGCTGGCACCGCTATGACGAAGCCCTCACTCCCCGAACTCCTGCATGCTGCCGTCACTGCTGTCGGCGGCACGGAGCGCCCCGGCCAGGTGACCATGGCCGAAGCCGTCGCGGGTGCCATCGACGACAGCTCCCACCTGCTGGTCCAGGCGGGCACCGGCACCGGAAAATCCCTCGGGTATCTGGTGCCCGCGCTCGCCCACGGAGAGCGGGTGGTCGTGGCGACCGCCACCCTGGCGCTCCAGCGACAGCTCGTGGAGCGGGACCTTCCACGCACCGTCGACGCACTGCACCCGCTGCTGCGCCGCCGTCCCGAGTTCGCGATGCTCAAGGGCCGGTCGAACTACCTGTGCCTGCACCGCCTGCACGAGGGCATGCCGCAGGACGAGGACGAAGGACTCTTCGACCAGTTCGAGGCCGCCGCCCCCACCAGCAAGCTGGGCCAGGACCTGCTGCGGCTGCGCGACTGGTCGGACGAGACCGAGACCGGCGACCGTGACGACCTCACCCCCGGTGTCTCCGACCGCGCCTGGGGCCAGATCTCGGTGTCGTCCCGCGAGTGCCTCGGCGCCACCAAGTGCGCCTATGGAGCCGAGTGCTTCGCCGAGGCGGCCCGTGAGCGCGCCAAGCTCGCCGAGGTCGTCGTCACCAACCACGCGCTGCTCGCGATCGACGCCATCGAGGGCGCCCCGGTCCTCCCGCAGCACGAGGTCCTGATCGTCGACGAGGCCCACGAACTGGTCTCCCGCGTGACCGGCGTCGCCACCGGCGAGCTCACCCCCGGCCAGGTCAACCGCGCTGTCCGCCGCTCCGCGAAGCTGGTCAACGAGAAGGTGGCCGACCAGCTCCAGACCGCGGCGGAGGGCTTCGAGCGGCTGATGGAGCTGGCCCTGCCGGGCCGGCTGGAGGAGATCCCCGAGGACCTCGGATACGCGCTGATGGCGCTTCGGGACGCCGCCCGCCAGGTGATCTCGGCCCTGGGCTCCACCCGCGACAAGTCCGTCCAGGACGAGGACGCCGTCCGCAAGCAGGCACTCGCCTCCGTGGAGTCGGTGCACGACGTGGCGGAGCGCATCACGAACGGCTCCGAATGGGACGTCGTCTGGTACGAACGCCACGACCGCTTCGGCGCCTCCCTCCGCGTGGCCCCGATGAACGTGTCGGGCCTGCTGCGGGAGAAGCTCTTCACCGACCGCTCCGTCGTCCTGACGTCCGCGACACTCAAGCTGGGCGGCGACTTCAACGGAGTGGGTGCCTCTCTGGGCCTCGCCCCCGAAGGTACGGCGGGCGACGACCTCCCCCAGTGGAAGGGCGTCGACGTCGGCTCGCCCTTCGACTACCCCCGCCAGGGCATCCTCTACGTGGCCAAGCACCTCTCGCGTCCGGCCCGTGACGCCGACCGCGGCGACATGCTGGACGAACTGACCGACCTGATCCAGGCCGCCGGCGGTCGCACGCTCGGCCTGTTCTCCTCGATGCGCGCGGCCCAGCTCGCGGCGGAGGAGCTGCGCACCCGGATCCCCGAGTACCCGATCCTGCTCCAGGGGGAGGAGACGCTCGGCGAGCTGATCAAGAACTTCGCGGCGGACCCGAAGACGTGTCTGTTCGGCACGCTGTCGCTCTGGCAGGGCGTGGACGTGCCGGGCACGAGCTGTCAGCTGGTCGTCATGGACAAGATCCCGTTCCCGCGTCCGGACGATCCGCTCATGAGCGCCCGCCAGAAGGCGGTCGAGGACAATGGAGGCAATGGCTTCATGGCCGTCGCCGCCACCCACGCCGCGCTCCTGATGGCGCAGGGCGCCGGCCGGCTCGTCCGCGCGTCCGGTGACCGCGGCGTGGTCGCCATACTGGACCAGCGCCTGGCCACGGCCCGCTACGGCAGCTATCTGAAGGCCTCGCTGCCCGACTTCTGGTACACCACGGACCGCAACCAGGTCCGCCGGTCCCTCGCCGCGATCGACCAGAAGGCACAGGAGACCGAGGCCGTCCGGACGTCCGCGGCGGAGCAGGCCGCGTCGGCGCCGGAATCGGCTGAGAGTGTCGAGACGGCTGAGAACGCCGAGACGGCGGAGGCTTCGGAGGAAGCGTAAGCAGGTGTCATGGGCGCGCCGGGCGGGTCAATGGGCTCGGCGCCGTCGTCGGCGAGGGGCACTCGGGCCGCGCCCGCGCGGGAAGGCAAGTCACCGTGGGCCGCGCCCCCACGTATCAGGGACACGGCCCACACAGCACGCACAGGACCCCGGAACCGGCGCAGTTGGTTCCGGGGTCCGGTCAGGGGCGGGGGCGGTGGTTCCGCCCCCGCGGCGTCACACCCGGCGCAGTACGGCGACGACCTTGCCGAGAATGGTCGCCTCGTCGCCGGGGATCGGCTGGTACGCGGAGTTGTGCGGCAGCAGCCACACGTGGCCGTCCTCGCGCTTGAAGCGCTTCACCGTGGCCTCGCCGTCCAGCATGGCGGCGACGATGTCACCGTTCTCGGCGACCGGCTGCCGGCGCACCGTCACCCAGTCCCCGTCACAGATGGCGGCCTCGATCATCGAGTCTCCGACGACCTTCAGGACGAACAGCTCACCGTCGCCCACCAACTGGCGGGGGAGAGGGAAGACGTCCTCGACCGACTCCTCGGCGAGGATCGGGCCACCGGCGGCGATCCGGCCGACGAGCGGCACGTACGACGCGGCCGGCTTGCCCGCCGTGTCCGTGGGCTGCACCGACGACTGGTCGGAGCCCCGCACCTCGTAGGCGCGCGGGCGGTGCGGGTCCCTGCGGAGGAAACCCTTGCGCTCCAGTGCCATGAGCTGATGCGCGACCGAGGAGGTGCTGGAAAGGCCGACGGCCTGCCCGATCTCCCGCATCGACGGCGGGTAACCGCGCCGCTGCACGGAGTCCCGGATCACCTCGATCACCCGGCGCTGCCGGTCCGTGAGTCCCGAGCTGTCGGCTCGGATGCCTGGAGGTCGCCCAGGCAGGGAGCGCTTGGGCCCCTCATGATTCGCGGCTTCGTTCATCGCATGCACCGGCTCGAGTCGGCCCTGGGAGCGGTCCTGGGCAGTGATGGTGGCGCTGTCTGCGGTGGTGGTCACGTCGGCCCCTCTCGATGGTCTCCCTGCTGGACAACGGTAGTTGCTTTCGAAAGGTTGCGCCAAACACACGTTCGAGTGAAAAACCGCAGTTTGTCTGTCGTGATCATGTGTCTGGGTGTATAGCTGGCGACGCGCCGGACGGACAAAAGCATCCATTGCTGACTCTTCACCGCCGCAGGCGGTGGCCGTCCTCGCTGACCTGGGCCGACGTCCAGTCTGCCATCAGCCGGCCGGCAGGCCGGGAACCCGCTCCCCTTCCGTGCGCCGACCACGCTATCCCCGTGTGTCCGGGATGGGTATGCCTGCGCGACACGTGCCCTTACGTGCACGACACGCGGGGATGGGGCGACTTGACGGGTCGGGCCCTACATCTAGTGGTTGGATTGCGACAGCAGCCCAGAAGTTGTGGTCCCCCGGGTCTCCGGCCCCTCGGACATCGCCTATGCTTGAGGCTGCTTCGCGGGGCCCAGGAGGTCCCGAGAGGTCTATGAGCCGTGCTGTGAAGGAGGGTTGGAGCCATGCACTGCCCCTTCTGCAGGCACCCCGACAGCCGCGTCGTCGACAGTCGTACGACCGACGACGGCACGTCGATCCGCAGGCGCCGCCAGTGTCCCGACTGCTCCCGTCGTTTCACGACCGTGGAGACGTGCTCGCTGATGGTGGTGAAGCGGTCCGGCGTGACCGAGCCCTTCAGCCGCACCAAGGTCATCAACGGCGTCCGCAAGGCATGTCAGGGACGGCCGGTCACCGAGGACGCGCTCGCCCAGCTCGGTCAGCGCGTCGAGGAAGCGGTGCGAGCCACCGGAAGCGCCGAGCTGACCACCCATGACGTGGGTCTGGCCATACTCGGACCCTTGCAGGAACTCGACCTGGTGGCCTACATGAGGTTCGCCTCGGTCTACCGGGCCTTCAATTCTCTCGACGACTTCGAAGCCGCCATCACGGAGCTTCGCGCAGTGACGCAGCGCACCGCCGTGGACGACGACGACCCGGCCGTGGTGCGCGACGAGAACGACCACGGACATGGAGGAGCCGTCGAGGTTCCCGTGTCCGCCACCGCCGCCGACTGACCGCGTGGCCGGACGCCCGGAGCGCCCGGCCCACGCCGGTGGGTGACACACACAGACCTGCTGCGACCAGCCGTGCTCTGCGGCAAGCAGCACCAGAAACACATCGCGCCACGGGAAGAACGTGGCCTTTCAGGGCGTTTTAGCCTGATACAGGGAGGCGGCATGACAGAGACGGCGAGCGGTCCGGCACGAGGATCTCGCACCAAGGGCGGGGCCAAGGCCACCAAGGGACTGCGCATCGAGCGTATTCACACGACCCCCGGCGTGCACCCGTACGACGAGGTGGAGTGGGAGCGCCGTGACGTCGTCATGACCAACTGGCGCGACGGCTCGGTCAACTTCGAGCAGCGTGGCGTCGAGTTCCCCGGCCTCTGGTCGGTGAACGCGGTCAACATCGTCACCAGCAAGTACTTCCGAGGTGCCGTCGGCACCCCGCAGCGTGAGGTGAGCCTCAAGCAGCTCATCGACCGCATCGTGAAGACGTACCGGAAGGCCGGCGAGGACTACAAGTACTTCGCGTCGCCCGCCGACGCCGAGATCTTCGAGCACGAGCTGGCCTACGCCCTCCTGCACCAGATCTTCAGCTTCAACAGCCCCGTCTGGTTCAACGTCGGGACGCCGCAGCCCCAGCAGGTCTCCGCCTGCTTCATCCTGTCCGTCGACGACTCCATGGAGTCGATCCTCGACTGGTACAAGGAAGAGGGCATGATCTTCAAGGGCGGTTCGGGCGCCGGCCTGAACCTCTCGCGCATCCGCTCCTCCAAGGAGCTCCTCTCCTCCGGCGGCAACGCCTCCGGTCCCGTCTCCTTCATGCGTGGCGCCGACGCCTCCGCGGGAACGATCAAGTCGGGCGGCGCCACCCGCCGCGCGGCCAAGATGGTCATTCTCGACGTCGACCACCCCGACATCGAGGACTTCATCCAGACCAAGGTCAAGGAAGAAGAGAAGATCCGCGCCCTGCGGGACGCGGGCTTCGACATGGACCTGGGCGGCGACGACATCACGTCCGTCCAGTACCAGAACGCCAACAACTCGGTCCGCGTGAACGACACGTTCATGAAGGCCGTCGAGGTGGGCGGCAAGTTCGGTCTCACCTCGCGCATGACCGGTGAGGTCATCGAGGAGGTCGACGCCAAGTCGCTCTTCCGCAAGATGGCCGAGGCGGCCTGGGCCTGCGCCGACCCGGGTATCCAGTACGACGACACGATCAACCAGTGGCACACGTGCCCGGAGTCCGGCCGTATCAACGGCTCGAACCCGTGCAGCGAGTACATGCACCTGGACAACACGTCCTGCAACCTCGCCTCGCTGAACCTGATGAAGTTCCTCAAGGACGACGGCAAGGGCCGCCAGTCCTTCGAGATCGAGCGCTTCGCCAAGGTCGTCGAGCTGGTCATCACCGCGATGGACATCTCCATCTGCTTCGCGGACTTCCCGACCCAGAAGATCGGCGAGAACACCCGCGCCTACCGTCAGCTGGGCATCGGCTACGCCAACCTCGGCGCCCTGCTGATGGCGACCGGCCACGCGTACGACTCCGACGGCGGCCGCGCCCTCGCCGGCGCCATCACCTCCCTGATGACGAGCACGTCGTACAAGCGCTCCGCCGAACTCGCCGCGGTCGTCGGCCCGTACGACGGCTACGCCCGCAACGCGCAGCCGCACCAGCGCGTCATGAAGCAGCACGCCGACGCCAACACGAAGGCCGTCCGCGTGGACGACCTCGACACGCCGATCTGGGCCGCCGCCACGGAGGCCTGGCAGGACGTGGTCCGCCTCGGCGAGAAGAACGGCTTCCGTAACGCGCAGGCCTCGGTCATCGCCCCGACCGGCACCATCGGTCTCGCGATGTCCTGCGACACCACCGGTCTTGAGCCCGACCTCGCGCTGGTCAAGTTCAAGAAGCTGGTCGGCGGCGGTTCGATGCAGATCGTCAACGGCACCGTGCCGCAGGCCCTGCGCCGCCTGGGTTACCAGGAGGAGCAGATCGAGGCGGTCGTCGCCCACATCGCCGAGAACGGCAATGTCGTCGACGCCCCCGGGCTCAAGCACGAGCACTACGAGGTCTTCGACTGCGCCATGGGCGAGCGTTCCATCTCCGCGATGGGCCACGTCCGCATGATGGCCGCGATCCAGCCGTGGATCTCCGGCGCGCTCTCCAAGACGGTCAACCTGCCGGAGACGGCGACCGTCGAGGACGTCGAAGAGGTCTACTTCGAGGCGTGGAAGATGGGCGTCAAGGCGCTCGCCATCTACCGCGACAACTGCAAGGTCGGCCAGCCCCTCTCCGCGAAGACCAAGGAGAAGGAGAAAGCGGCGGTTACGGCCAAGGCCGAGGAGACCATCCGTACCGCGGTCGAGAAGGTCATCGAGTACCGCCCGGTCCGCAAGCGTCTCCCCAAGGGCCGTCCCGGCATCACGACGTCCTTCACGGTGGGCGGCGCCGAGGGCTACATGACCGCCAACTCCTACCCGGACGACGGTCTCGGCGAGGTCTTCCTGAAGATGTCGAAGCAGGGATCCACCCTCGCCGGCATGATGGACGCCTTCTCGATCGCCGTCTCGGTCGGCCTCCAGTACGGCGTGCCCCTGGAGACGTACGTCTCCAAGTTCACCAACATGCGCTTCGAGCCGGCCGGCATGACGGACGACCCGGACGTGCGGATGGCGCAGTCGATCGTCGACTACATCTTCCGCCGCCTGGCGCTCGACTTCCTGCCCTTCGAGACGCGCTCCGCACTCGGCATCCACTCCGCCGAGGAGCGTCAGCGTCACCTGGAGACGGGCTCCTACGAGCACTCCGAGGACGAGGACGTCGACGTCGAGGGTCTGGCCCAGTCGGCGCCCCTCGCGCAGGAGCTGAAGGCCGTCGCCACGCCGAAGGCCGAGCCCGTGGTGGCCGTGCCCGCCCCGAAGGAGGCGCACACCAGCGCCGAACTCGTCGAGATGCAGCTGGGCATCCAGGCCGACGCCCCGCTCTGCTTCTCGTGCGGTACGAAGATGCAGCGAGCCGGTTCCTGCTACATCTGCGAGGGCTGCGGCTCGACCAGCGGTTGTAGCTGACACCGGGCGCCCAGCGGGCGCGCGTCAGCAGGTCAGGGCGGTGGAGCCGGTTTTTCGGCTCCACCGCCCTGCGGCGTTCTCGGGTTCCGGCACCCGGCAGGACGATCACCCGCTGGTGGGTCCGGTGGCGGTCTGCGGCGCGGCCTCGCTGTCCTGAGGGGCGGGACGGCGGTGCCTCACGCCTCCTGGGGGCTGCCCATGACACGCGCGAACGTCGCGGGGTCCGTGTCGAAGCCGTGGATGCCCGGGTGGAACGTCCACTCTCCGGAGTGGTCGCGCACGAACTCCCCTATGGTCGCGGCCGTCGAGCCCAGCACGTCACCGAAGTCGCCCTCGGTCAGGACGGTATAGCCCTCTCGCAGCCGGAATCCGGGGTTCAACACCCCGACGAACGTCTTCGGGCCGGTGCGCTGCTGGATGAGGACACCGACCACCACGCGCGCGTACTGGCTGTTCAGGCGATCGAGCTCCAGGGTCATGACCTCGTCCCAGCCGAAGCCCTTGCCGTCCTTGCTGTCGCGGTTCAGATAGATGGTGCCGTCCGGGGACCGGCTGTCGAAGTGCACGACATAGGCCGGATCCCCGTGCGGCGCGGACGCCGGATACGTCGCGGCGATGATGTCGAGATCGGTCGCGGGCTCGCCGACCGGACTCGGATCCCACTTGACCGCCAACTCGGCTTTGCGTATGCCTTTGTTGAGACCGTTCATCGGATCTCCCCTCCCCGTTGTCCCAGCAGTGACCTGGCCAACTGCCCCGCAGGCACGGCCGGTTGCCCATCGTGCCACGCGCGCGAGGGCGCCCGTACGGATCAACTCCGGCGGAGCGTGACCGGCGCCACGCTCGGTGGCCTTACGATGGCGCGGTGCTGGTCAAGTGGATTCGCTGCACCGTGGTCGATCGCCGCGGTTTCGAACGGGGGCAGCGAAAGTGGGCGGGACTGCCGGGGGAGCCGGGTTTCCGGGGGCAGGGCGGGGGATGGAGTACGGGACGGTCCGGCGTCGCCCACATCTTCTCCTTCTGGGAGAGCCGCGCCTTCTACGACTCGTTCATGGCCCGCTCCCACGACCGGCTGGCCGCCGCGCAGTCCGGCACGTTCAAGGACACTCAGGTCAAGCTGTTCGACTACCGCTTCGATGTGAAGACCGGCTTCGAGCCGCGCTTCACGGACGCCGACGTCGTGCGGGTGGCGCACTGCCGTGTCCATGAGGGCCGCGCCGAGCACTTCGCGCTCATGCAGGAGAAGGTGTGGAACCCCGCGATGGCCGGTTCGCCCGGCATGGTGCGCGGGCTGTTCGGCGAGGCACCCGGCAGCGAGTTCCTGGTCCTGTCCATGTGGCAGTCGTCCGCCGAGCACGGCAAGTACCGCGCGGAACGGGTGGAGAGGCTCGCCCTGCGTGCCCAGCTCGAGGCCGACGTGGCAGCCCTCGCCGGCGACATCGTGCAGCTGGAACCCGGCTGGATCGTCTGACGGCCCCCTCTCCCGTCGCGTCCCTGATGTGCGGGATCGGTGTGACCTACGCCGTATGAGCCTGTACGACTGCTCGATCCGCGCCGACACGATCTAGGGTTTTGGCATGGCACGACCACGGCGCATCGTTCTAGTCCGCCACGGCGAGTCGGTGGGCAATGCCGATGACACCGTGTACGAACGCGAGCCCGACCACGCGCTGGCGCTCACCGAGAAGGGCTGGCAACAGGCCGCCGAGACCGGTGAACGACTGCGTGAGGTCTTCGGCCGCGAGCGCGTAAGCGTTTACGTCTCCCCGTACCGGCGTACCCACGAGACGTTCCGGGCCTTCCACCTGGACCCCGGGCTCGTCCGGGTACGCGAGGAGTCACGCCTGCGCGAGCAGGACTGGGGGAACTGGCAGGACCGGGACGACGTACGTCTCCAGAAGGCCTATCGGGACGCCTACGGACACTTCTTCTACCGATTCGCGCAAGGCGAGTCCGGAGCGGACGTGTACGACCGGGTCGGCGGCTTCCTGGAGAGCCTGTACCGGAGTTTCGAGGCCCCCGACCACCCGCCGAACGTGCTCCTGGTGACCCACGGACTGGCCATGCGGCTGTTCTGCATGCGCTGGTTCCACTGGACGGTCGCCGAGTTCGAGTCGCTGTCGAACCCGGGGAACGGTGAGACGCGGATGCTCGTTCTGGGGGACGACGGCCGGTACACGCTGGACCGCCCCTTCGATCGCTGGCGTGAGCCGGAATCGTACGGATTCACCGGATAGAGTGGCAGAGCGATGATCGCTGACTCCTCTCCCGACGGCCGGCTCGACCGTGCCCTCGCCAGCCTCCGCGGACTCGCGGTGGGGGACGCGCTGGGCTCGCAGTTCTTCGTGCCCGCGAACTACCCGCTGCTCAAGCGCCGCGAACTGCCGCCCACCCCCTGGCAGTGGACCGACGACACCGAGATGGCCTGCTCCGTGGTCGCGGTCCTGGCCGCCCACCACCGCATCGACCAGGACCGGCTCGCGCAGTCCTTCGCCGAGCACCACGACTTCGACCGGGGCTACGGTCCCGCGGTCAACCGCATGCTGCGGCAGGTCCGTGACGGCGGTGACTGGCGCGAGCTGGCGTCCGCACTCTTCAAAGGCCAGGGCTCCTGGGGCAACGGCGCGGCGATGCGCATCGCCCCTCTCGGCGCCTGGTACGCCGACGACCCGGAGCAGGCGACCCACCAGGCGGAGATCTCCGCCTACACGACGCATCAGCACCGCGAGGCCGTGGTCGGCGCTATGGCCGTCGCCGCCGCCGCCGCGCTGGCCGCGGACCCGGCGGGCCCGCCCAGCGCCGAGACCTTGCTCGACGGTGTCGTCGCACTCGTACCCCGCAGTGCCGTCGGTGCCGGGCTGCGGCGCGCCCGGGACATGCTCGACTACGGCGACGCCGCGACCGTGGCCGCCGTCCTCGGCTGCGGACGGCGCACGTCGGCCCATGACACCGTCCCCTTCGCGCTCTGGTCGGCCGCCCGAGCCCTGGGTGACTACGAGAAGGGCTTCTGGGTCACCTCCCAGGTCGGCGGCGACGTGGACACGACCTGCGCCATCGTGGGCGGAGTGGTCGCCTCGGGGAAGGCGGGAGCGCCCCCGGCAGCCTGGCTGGAGGCCACGGAGGAACTGCCGGACTGGGTGCCGGCCTGAGGGCCCGCCGGGCGAGCGGCGTCCTTCGGCTCGTGGCCGCGGTCGGCCGCTGAGGGTCTCGGTCCGACGTCGAACGGCTGCCCGAGGGGCTGCGCGGTGAAGGCCGGCTGGGTGTCGAGGGCTCTGCGCGGAGACGCCCTCACGCGTGCGCGTGCGCGTGGGCCCGGGCGTCGCCCTGAAGGCTCGGGGGGTTGCCGAAACGGTGGGTCACGGGGCGGATCCCCGTGGGGAAACCACACGTCTGTCACAGGCTCGCTACAGCCCCTCGGCCACCCCCTGAGCCGCGTTGACCGTGGATAGCCTGTGCGCCACGCCGCCCGTTGATCTTGGCGGGTGTGCGCCGACGAGACACCGGTCGGCAGTCCCCGCAGCAGTGACGCGTTGAGGGCTGCCCCGAGACCGGTCGGGAGGGGGTCCCTTGTCCGACATACCGTCCACGCCGGAGCCGAGTGACGAGGCATCGGCGACACGCAGGAGCCCTGAAGGGGGCAAGGAGCGTCCGAAGGTCACGGAGCCGGGGGGTGCGGCCGGTCCGGCCGCACCGGGACCGGCGGTTCCGAGTGCCGTTTCCGGCGTAGAAGGGGAAACCCAGGGTCCGGAGGGCGGGGAGGCCGCCGGCAAGGGCCGACCAGGGGCCGCGAGCGAGTCCGGGAGTGTGGACGAGCCGAGCGTCGCCGAAGAGGGCGGTGCCGCGGACGAACCCGATCCCGTGGCTGCCCGCAAGGAAACGACGGCCGACCGTGGTGCTGGTGCTGGTGCTGGTGCTGGTGCCGGGTCTGGTGCCGGGTCTGGGTCCGGGGCGGGCTCGGGTACCGGTGGCCCGTCCGGTGCGGGCTCGGCCGCCGGTGTCGGGGGTGGCACCCCGGAGCAGGGTGCCCGAGTGGGGGCCGGTGGGGTGGTGCCCCGGGCGCGTGCGGACCGGGAGATCCATGGAAGCGGCAGCTGGGCGACTCCACCGCCCGCCTCGCTGCTGGCCGGCCTGCAGGCCGCTTCGCCCGCGCCCGTCCGGACGGCCACGTTGTGGGCCGTGCTCGCGACCGGCGTGCTGAGCATGCTGCTCCTCGACGACGGTCTGGCGATCAACCTGCTGCTGGTCGCCGTCCCCGCGGCGCTCGCCGCCTATTTCGCCGGCCGGGCCGCGGGACGGCGCACGCGCGCGTGGAGCCTGGTCTGGGCCGTGGGAGGCCTCGGCCTGCTGATCGTGCCCGCACTGCGGGACGCGGACTGGCCGTCGTTCCTCGCGGTGATGACCGCGCTCGCGCTGGGCTCCCTTGCGCTGAACGGTGGACGCACCTGGGCCGCGGTCCTCCTGAGCCCCATCGGCGTCTTCAACGCCCTTGTCCCCGGGCCCGTCTGGGGCTGGCGTGGGCTGCGGGAACGTTTCGGTGGCGCCCGGCGCAGTGTGGGGGTCGGACTGCGCGCGCTCGTGGTGACCGCGGTCCTGTTGCTGGTCTTCGGCGCGCTGTTCGCCGGGGCCGACTCCGCCTTCGCGAGTCTGCTCGGGGACCTCATGCCGGACGCCTCCGTCACCGGGGGGCCTTGGCGTGTGGTGCTGCTGGCGTTCGGCCTGGTCGGAGCACTGGCGGTGGCCCACACGGCGGCCGCGCCGGCGCGGTGGGACCGGGTCGCGGTGCCCGCCGGGCGTCCTCGGAACCGCGTCGAGTGGGCCGTGCCGCTGACCCTGCTGGTCCTGCTGTTCGCCGCCTTCAACGCGGTCCAGCTCGCCGTACTGTTCGGCGGCTACGACGCCGTACTGGAGAAGACCGGCCAGACCTACGCCGAGTACGCACGCCAGGGCTTCTGGCAGTTGCTGCTCGTCACGCTGCTCACCCTGCTGGTCGTCGTGGTCGCGCTGCGCTGGGCGCCCCGGGACGGCGCGGCCGACCGCAAACTGGTCCGCGGTGTCCTGGGAACTCTCTGCGCGCTGGCGCTCGTTGTCGTGGCATCCGCTGTGCGACGTATGGACATGTATGTGGAGGCCTATGGGCTCACGCGGCTGAGGGTGTCGGTGGTCGCCGGCGAGCTCTGGCTCGGGCTCGTCATCGTGCTCATCATGGCGGCCGGTGTGTGGGGCGCGCGTTGGCTTCCCCGCGCTGTCGCGGCCAGTGCGGCGGCCGGTGTGCTCGCGTTCGGACTGATGTCGCCCGACAGCCTGATCGCCGAGCGGAACGTCCAACGGTACGAGGACACACAGAAGTTCGACCTCGACTATGCGCGGGGCCTTTCGGCGGACGCCGTCCCCGCCCTGGACAAGCTGAAGGAACCGATGCGGTCGTGCGCGCTGCGCATGATCGCCGCTGACCTGGGAGGGGATGATCGGCCCTGGTACGCGACCAGTTGGGGTGAGGCCCGGGCGCGCGACATACTCCGCGACCGTCCGCTGTCCGGCTCCGCGGACTGGAGCCTGTGCAGCCGCATCGGGGACGACGTCATGTACCGCTGAGTCCCGCCCCGCGGTGCTTCGTACAGCGGAAGGCCGGGCCGTGGCCATCGACGTCGGTCCCTGGGACCCCGGCCCGGCCTCCGCGGTACGGCGCTCAGCCCGCGACCGGACCCGGTGTCCCGGAGAGCGCCTCAAGGTCACTCTTGCGGACCCTGATCACCAGCGTGGCGACGAGCAGGGCGAGCAGGCCCATCGCGGCTGCCGGTACGAAGGCGGTCGAGATGCCCTGGGCCAGCACGTCGTGACTCCAGGGGGAGGGCAGTTGGTGTGTCCTGGCGAACTCGGCCGTCTGTCCGGGCGAAGCGTCCGCCAGGAACTTCGGGACCTGTTTCTGTGCCTCGTCACGACTGGCCGTGCCGAAGACCGTGGTGAGGATGGAGAGGCCGAGGGAACCGCCGACCTGCTGGGTGACGTTGAGCAGACCGGAGGCGGCACCTGCCTCGTGCTGGGCGACACCGGCGACCGCGGTCACCGTCAGTGTCACGAAGTTCAGACCCATGCCGAAGCCGAACAGCAGCATCGGGCCGAGGACCCCGCCGAGGTAGGAGTCGTCCGGACTGATGAAGGTGAGCCAGCCGAGGCCGAGGGTGACCAGGGCCGAGCCGGTGATCATGAAGGGCTTGGGGCCGAGCACCGGCAGGAACCGCTGGGACAGACCCGCGCCGATGGCGATCGCCACGGTCACCGGCAGGAAGGCGACACCGGCCGAGATCGGGCTGTACCCCAGCACGTTCTGCACGAAGAGCACGATGTAGAAGAACATGCCGAACATCGCGGCGGCCAGGCTCAGCATGATCAGGTACGTGCCGGAGCGGTTGCGGTCGGCGAACATCCGCAGCGGCGTGATGGGTTCCTTGGCCCGCGTCTCGATGGCCGCGAAGGCCACCAGCAGGACCACGGCCGCGGTGAACGAACCGATCGTGAGACTGTCCTTCCAGCCGTCCTCGGCGGCGCGGATGAAGCCGTACACCAGGGACGCCATGCCGGCCGTGGACGTGAGCGCACCCGCGATGTCGAAACGTCCCGGATGGCGTTCGGACTCGTTGATGTACATCGGCGCGAGCACGGCGATCAGGATGCCGATGGGTACGTTGACGAAGAGGACCCACCGCCAGTCGAGCTACTCCGTGAGCATGCCGCCGGCGAGCAGGCCGATGGCGCCACCGCCGGCCGAGACCGTCGCGAAGACGGCGAACGCCCGGTTCCGCTCCGGTCCCTCCGGGAAGGTGGTGGTGATCAGGGCCAGCGAGGTCGGCGACGCGATCGCGCCGCCGACGCCCTGCAGGGCCCGCGCCGCAAGCAACTGCCAGGGCTCCTGGGCGAGTCCGCCGAGCAGCGAGGCGAACGTGAACAGCAGGATGCCGGCCATGAAGACCCGGCGCCGGCCGAGGATGTCACCGGCTCGTGCGCCGAGCAGCAGCAGACCGCCGAAGGTCAGGGTGTACGAGCTGACCACCCATGTCAGATCCGTGGTACTGAACTTGAGCGCGTCTTGAATGTGCGGGAGCGCGATGTTCACAATCGTCGCGTCGAGTACCACCATGAGTTGGCAGGCCGCGATGACGGTGAGCGCGATGCCGGGATGTCCTTCCCGGCGGGCCGCACCTGGTTTGGTGTCCTGAGTCAACTGAGAGGTCGTCACTATGGTTCCCCCACAAGTGCGTTAGTGAACGCTCGCGTTCACTGTCGCGTCAACGGTAGTGAGTCCCCGACAGTGAACGCAAGCGTTCAGTGGGTCGCCGTCCGAAGATGTGGAGCCGGATCGCCGCTCCCCGCGAACGGTTCGCTCGCGAGCCGCCCGCCCCGATCCGACACCCCAGCGCCCGCACCACGCCGAACAGACATCTCATTGCTCGCACCGCCCCGATGTCCGCTCCCCGCACACCCCCGCACAACGGAGACACTCTGATGGTTACTTCGCCTTGGACGGCCGCCCCCGCTCAGGCGCCCTCCCCGCGCCGGCGCGGTGCCGTGCTCGAGCGCGCGATCCTTGAGGCTGCCCTGGAACAGCTCGGCACGGTCGGCTGGAACGGCCTCACGATGGAGGGTGTCGCCGCCCGCGCCCAGACCGGGAAGGCTGCGGTCTACCGCCGCTGGCCCTCCAAGGAGGACCTGGTCGCCGACGCGCTCCAGGCGGGCCTGCCGACCCTGACCGAGGCGCCCGACCTCGGCAGTGTCCGGGAGGACCTCCTCGAGCTGTGCCGCCGGGTGCGTGAGGCGATGTTCTCGCGGCCGGGCTTCGCGCTGCGATCGGTCCTTCACGAATGCGACGTCACCCAGGCGGAGCGCTTCAACCGGGTGATCCTCGGCGGGGTCGTGGAACCCACCATGCGTTTGCTCCGGGATGTCATTCACCGTGGGATCAACCGTGGTGAGGTCCGGCCCGACGCTGCCAACCCGTACGTCTTCGACGCCATCCCGGCGATGATGATGTACCGGTCCAAGGTGTGCGCGAGCGAATGGAGCGATCAGGATCTGCAGGAGATGATCGACCAGCTGATGGTCCCGCTGCTGCGCGGCGGAGCGGCCTGACCGGAGTCACCCGACCGCTGCCGCCGCGGGCAGCTCGCCCGCTCGGGCGGCCTGGGTGTCGCGGCGGCCTCCGGGCGGCGTAGTCTGAGGACGCCATGCCGTACGAACCCCCCACCCACACCGTCGAGCGCTCCCTCCGCGCCACGACCGGAGCCAAGGTCATCGCCGGTGTCGACGAGGTGGGCCGCGGTGCCTGGGCCGGCCCCGTCACCGTCTGCGCCGCCGTCACCGGTCTGCGCCGTGCACCCGAGGGCCTCACCGACTCCAAGCTCCTGACCGTGAAGCGCCGCACCGCGCTCGCCGTGGAGTTGGAGAAGTGGGTGACGTCCTACGCGCTCGGGCACGCCTCCCACGAGGAAATCGACCAGCTGGGTATGACGGCCGCTCTGCGCCTCGCGGCCGTGCGCGCCCTGGAGACCTTGCCGGTCCGCCCGGACGCGGTCATCCTCGACGGGAAGCACGACTATCTCGGCGCTCCCTGGAAGGTTCGTACGGTGATCAAGGGCGACCAGTCCTGCATCTCTGTCGCGGCCGCGTCGGTGATCGCCAAGGTTCAGCGCGACAAAATGATGGCCGAACTGGGCATCGAACATGCAGACTTCGGTTTTGCGGCCAACGCGGGTTACCCGTCGCCGGTCCACAAGGCCGCGCTGGAGGAGCGGGGCCCCACCCCGTACCACCGGTTGTCGTGGGCGTATCTTGATGCGCTGCCCCAGTGGCGGCATCTCAAGAAAGCCCGCAGCTGGGCGGACGGAAACGTTCCGGAGATCGAGGGTCAGCTCGGCTTCGATTTCTGACGATTCTGTTCGCACTCATGTCCCACCCGCCGACGCCCATCGCATCGGCGTTTGATAAGTATCAGCTCATGCCTCTCATTCCCGAGGAGCCTCAGATTCACGAGAGTGCCCAGGGTCCCCGCGTCACCCCGGCCAGCAGCCGCACCGCGCCGACCCCTCGCCCTGTACCCGGTCCCCGTCCCGTGGCTCCGCCGCGTCCCGGCCGTCCGGGTCCTGTCCGGCCCATGCCGGCCCAACGCACCGTGCGCGAGCCGGTCGTGGCCGCTACGGGGCCGTCCGCCAAGGCTGCGGCACCCGCTGCCGCCGCTCCGCAGCTCCAGCTCATCCCGGCCTCGGCCGAGGGCGCGCTGGACGCCGCCGAAGAAGCCGTCGACCTGCTGTTGGACTCGGGCCGCGCTCCCGGAGAGGTGCTGGTGATCACCACCGGCGACCTCCACCCGTGGGCCGCGCACGAGCTTTCCTTCGGTGAGGTCGCCTACTGGGCGCAGCACGAGGCGGGTGACGACGTCTTCTATGCCGACGCCGCGGCTGTCGGCCGTGCCGCGTCGCGCCCTGTGGTCGTGGTCGCCGTCAACGGTGGTTCCGCCGAGGCTGTCGCCTCGGGCCTGCCGCTGGCCCGCGGCCGGGCCGGTGCCCTGCTGATCGTCTGCGGTGAGCCGCAGCAGATCAACTCGGTCCTGGGCGCAGGCGTCTGATCGCGTTCCGGACCTCGTCCGGAACGCGACCGCGGGACGTCGAAGGTGCTGCCGCGGCGGCACTCGCACGGAGGTCGCTTCGTCCTACCCGCACGGCCCCCTGTGCTCTGACGTGAGATGTGCGGGGCTGACGTGCGTCGCCAGGGGTGGCATGCTCATGCCACCCCTCTTTGGCGAACCCGGATCCGTTGCGGCGATCACCGGGTCCTTCTGCGGTCCCCTGGTCCGGTGGGGTGTGCGTCCTGAGTCCTGTTCGGCGGTGGGGTGTGCCGATGGGCCGGGGTGCTGTCTGCCCCTGATCGATCCGCAGGACCGGCAGGACGGTCGGATCAGCGCACCGCCCGCCCGTCCGGTCGGGACTTGCGCTTGAGCGGCGTGGCAGCCCGCCTTCCCCCTGGGGCGGGCTGGTGGTGAGCCGACGTCGGAGTCGGTCGGTGAACCACGCTGTGCTGCGGCTCAGCGCGCTGCGGCCCGGCGCAGTACCTCCGACGCCGCCCCTCCGGTACGGGGCGGCGGCGACAGCGCCTCGCCCGTGAAGAACTCCGGCGATGAGTCCGTGTTGGGCCGGCGTCCGCCACGCCCCTCGCCGAGAACCTGCCAGCCGTCACGCGTGAGGGTGATGTACGCGCCGCAGCGCAGCCCGTGAAGTGTGCAGGCGTCCCTCAGCCCCCACATCCACGCCCCGTCCTCCTCGGTCCAACGCGCGTCGCCGTCCCGGCAGTACAGCAGCACGGCCGTACGTACCGGGGAACGGCGCCGAAGGTCGTGCGGAATGACCTTGCGCAACTGCGCGAGCAGCGCGTTACGGAACATCCAGCCGTCCGCCGGGGCCGATCGCCGCGTGAACGACGCGCTCGCCAGCAGTCGTTCGTCCGGATCGAGGACCGCCACGACCGCCGTCGCCGGTTTCGGCCGGTGCCGGGCATGCAGCCCGCTGACGACCTCACGGGGATTGCGCAGCAGTGGAATTCCGGCCGAGGCCCATTCGGCGGGTTCGAGCATGCGGGCCAGTGGGTTGGCGGAAGCGGCAGACAGGTCGGGAGACGTCGACATGGATGCCGCCGAGGACGGAGCGAATCCGAAGGTCACGGTCCTCCCTTCGGCTACGCGCCCAGACTGCGGGCGGGGTCGGACTTGGGGGATGCGCACGCCGCAGCAGAGCCCTACCGGACCACGGGCGAACCGAGCGGGGAGCGGACTCCAATTCTTCCTGTCGAACTGGGTTGCGGCAACGAGCAATTGGGGCCACGGACCGTTTTCTGGCGATTGGCCGCCTATATACCTGCCCGGTGTTCAGCCCGGGGACACGCGGGTCACGCTTGCACGGCGAGGACCAGCGGCAACACTCCCTGGGCCCCGGCTCTGCGCAGCATCCGCGCGGCCACGGCGAGTGTCCAGCCCGTCTCCGTGGCGTCGTCCACCAGCAGGATCGGACCCGCGGCTTCCTTCAGCGCGGCGGCCAGCTCCGGCGGCACCGACAACGCCCCGTCCAGTGCCTTCAACCGCTGAGCGCTGTTGCTCCGGGAGATGTGCGCGCCGTCGCCGACGTACTCCACGGATCCCAGGAGAGGGAGGCGGCCGATCTCCGCGATGCCGGCGCCGAGCGACCGGATCAGCTGTGGCCGTGAGCGGGACGCCACGGTCACGACGCCGACCGGGCGGGGCTGCGCGTCGGGCTGCCCGGAGGACCAGCCGCCCGGGCCCTTCGCCCAGTCGGCCAGGACGCCGACCACCGCCTTGGCGACGTCGTCCGGCACCGGGCCGTCCGGTGCCTGCGGCGCGAGCAGGGGGCGCAGCCGGTTGCCCCAGCCGATGTCCGACAGTCGTCCGAGAGCCCGCCCCGGGGAGGCCTGTTCGCCGGCCGGGATGCGCCCCTTCAGATCGACGCCGACCGCGGGCAGTCCGGTCGGCCACATCTTGCGGGGCTCGACATCGACGCCCGCGCGCCCGAGTTCCCCGTTCGCTGCGTCCAGGGCGGCGGAGGACACGGATGCCTGGAACCTGGCGCCCGCGCAGTTGTCGCAACGCCCGCACGGTGCGGCTCCCTCGTCGTCCAGCTGCAGCCGCAGGAACTCCATACGGCAGTCGGTCGTCGAGACGTAGTCCCGCATCGCCTGCTGTTCGGCGGCGCGCTGCTTGGCGACCCAGGCATAGCGCTCGGTGTCGTACGTCCAAGGCGTCCCCGTGGAGATCCAGCCGCCCTTGACCCGGTGCACGGCGCCGTCCACGTCGAGCACCTTGAGCATGGTCTCCAGACGGGACCTGCGCAGGTCCACCAGCGGTTCCAGCGCGGGCAGCGAGAGCGGACGCCCGGCCTGTGCCAGCACGTCCAGTGTGCGCCGCACCTGCTCCTCGGGTGGGAAGGCGATCGAGGCGAAGTACTCCCAGATCGCCTGGTCCTCCTTGCCCGGCAGGAGTAGCACCTCCGCGTGCTCGACGCCACGGCCCGCGCGGCCGACCTGCTGGTAGTAGGCGATGGGGGAGGAGGGGGAGCCGAGGTGGACCACGAATCCCAGGTCGGGCTTGTCGAAGCCCATCCCGAGCGCCGATGTGGCGACCAGGGCCTTGACGCGGTTGGCGAGCAGATCCTCCTCGGCCTGCTGGCGGTCCGCGTTCTCCGTCTTCCCGGTGTACGACGTCACGGTGTAGCCGCTCTGACGCAGGAACGCGGTGACCTCCTCGGCGGCGGCCACCGTGAGGGTGTAGATGATGCCGGAGCCCGGCAGATCGCCGAGATGCTCGGCGAGCCAGCCCATCCGGTGCGCGGCGTCGGGCAGCCGCAGCACGTTCAGGCTCAGACTCTCCCGGTCCAGTGGGCCGCGCAGGACCAGTGCGTCGGTGCTGCCCCCGGTGCCGAGCTGTTCGGCGACGTCGGCCGTCACGCGCGCGTTGGCCGTCGCGGTGGTCGCCAGGACCGGGACGCCGGGCGGCAGGTCGGCGAGCATGGTGCGCAGGCGGCGGTAGTCCGGCCGGAAGTCATGGCCCCAGTCGGAGATGCAGTGCGCTTCGTCGACCACCAGGAGGCCTGTGGCAGCGGCCAGCTTGGGCAGCACCTGGTCGCGGAAGTCGGGGTTGTTGAGCCGCTCCGGACTCACCAGCAGGACGTCGACCTCGCTCGCCGCCACCTCGGCCTGGATGGTCTCCCAGTCCTCCGTGTTGGAGGAGTTGATCGTCCGCGCGCGGATGCCGGCACGGGCGGCCGCCTCCACCTGGTTGCGCATGAGCGCGAGAAGCGGAGAGACGATCACGGTGGGGCCGGCGCCCCGCTCGCGCAGCAGTGCGGTCGCGACGAAGTACACCGCGGACTTGCCCCAGCCGGTGCGCTGCACGACCAGTGCTCTGCGCTTGTCGGCCACCAGCGCCTCGATGGCGAGCCACTGATCCTCGCGCAGGCGCGCCTCGCCCTCCCGGGCACCGACGAGCCGGGCCAGGACGGTGTCGGCCGATGCCCGCAGTTCTTCGCGGGCGGCGCCTGGTGCGATGTCAGTGGCCGGGGGGCGCGGGTCTTCGTTGGTCATGGCCCCATGCAACCCGATGGGTCGGACAAACCGCGAACGAGCCGCCTACCTGTGGACAACCTTTGGCGTGATCATGGCCGTGGTTATCCACAGGTCAAACCGGAATTCTGTGATCCGCGAGATGGTCACCGCATGACGAATCACGACGAAGCGCCCGACATGTCCGGTGACGAGAACGGCAGCAGGATCGGCGCACTGGGCGCCGGCCGCACGCACCCCCAGCCGACCGGGGACGACACGCACGGCGGCCGGAGCCGGGCGCGTCACCGAAGGGCATCCGGTGGTTGGAGCGTCCCGCGTGGTCGATCGGACTCCGAAGGCTCCGCTCCGCCCGGGCAACACGCTGGACGCCCCGCGAACGCCGGCGGTACCGGTGGTTCCGGAGCAGAGCGCCAGGGAGGTGCGGGCCAGGCCGCTGGAGACTGTCACGCGGAAGGTCTGCCGAGCGTGGGTGAGGCGGGAAAGCCGACTGACGCTGAGGTCGCGGGAAGGCCGATGATTCCCGGCGGACCGACAGCCCCGGGCACGCCGGTGCGCCCCGATACGGATGCTGCAGGTGGGGAACACGAGGTCACGCATCAGGTGACCTTGCGGACCCCGGCGGAGCTGGCCGACGCGCTGCCCTATCTCCTGGGGTACCGCCCCGAGGACAGCATCGTGCTGGTCGCGCTGCACGACCGGGAGCGGCGGGGCCGGTTCGGTGGCCGGGCCCGCCTCGGAATCCCCGCGCACGCCGAGGACTGGGCGTCCGCCTCCGACCAGTTGGCGCAGGGACTGATCAAGGGGAGCGAGCGCCGCGGAGCCCGGCCCGAGAGCATGGTCGCCTACCTCTGTCAGGACCCCGGAGCCGGTGAGTCGGGGCGGGACGTCATGGAACGGCTTCGCCCGCTCGCACAGTTGCTGCGCACGGCCTGTGGACGTCTCGACGTTCCGGTGATCGAGGCACTCTGCATCTCCGACGGCCGTTTCTGGTCGTACACCTGCCCCGGCCAAGGGTGCTGTCCTCCGGAAGGCTCGTCGATGGGACTTCCCGGCACGTCCGTGCTGGCCGCGGCCGCCACCTACGCCGGTCTACAGGTGCGCGGTTCCCTGCGGGAGCTGACGGCCAGGCTCACTCCTTGGGAGACGACCGCCGCGCCGGGCCAGGAGGTCGCCCTCGATACCGCCAGCATGGCTCTCGTGCCGAGGATCCTGGAGGACGCCGGCCGCGCCGAGGTGGCCGAGGAGGCCCTGACGCTGGCCCGGCGGATCAGGGACCGACTGGCGGCCGCCCCCTCCGTACCCGGGATGCGTCCGGCCGACCTGCGTGACGACGGACTCCTGGAGGACGAGGAGGCCGCCACACTGATCCTCGCTCTTCAGGACCGCACGACACGCGACCGCGCCGCGGAGTGGATGGAGGGCGACGAAGCGGGCTCGGCGCTGCGTCTGTGGCGAGCGCTGGCCCGCCGCTGTGTCGGCCCCTACCGCGAGCACGCCGCCGCACCTCTCAGCCTCGCCGGATGGGTCGCATGGTCCACCGGCGACGAACTGGAGGCACGAGAGGCGCTCGCCATGGCCCTCGGCTCCGACCCCGACTACCTGTTCGCCCGTCTCCTCCATCAGGCATGCAACGAAGGGCTGGATCCGGAGTCCATCCGCCGCTGCCTGCGCGGGGAACGGACCGGTCGTGGCCCGGTGCCCGAGCAAAAGGACTCCGATTCCGATGGGTCCCTTTCCCCGACGGACCCGGGCGCGAAGTCCGACGGGCCTTGCGCGCCTGCCGCGCCACCCGCGTCCCGGCGCCGTCGGCGGGCCCGTACGAGCGTGAACGGCGGTGCCCGTCCGGCCCGGCGCGGACCTGGGGCGGCGGGTGGCCAGGTCAGTCGTCCGGTCAGCGAGTCCTCCCGGGTCCAGGACCGGCCGGGCCGATCCGGAGAAAGGGCGGACGCGCACCCGCACACGTCGGGTGACGGTGGCGGGCGGCGCGGCGAGGAGGACGGGTGAGCCGCAAACCCGCGGAGTGGAGGAGAGCGCGCCTTCGAGAATCGGGACGGGGACCGGCCCCGCGCACAGCCGGGGTGGCTTGGGGCGCCGTCGGGGGTGAGTACCCCTCGGCGGTCGGGGCCACCTCGGGTCGACCTGTGGAGCTGACGGCGATGCGACCGCCGGTGGCGGCCGAGGGTTTCGTCCGGCGCCCCGCCCGCCGCCATTCGGTCGGCTTGGCGGGGCGAGAGCGTGACCCCGGACGGGGCTGCCCCGTTCACCTGAGTGGCGGAGTCCGGGGCCGGGTTGCGCCGCAGCAACACCCCCGACTCCACGGAGCCACCCACCAGGCGCCGAACGCGCTCCAGGCGCACCGAGCGCGGAGGAAGCCACCCGATGCCCATGACCAGTCCGTCCTCTGCCCCCGACGACACCCGCCCGCCCGCGACCGACACAGCGCAACCCGTCAGACGCAGGGGCGACCCGGTGGCCCCCCGAGCGGACCGGGACATCGGTGCGCCCTCTCTTCCAGGCGGGCGCGGCCCCACCACGTCGCAGAAACCTCCTCGCGTACCTGGCCGGACGGGGGAACTGCCGCCCGCCCACACCGCCCTGATCTGCGTCGCGCTTCCAGGGCTGGCGATCTCCGAAGAAGAGGGGCAGCTCAACGGCCGTGGACTGGAGGGTGTCTACCGGGCGGGGCGCCGCCTGTTGTCGCGCTGCCGGCTGAGTGTCGCGGGCAGGGAGCCGCTCCCCGTGCAGGCACGCATGGTCGCGGCCGACGTGGCCCGCTTCGTGGGCACCCTGCGTGTCGCTCCCGACGCGGGGCCCGACCCGGACATGCTCGTCGAGAGGACGCGCCATGCGGACGGCACCGAGCGGATCACTCTGCGGAGCTCCTCCCTGCGCACGCTGCGTCTGCCGGTCGAGATCGCGCTCGGGACGGACCTCGCGGAACTGGGGTCCATCGCGTCCGGCCGCCCAGGACCCGAACTGACAGCCAGCGTCCACGCCGCCGGACTGCGCTGGTCCTCTGCCACGGGGTACGCCGCGGTGACCGCCGATCCGCCGCCAACCGACGCCCTGGCCTCGGCGGGACTGCTGCGCTGGGAGATCGAACTGCCGCCCGGAGGCACCTGGAGCGTGGAGCTGCGGGTCCGCCTGGACGGCGCGGGACCTATCAGGACTGTCGGCCGGGGCGCGGCGAGCCCGTTCGCCCCGGCACGAGCAGTGAGCGACAGGCTCGGCGCGGAAGCCCTCCTGAGGACATCCGTCGAGGATCTCCAGGCGTTGCTGCTGCGCGATCCCCGGCACCCGACCGACATCCACCTCGCGGCGGGCGCGCCGTGGCGGTGCGGGCCGGCACCGGCTGACGCCCTGGTGGCCGCCCGGATGACGTTGCCCCTCGGGACGCGCCTCGCCGTCGGCACACTGCGAACGCTGGCCCGCACACAGCTCACGGGTCCGGGACCGCGAGCCGGGCTGATCCCGGGGCCACTCCGGGACGCCGGGCCGCACCTGCCGCCGAGTTGCACGGCGACGGAGGCGACGCTGCTCTTCCCGGTGCTTCTCGCGGAGGCCCGGAGGTGGGGACTCCCGGAGCCGGAGGTCGAGGAACTGCTTCCCGCGGCCGAGCGCTGCCTCGAATGGCTGAGGACCACCGTCGGCGACGGCACGTATCTCTCCGACGCCCAGCCGAACGGACCGCTTCGCTGCGAGACACAGGCCCACGCGCACCGCGCGGCGCTGCTCGGCGCCGATCTGCTCGACGCGTACGGCCGGACGGGGGGCCTGGGACTGCGGCAGTGGGCCCAAGAGATGAGAACGGCTTTCCCTGCCGACTTCTGGGTCGATGACCCGGGCGGCGGCAGACCGGCCGCCGCCCGGGCACCCGACGGGCGTCTCGCGACCCAGCTCGGCTCGAGTGCCGCCCATCTCCTCGACACCGGATTGCTCGGCTCCGGTGAGTCGGCTCCCGGCCTGCTCGACAAGGTCTGCACCGAACAGCTCGCGCGGCTCCTCGGAAGCCCGGCCATGGACTCCGGCTGGGGGCTGCGCAGCCTGGCGGCGAAGGAGGCGGCGTACAACCCGTTCGGTCACCGCGCGGGGGCCGTGCGCGTTCAGGAGACGGCCGTGGCGGTCGCCGGGCTGGCCTCCGCCGGCTACGAGAAGGAAGCGGCCTCGCTGCTGTGCGGTGCCCTCGCGGCTGCCCAGTCCTTCGGCCACCGACTCCCGGACATGTACGCCGGGGAGCAGCGCACGGAGGGCAGCGCCCCACTGCCGCACCCCGCTGCCTCACGGCCGGCGGCCGTCTCCGCGGCGGCCGGAGTGCTGCTGCTCAGCACACTGGCCGGGATCCGCCCCGATGTGCCAGCCGGGTCGGTCACCCTGCGTCCGTTCCGCGCTGCGCCCCTGGGCGAGATCGGCCTCACCGGCCTGCGGATCTCGGGAGCCCCCTTCTCCGTCCGCGTCAGCAGACTGGGGCTCGCCATGGTCGAGGAGGCGGGTGACGGACTGCAGTTGGGACTGTGACGTCCTGGAACGCGTCCGGCGGCCGGGGCTCTCGGCGGCCGGGGTGTGTTACCGGACAGAAAACGATCAACCGTGGTCGGAGCTGACGAACGAGGTGTTTATCGTCAGGAAGACGACTATGATCGCGGCATGCCCTACGACCCGTCAGCCTTTCCGCCCTTCGCCGTGACCGTGGACCTGGTCGTGCTGACCGTGCGCCGCCATGCCCTGTGCGCGTTGGCGGTACGGCGGGGAGAGCAGCCCTTCCAGGGACGGTGGGCGCTGCCCGGCGGTTTCGTACGGGACGACGAGGATCTGGCCCAGGCTGCCGCGCGTGAACTGGCCGAGGAGACCGGGCTGAGCGCCCACGACCCCTCCGTGCCCGCGCAGGACAACGGCGCACACCTCGAGCAGCTCGCGACCTATGGCGACCCCAAGCGGGACCCCCGGATGAGGGTGGTCAGTGTCGCGCACCTGGCACTGGCCCCCGATCTGCCCGCGCCCCGGGCCGGCGGCGACGCGAACAGCGCTCGCTGGGCACCGGTGGAGGAACTCCTCCAGCAGGGCGGGTACGGCAGGGACGGGGAGCAGGCCGCGCCCCTCGCCTTCGACCACACCCAGATCCTCTCGGACGGCGTGGAGCGCGCCCGCTCCAAGATCGAATACTCGTCCCTGGCGACGGCCTTCTGCCCGACCGAGTTCACTGTCGGCGAGCTGCGCCGTGTCTACGAGGCGGTGTGGGGGGTGGTGCTGGACCCGCGCAACTTCCATCGCAAGGTGACGGGCACCCCGGGCTTCCTGGTGCCCACCGGCGGTACGACCACCCGCCAGGGCGGCCGTCCCGCCCAGCTGTTCCGCGCGGGCGGTGCCACACTCCTCAATCCGCCGATGCTGCGCCCCGAGGTCTGACGAGGCCGCGCGGACACCGTTTCGGGTCTCAGCGCCTCGACGTGCGCGAAAGTGCCATGAAGCATGACCGGGGCGAGCCGCATGGTGCCCGGAAAATCCTTTATGTCGCGCTATCTTGCTGTGGGTGATCCAGGCCATCGGACTGACCAGCAACATTCGCAAGGAGCACCCGCCCGCCGTTGACGACGTGTCCTTCGAGGCGCACGCGGGCCGCGTCACAGCGCTCCTCGGAGCCCAGGGCGCGGGCAAGACGACGGCGTTGAAGCTCATGCTCGAACTCCAACAGGGCCGCGGAATCACCTACTTCCGGGGACGGCCGCTGCACAGGATCGCCCATCCGTCACGCGAGGTCGGCGTCGTCATGGGTGCGGTGCCCGGCCATCCGGCCCGCACGGTCCGTGGCCAACTCCGCATGCTGTGCGCCGCCGTCGGCGTGCCCGTACGCAGAGCGGAAGAAGTGCTCGAAGTGGTGGGGCTCGCCAGCCTCCGCGACGAGCGGCTGGGCACGCTCTCCCGCGGTATGGACCGCCGCCTCGGGCTGGCATCCGCGCTCCTGTCCGACCCGCACACCCTCATGCTCGACAACCCCGCGGACGGGCTCTCCCCCCGAGAAGCCCGTTGGCTGTACGGGATTCTGCGCGCCCACGCCTCGCAGGGCGGCACGGTGCTCTTCACCACGGACGACCCCAAGGAAGCCGCCCGGACCGCCGACCGGGTCGTCACCCTGGAGCGGGGACGGCTCGTCGCCGACCAGGAATCCACCGACTTCGCCCGCACCCGGCTGCGCCCACGCGTAGTCGTCCGCAGCCCGCACGCCGCCCGGCTCGGCGCCCTCCTGGCCAAGGAGGCCCGCACCACGCAACGCTCCGTCGAGGTGGTGCGTGAGGAGGGCAACCGGCTTTCGGTGTACGGCAGCACCTGTGCCGATGTCGGAGAGGCCGCATTCCGGAACGGCATCCTCGTCCACCAACTCGCCGACGAGGTGGGTGACATGGGGCCTGTTTCCGTGCGCCCCTCCGAGACGGGGGCGCAGGTGTCAGATGCGTCAGATGCGGAGGAGGAGCGGCCGAGCGAGGACGCGCACGAGTCCCGAACCCTGGAGGACGCGGACGAGTCCCGGACCCAGGAACGCCGTCCAGTCGCGATGCCGGCCGCGAACGGCCTCTCACCCCTCCCGCCCCCCATCGCCGTACGGCATGTCCCAAGCCCGCTGCGACCTCTGCGCTACGAACTGCGCCGGTCCGCCGGCGTCGGCACCGGCTATCTCGTGACGGCGGTCGTTCTCGTCACCTCGGCCCTCCTGTCCGTCCTCCTCGCCCGCATCGGGCACACGCCCCAGGCGCGGCTGCTGGCCGCCTGGCCGCAGGAACTCCCGCTGCCGCCCGCCGCGCTGGGCGCCGGGCTACTGGGAGCCCTCGCGTTCGGAGAGGAGTTCCGTCACCCGGCCCTGGCCACGGATCGCGGCACCGTCCCCCGCCGGCTGGGACTGCTCACCGCCAAACTCCTCGTCGCCTCCGCCATCGCCCTGCTCCTCGCCGTCCTCGCGGTCGGGTGCGACCTCGAAATGCTCTACCTCGTCTACGGACGGGAGCTCACGAGCGTTCCCGCCGACTGGCTTTCCCTAGGCGCAAGTTGGATCGGGCTCGTGGTCGGCTGTGCGTGGGCCGGTGTGCTGGCCGCCGGCATCTTCCGCTCGACCGCCGCCGGGCTCGCCGCGGTTCTCGCCGTACCCGTCGCCGTCGTACCACTCGTACAAAGGGTCTTGCAGGGGCCGTCTGTGCGGAAGGCGGCCGGGTTCTCCGAGCGGTTGCGGGAGCTGGTTCTGGTGCAGTGGCCTTTCGGCGGGGGGCGGTATCTGGCGGCCGCCGTGGAGGTGCTCGTCCAACCTGTGGGCGGAGCTCTGACGTTGTCGTTGACCGCTCTGCTCTGCGCATATCTGCTCACGACCCTGCGGAGCCGGGTCCGGTGACGACCGTCCGCACCCTTCCGTTCCTGCTGTGTACACAACTCCCCCGAAGAACGCCCATTTCTTTCCGATAAGGCGTCAATTGCGACGGGGTGAGCGATCACCCTTTCGTGTGCTTTTCACCAAAGACCTCAAGGGAGTTGGGGCGGGCGCCGACAAAAGACCCGTGAGTACCCTTGCGCAGACCATGATGACCGCCGCCCGCTCCTCCGACTCCGGCCTGGCAGGCCCGGGCGACCTCGACCGTTACCACTATGCCGATGCTCCTGGTGTCGACCGCGTGAGCGCCCCCGTGTGGGAGAGCGCCGAGCCCGAGCTCGGGCGCGTGGGCCGGCGCGCCGCGGGCAGCCGCGGACGCGGGCTGCACGGCCAGCTCGTCCAGCAGCTCGGTCAGATGATCGTCTCCGGAGACCTCGGCGCGGACCGTCCGCTCGTGCCCGAGGAGATCGGCCAGCGGTTCGAGGTCTCCCGGACCGTCGTCCGTGAGTCGCTCCGCGTCCTTGAGGCCAAGGGGCTGGTCAGTGCCCGCCCGAACGTCGGCACGCGCGTGCGTCCCGTCAGCGACTGGAACCTTCTGGACCCGGACATCATCGAGTGGCGTGCCTTCGGCCCCCAGCGGGACGACCAGCGTCGCGAGCTGAGCGAGCTCCGCTGGACCATCGAGCCGCTCGCCGCGCGCCTGGCCGCCGGACACGGGCGTGAGGACATCCAGCAGCGGCTCGGCGACATGGTCGAGATCATGGGCCACGCCATGGCGCAGGGTGACTCCCTCACGTTCTCGCGGGCCGACGCCGAGTTCCACTCGCTGCTCATCCAGCTCGCCAGCAACCGGATGCTGGAGCACCTCTCCGGGATCGTGTCGTCCGCTCTTCAGGTCTCCGGAGCCCCGGTCACCGGCTGTGACCGTCCGACCGAGGCATCCCTGGGTCACCACGGCCGCATCGTGGACGCCCTCGCGGCGGCCGACGGCTCGGCTGCCGAGACGGCGATGCGGCAGCTGCTCACGGTCCACCCCGAGGTGGAGCGCGTCGTGCCCGCTCCGCGCGAGCACTGATCGCGCACCGAGGGTGACGCGGTCCGGGGTGTGCGCGTGTCCGGGTCGTCGATCGGCCGGTGAAGCCCTCTCCATTTCCCGTCGGGACCCTGCCGGATCCTTCCCCGATCCGGCAGGGTCCCGACGGTGTGACCGCGCCGTGGGCCACGGCCTGACCTGGTCCGACCGGATCTGACCTCTTTTGAGCACTTACGGGGTGTGACTCGGGCCACGTAGATTGGGCGTAACGCTCAACCGGGCAGCGCGATGACCTAAGAGGTGATAGTCGAGGAGGGAATACAGACGCCGTTCATGGCGCTGTCCCTCTCCCCGGCACCCGCCCGCGCCGTCGGCCCATCCCCAAGTCGGCGGTCGTCGGTTCCTGTCCAAAGCGGACGGGGCCGGAAGCCGTTTTCCAACGTTCCGAGAGGTTGTTCGTGTCGGCCAGCACATCCCGTACGCTCCCGCCGGAGATCGCCGAGTCCGTCTCTGTCATGGCGCTCATTGAGCGGGGAAAGGCTGAGGGGCAGATCGCCGGCGATGACGTGCGTCGGGCCTTCGAAGCTGACCAGATTCCGGCCACTCAGTGGAAGAACGTACTGCGCAGCCTCAACCAGATCCTCGAGGAAGAGGGTGTGACGCTGATGGTCAGTGCCGCGGAGCCCAAGCGCACCCGAAAGAGCGTCGCAGCGAAGAGTCCTGCCAAGCGCACCGCCACCAAGACGGTGGCGGCGAAGACGGTGACCGCCAAGAAGGCCACCGCCACCGCGGCCCCGGCCGCCCTCGCGGGCGACCCGGCCGAGGACGAGTCCGCCGGTAAGGCAACTGCCGCCAAGAAGACGACGGCCAAGAAGGCCGTCGCCAAGAAGACGGTCGCCAAGAAGACCGCGGCCAAGAAGACCACCGCCAAGAAGGACGACGCCGAGCTCGTCGACGACGAGGCGGCGGAGGAGACCCCGGGCAAGGCCGGCGAGGAGGAAGAGGAGGGAGCCGAGAACAAGGGCTTCGTCCTCTCCGACGACGACGAGGACGACGCGCCCGCGCAGCAGGTCGCCGTGGCCGGTGCCACCGCCGACCCGGTCAAGGACTACCTCAAGCAGATCGGCAAGGTCCCGCTGCTCAACGCCGAGCAGGAGGTCGAGCTCGCCAAGCGCATCGAGGCTGGTCTGTTCGCCGAGGACAAGCTGGCCAATGCCGACAAGCTCGCTCCCAAGCTCAAGCGCGAGCTGGAGATCATCGCCGAGGACGGCCGCCGCGCCAAGAACCACCTCCTGGAGGCCAACCTCCGTCTGGTGGTCTCCCTGGCCAAGCGCTACACCGGCCGCGGCATGCTCTTCCTGGACCTCATCCAGGAGGGCAACCTCGGTCTGATCCGCGCGGTCGAGAAGTTCGACTACACCAAGGGCTACAAGTTCTCGACGTACGCCACCTGGTGGATTCGTCAGGCGATCACCCGCGCCATGGCCGACCAGGCCCGCACCATCCGTATCCCGGTGCACATGGTCGAGGTCATCAACAAGCTCGCGCGTGTGCAGCGTCAGATGCTCCAGGACCTGGGCCGTGAGCCCACGCCGGAGGAGCTGGCCAAGGAACTCGACATGACCCCTGAGAAGGTCATCGAGGTCCAGAAGTACGGCCGCGAGCCCATTTCGCTGCACACCCCGCTGGGCGAGGACGGTGACAGCGAGTTCGGTGACCTCATCGAGGACTCCGAGGCTGTCGTCCCGGCCGACGCGGTCAGCTTCACGCTCCTGCAGGAGCAGCTGCACTCCGTTCTCGACACCCTGTCCGAGCGCGAGGCGGGCGTCGTCTCGATGCGCTTCGGTCTCACCGACGGTCAGCCGAAGACCCTCGACGAGATCGGCAAGGTGTACGGCGTGACCCGTGAGCGGATCCGCCAGATCGAGTCCAAGACCATGTCGAAGCTTCGTCACCCGTCGCGCTCCCAGGTGCTGCGCGACTACCTCGACTAGGCCTCGGCCGAACGTCACCGAGGGCCCGGTTTCCCGCAAGGGAGCCGGGCCCTCGGCGCGTGCGCGGCGTGCGTGCCCGTGTCCGCTGGATCACTGTGGGTGTTCCATGGTCATCCCAGTGTGAGGAGCGCGCATGCGTCGTCCCTTTGCCCCCGTCCTGGCCCTTGCGGCCGCCGCAGCGGTGATACCGCTGACCTCCCCCGCCCAGGCAGCGGTCGACAGTGTTGTCGTCGGCAGCTACCCGGTCCAGATCTCCGAGAGCCCGTGGACGGTCGCGCTGTCCAGCCGTGACCGGTTCGGAGGTACGCGCGCGGGACAGTTCTGCGGAGGAGTGGTCATCGGCCCGACCACCGTCCTGACCGCCGCCCACTGTCTGGGCAGCGACGTGCTGGGCGCGCCACCACGGCAAGCTCGCGATCTGAGGGTCATCACCGGCCGCGGGGACCTGCTGGCCAGTGACGGGAAGGAGATCCCGGTACGCGACATCTGGGTCAATCCGCACTATGACAGCTACACGAACTCCGGCGACTTCGGCGTGCTGACGCTCTCCGAGCCACTGCCTGCCGCCTCCGTGATCCGCATGGCGCCCACCGGAGACCCCGCCTACGAGGCCGGGACGGCCGCCAAGGTCTACGGCTGGGGCGACACGACCGGGGGCGGCGACTACGCGCGCAATCTGCGGGCCGCGGACGTGCATGTGCTGTCCGACGACGCCTGTAAGCGGGCGTACCCGGGGAGTGCGGACGGTACGTACGACGCCGCGTCCATGGTGTGCGCCGGTGAACCCGGAGGCGGCCGTGACGCCTGCCAGGGAGACAGTGGCGGCCCGCTGGTCGCCCAGGGCCGCCTCATCGGCCTGGTGTCCTGGGGAAGCGGCTGTGGGCGCCCTGGGAGCCCCGGCGTCTATACCCGGGTGTCGGAGGCCGCCCAAGCGCTCGGAGCCGCTCGCTGAGGCCTTCAGGTGCCGTGGTACGAGTGTGGGCGGTCACTCCCTGGAGTCCAGGAAGTGACCGCCCACTCACCGGCCTGTCGCCGGCACCCGCTCGTCGTTGATGCGAAGGTCAGTGTTCTTCGTCGTTGACGCTTTCGGGAGCGGACGTGAGCCGCTCCGTCTCGTCCTGTATCTCAGCGGCGATCTTCTTGAGTTCCGGCTCGAACTTGCGACCGTGATGGGCGCAGAAGAGCAGTTCTCCGCCGCTCAGGAGGACGACGCGCAGATATGCCTGGGCGCCGCAACGGTCGCAGCGGTCAGCGGCCGTCAGCGGGCTCGCGGGGGTCAGAACAGTAGTCACGTCGCCTCTTCTCTAGCTCGACGAGCTGTCGTACCAGGGTCAACATCCAACCAGGCCGAAAACGTTCCCGCTCGCGGCTTTTCCTCGAAATTTTCTTTCGAGGCGGCTGTCTGCTGCCGGTTGGCGGCGAATGAGCCGTATTGCGTGTCTTCGTGTCTGTACGGGTTCGCGCAGTCTGTCGGGGGGTCGGTCCTCCCGGCTGGGTTGCCGGTTGTTGATGAGGACGTGCCCGGAGCCTAAATGGTTCATGCCTCGAAGGGAACGTGATATGTACTTCACTCCATCGAGGGATCGAACACCCATACGACCCTGGACTAGTGTGAGTTTAGTGCGAGGGTGGCGTTACAACGGCTCTACCAGGCCTCGGTACCCTCTGAGCGGCAACCGAAGCCGGGCCCTTACCCAAAAGGGTCCCACCTGAAATTCAGCGAGGAGCGAACCGCGTGACCGCCGAGACGTCCGTGCCGTCCACAGCGCTGCTGACCGGAGCAGACCGGGACGGTTCCAACTACACCGCGCGGCACCTGCTCGTCCTTGAGGGGCTCGAAGCCGTCCGCAAGCGCCCTGGCATGTACATCGGCTCGACCGACAGTCGTGGCCTGATGCACTGCCTCTGGGAGATCATCGACAACTCCGTGGACGAGGCCCTCGGGGGCTACTGCGACCACATCGACGTGATCCTGCACGACGACGGCTCCGTCGAGGTGAAGGACAACGGCCGTGGCATCCCCGTCGACGTGGAGCCCAAGACGGGGCTCTCCGGCGTTGAGGTCGTCATGACCAAGCTTCACGCCGGTGGAAAGTTCGGAGGCGGCTCGTACGCGGCCTCCGGCGGTCTGCACGGCGTGGGCGCTTCCGTGGTGAACGCCCTCTCCGCCCGCCTGGACGTCGAGGTGGACCGCAGTGGCAACACGCACGCGGTGAGCTTCCGGCGTGGGACCCCCGGAGCCTTCAAGGCCGACGGGCCCGACGCGGCCTTCGACCCGACGTCCGGGCTGCGCAAGGTCAAGCGGGTCCCGAAGAACCGCACCGGTACGCGCGTGCGCTACTGGGCCGACCGCCAGATCTTCCTCAAGGATGCCAAGCTCTCCCTGGAGCACCTCCACCAGCGGGCCCGCCAGACCGCTTTCCTGGTCCCGGGGCTCACCATCGTCGTCCGTGACGAGTTCGGGCTCGGTGAGGGCGGCAGCAAGGGTGAGGAGTCGTTCCGCTTCGACGGCGGGATCAGCGAGTTCTGTGAGTACCTGGCCACTGACAAGCCGGTGTGCGACGTACTCCGCTTCTCCGGGCAGGGCAGCTTCAAGGAGACCGTGCCCGTCCTCGACGAACACGGGCAGATGACCCCGACCGAGGTCACCCGCGAGCTCGGCGTCGATGTCGCGATGCGCTGGGGCACCGGGTACGACACCACCCTCAAGTCCTTCGTGAACATCATCGCCACCCCTAAGGGCGGCACCCACGTCGCCGGCTTCGAGCAGGCCGTGGCCAAGACGATGAACGAGGTCCTGCGGGCCAAGAAGATGCTCCGGGTCGCCGAGGACGACATCGTCAAGGACGACGCCCTGGAGGGCCTCACCGCCGTCGTCACCGTGCGTCTCGCCGAACCCCAGTTTGAGGGGCAGACCAAGGAGGTCCTCGGGACCTCGGCGGCCCGCCGCATCGTGACGAACGTGGTGAGCAAGGAACTCAAGGCTTTCCTGACCACCGCGAAGCGTGATGCCGCGGCTCAGGCGCGGGTCGTCATGGAGAAGGCCGTTTCGGCCGCCCGTACGCGGATCGCCGCCCGTCAGCACAAGGACGCCCAGCGTCGGAAGACGGCCCTGGAGTCCTCCTCGCTGCCCGCCAAGCTCGCCGACTGCCGCAGTGACGACGTGGGGCGCAGCGAGCTGTTCATCGTCGAGGGCGACTCCGCGCTCGGTACGGCGAAGCTGGCCCGGAACTCCGAGTTCCAGGCGCTGCTGCCGATCCGGGGCAAGATCCTCAACGTTCAGAAGGCCTCTGTCACGGACATGCTGAAGAACGCCGAGTGCGGCGCGATCATCCAGGTCATAGGAGCCGGGTCCGGTCGGACCTTCGACATCGACGCGGCGCGCTACGGGAAGATCATCCTTCTCGTCGACGCCGATGTGGACGGCGCGCACATCCGGATCCTCCTGCTGACCCTCTTCCAGCGCTACATGCGGCCCATGGTCGAGGCGGGGCGGGTGTTCGCGGCGGTCCCGCCGCTGCACCGGATCGAGCTCAGTCAGCCCAAGAAGGGGCAGGACAAGTACGTCTACACGTACTCGGACCGTGAGCTGCGGGAGACGCTGCTCGAGTTCCAGCGCAAGGGCGTGCGCTACAAGGACTCGATCCAGCGGTACAAGGGTCTCGGTGAGATGGACGCCGATCAGCTGGCCGAGACGACGATGGATCCGCGTTACCGGACGCTGCGACGGATCAACATCTCGGACCTCGACGCTTCCGAGCAGGTGTTCGACCTACTGATGGGCAACGATGTGGCTCCGCGCAAGGAGTTCATCTCCAGCTCGGCTGCGACGTTGGACCGGTCACGCATCGACGCGTAGCCCTGCGGGTGCTTGAGGGTGCGGTCTCGGTCCGGTGAGGGTCGGGGCCGCGCCTGTTACATCCGTAAGTCACCGATGGCATCAGGCGTGGGTGGAGAGTGGAGTTACGGGAGCTGCTCGATCCGGGCGTGAGTGACGGGCATGTGATGCGCCGGCACGGTCCACCGCCTCCCGCGGCGGGTGAGAGTCGCATGTATCTGGGATTCATGCTCCGCCAACGTTCGCGGAGCGGGGTGTGGGGCGGCGTCCCGCGTTCGGGATGGGCAGGGGCGGAAAGCGCGAAGGACGCTCTTGACCGGCCCGTGAGCTGGTCGGGGGCGGGGGCTCCACCCGTGGGTGGAGATGCGAGGTCGTGGAGGATCCACCCGCGATCCACCTGTGCTCCGATCTGTTGAGCGGGCGATTTCCGTAGCGTCGTGGACGTCGGTAGCACCCGCCGCCGACATTCGCTCCTCGCGCACGGAGGCCGCGCATGTCCGGGCTCATGAACGCAGTCGTGATCTGCGCCGTCGCCGTCCTGGTGATCGCGCGTCAGTCCCGTGCCCGCCGGATCGACACGGACAGGCGTTGGTGGCTCGTGCCCGCCGTTCTCGCCTTCATTGCCCTGCGCGAACCCAGCCTGGTCGACCCGCATCACCAGGTCGAGGCATCCGTTCTGCTGGGCACCGAGCTGGTGATCGGGCTGGCGATCGGAGCGGGATGGGCGTGGACGACCCGGATATGGACCGAGCCGGACGGCGCTCTGTGGAGCAGGAGCACCAAGGCGAGCGGTGCCATCTGGATCGGGGGGATATGCCTGCGCGGCGGACTCTTCGGCCTCGGCACGCTGCTGGGCGTGCACCAGGACTCCGCCGCCCTGATGCTCGGACTGGCGGCCACCCTGCTGGTTCGTGCCGGAGTGATGAAGTGGCGGGCGCAGTCCCTACAGCCGACGGCGTACGGACAGGCCCCGGCGTACGGACAGGCCCCGGCGTACGGTGACGGAGTGGCTCAGGCCCGGCAAAAGGAGCGCGTGTGACCGACAACGCGTGGACACGATGGCCCTCCCGGGAGGCGCTCTCCCGAGAGGGCGTGCACACGGCCCGCCGCGTACTCGGCCGCGTCACGCGCTCCATCGCCCTCGGCATCCTCATCGCCACGACCCTCACGAACACCGAGCTGAGCGGATGGGCCCTCGCCGGAGGCGCCGTCGGCATCGTGGCGTGCGGGTTCCTCGCCTGGGCCTTCTGGCAGACCACGCTCGAGAACCGGCTGCTGCCCTCCCTGGGGCTGCTCGCTGCTCTGCTGACGATCGCGACGTCGGGACAGGGGGTCGGATTCCGCGTTCCGTCTCTCGTCCTGCTGTGCGGCTGTGCCATCAGTGCCATCGAACGGTTGCCCCTCGCGTACGCGCTGCCCGCCACGGCGGTGGCTCTGTCCGCGTTCGCGGCGGTCAACAACGACGCCTGGCTGACCACTGCGGCCACCACGGCCGGCCTGGCCCTCGCCGGGTACGTTCTCCGCCTTGACGCCGAGGCGCGAGGGAGCGCGCAGCGGCTGCTGGCTCAGGAGCGTGCGGCACGGGTGGCCGAGGCGGAGTCGGCGGCGCTCGCGGAGCGTGCCCGGATCGCCCGGGAGATCCACGACGTGCTCGCCCACAGCCTGTCCGCGCAGTTGGTGCACCTCGAGGCGGCGCGGCTGCTCATCGAGAGGGGCGCGGACCAGAAGACGGTTCTCGAACGGGTGGTAGCGGCCAGAGGCATGGCCCGGGAGGGGCTCGCGGAGACCCGGCAGGCGCTCTCCGCGCTACGGGGTGAGATGTCTCCGGTGGAGGACTTTCTGGGCGAACTCGTGATCACCAATGAACGAGCCGACGTCACCGTGACGGGCGAACGTCAGCTGCTGCCGGCGGAGGCGTCGCAGGCGGTGCGCAGAGTCGCTCAGGAAGCGCTGACGAACGTACGCAAGCATGCTCCAGGCGCCAAGGTCCACATCCGGCTTGATTACGGAGAGCACGAAGTGACCCTGGATGTGCGGGACTCGGGAGGAAAGCCGGGCGAGCTCAGCGGTTCGGGAGCCGGGTACGGTCTGCTGGGCATGCGGGAGCGTGCCGAGCTGCTGGGCGGCTCGCTGGATGCCGGGCCGGGCGAGGAGGGGTTCGTGGTGACGTTGAGGGTGCCCGTATGACCGAGCGGGAGGAAGCCGGGAGGCCGGCCCGAGTCGTCGTGGCGGACGATCAGACGGTCGTGCGTGAGGGCATCGTGATGTTGCTCGGCCTACTGCCCGGGATCGAGGTCGTCGGCGCGGCCGGTGACGGGAACGAAGCGGTGGAGCTGGTGGCCGGCCTCGCTCCGGACGTCGTGCTGATGGACCTGCGGATGCCCCGCTGCGACGGAGTCGAGGCGACCCGGCGCATCCGTTCCGAGTACCCCGGAACGCAGGTGGTGGTCCTGACGACGTACGCCGACGACGAGTCGCTGTTCCCCGCGCTGAGAGCGGGAGCCCGCGGCTATCTCACCAAGGACGCCGGGGGAGACGAGATCGTGCGGGCCGTGGAGAGCGTGCTCTCCGGGGACGCTGGCCTGTCGCCGAGCGTGCAGCGAAGACTGCTGGAGCGCCTGTCGGATCCGCAACCGGAGCCGGGGCCCCCGCCGGTGGCGCCGGACGGGCTCACGTCGCGCGAGACCGAGGTGCTCCTGCTGATCGCCGACGGGCTCAGCAACCAGGAGATCGCCCGGGCACTCCATGTGTCCACGGCGACGGTGAAGACCCACATCAACAACCTCTTCGCCAAGACGGGACTCAAGGACCGTGCTCAGGCGGTCCGTTACGCCTATGGGAAGGGTCTCGTACGGCCACCGGCGGGCTGAGTCACCTGATGGGGTGAAGAGCGCGGGGAGAAGAGTCCGGGATCTTCCCGATCTGCCCATCCTTGGGTACGCGGCCGAAACGGGTCGCGGACAAGGAGAGTTCGGTGGAGAAGCACGACGGCGGCGACACCGGGGAGGTCCGGTTCGACGACCCCTGGTACGACGCGCTGGCTTCCGGTTGGGGTGAGTTGGACGGCACGGGGGCACCCGCTCCGGCCGTGCCGCCCGCCCGCTCGGAGCAGGAAGGACGGACGGGCGGGGCCGCCGACGTCTATCTGGAGGTGCAGCGAAGTGCTGCCTTCCAGGAAGTGCGCAGCCGCTACCGCAGGTTCGTGATCCCGGCCATCGCCGTCTTCTTCCCCTGGTACGTGGGCTATGTGGTGACCGCGACGACGGCGCCCGGGTTCATGGCACGGCCGGTGGCCGGTGCGGTGAACGTGGCGCTGGTCGCGGGGCTCGGACAGTTCCTCACGACGTTCGTGCTGGCCTGGGCGTACGCACGGCACGCCCGGTTGCGCAGGGACCGGGCCGCGCTGGACCTGCGCTGGGACACCCAGGAGCTGACGCGCAATGTCAGAGGTGGAGACCGGTGAGCGGGAACCATCAGACCCTGGCGCTGCTGCTGTTCAGTGCGTTCGTCGCGGTGACGTTGGCCATCACGACGTGGGTGAGCCGCAACCGGCATGGTTCGGCGGAGGAGTTCTACGCCGGCGGGCGGTTGTTCTCGCCGATGGAGAATGGTTTTGCCATCTCCGGGGACTACATGTCGGCCGCGTCGTTCCTCGGCGTCACCGGGCTCATCGCCCTCTACGGCTACGACGGCCTGCTGTACGTCGTGGGCTTCCTGGTGGCCTGGCTGGTCGTGCTGTTCCTGGTCGCCGAACTGGTGCGGAACTGCGGTCGGTTCACGCTCGCCGATGTCGTCGCGGCCCGCATGAGCGAGCGGCCGGTGCGGATCGCGGCGGGAACGTCCTCCGTGACGGTGTCCGTTCTCTATCTGGTGGCGCAGATGGTGGGCGCGGGCAGCCTGGTCTCGCTGCTGCTCGGAGGCACGAGCGAGGCGGCGCGGAACTGGACGGTCATCGGGGTCGGCGCGCTCATGGTGATCTATGTGTCGATGGGAGGGATGCGGGCGACCACGTGGATCCAGATCGTCAAGGCGGTTCTGCTGTTGGGCGGGTCCGTCACCCTCACCGTCCTCGTCCTGGTGCGCTTCCACGGGGACTTCAACGAGCTGCTGCTGTCCGCCGCGGCGCGCAGCGGGCACGGCAAAGCCTTCCTCGTACCCGGGCTGAGGTACGGCGGGGACTGGACGGCGCGCTTCGACTTCATGAGTCTCGGGCTCGCGCTGGTTCTCGGGACCGCCGGACTGCCGCACATCCTGTCGCGCTTCTACACCGTCCCGACGGCACGGGCGGCCCGACGCTCGGTGGTGTGGTCCATCGGACTCATCGGCGGCTTCTACCTGATGACCATCGTGCTGGGCTTCGGCGCGGCGGCGATCGTCGGTCCTGAGGCGGTCCGCGGATCGAACGCGGCAGGCAACACCGCCGTTCCGCTGCTGGCCCTCGACCTCGGCGGCGGAGTCAACTCCACGGGTGGAACGGTTCTGTTCGCGGTCGTCGCCGCCATCGCCTTCGCCACCATTCTCGCGGTCGTCGCCGGGATCACCCTCGCGTCCTCGGCGGCAGTGGCACACGACCTGTACGCCTCGATGCGCCGACGGCACGCGAAGCCGCGCAGCGAGGTCGCCGTGGCGCGTGCGGCGTCGGTCGGGATCGGCGTGGTCGCCATCGCCCTGGGGCTTCTGGCCCGCGATCTGAACGTGGCCTTCCTGGTGGGCCTCGCGTTCGCGGTCGCCGCGTCCGCGAACCTGCCCGTGCTGCTGTACTCCCTGTTCTGGCGCAACTTCACGACCCGCGGGGCCGTGTGGGCCGTATACGGCGGACTCGTGCCCTCGCTGCTGCTCGTGCTGTTGTCTCCGGTGGTGTCCGGGAGTCCCGGATCGCTCTTCCCCGGTGTGGACTTCCAGTACTTCCCGCTGGAGAACCCCGGGCTCGTCTCGATTCCCCTCGGCTTCGTCGCGGGCTGGCTCGGCACGGTCACCTCGCACGAACCGCCGGACGAGGCCAAGCACGCCGAGATCGAGGTCCGCGCGCTCACCGGCGCCGGGGCCGTCTGAGGCAGGTCGATCCGATCTGGTCGCCGCGCAGTGGCCTGGGCTGCTCGGGGAGTGATCCCGGGCAGGTTGGACGGCCCTGCGTCTCCGCGGCTCGGCCGAGGGACCTGCGCTCACGTCGGGCTAGGGAGACACCCAGGCGTAGCGGTGTTCCGGGCGGCCCGTGTCGCCGTACTTGAGAGAGAGACGCAGGCGGCCGGCCTGTTCCAGGTGGCGCAGGTAGCGCTGGGCGGTGGACCGGCTGAGGCCCGTCTCGGCGGCCACCTCGTGGGCCGACAGCGGCTGGTGCGCGCGGTGCAGTACGCCGCAGATGAGGTCCGTGGTCGGCTCGGATTGGCCGCTGGGCAGCCCTGGCGAGGACGGTGCGGGAGCGGCACGCAGGGCGCCGAACATTCGGTCGACCTGCTCCTGACCGGTCACGCTTCGGCCACCCACCCGGTCGACCGTGCGGCGCAGGGCGGCGTACGAGTCGAGGCGGGTGCGCAGTGCGGTGAAGGTGAACGGCTTGACCAGGTAGTGGACGGCGCCCAGACGCATCGCGGCCCGGACGGTCGTCACGTCGCTGGCCGCGGTGATCATGATGACGTCGGTGCCGTGACCTTGTTCGCGCATCCGGTGGACGAGTTCCAGGCCTGTCAGGTCCGGCAGGTAGTGGTCGAGCAGCACCAGGTCGACCGGCGCGCGCTCGATGGCGGCCAGGGCCTGGGCAGCGCTGTGTGCGCGGGCGGTCACCCGGAATCCGGGAACCTTCCCCACATAGCGCGCGTTGATCTCGGCGACGCGGAAGTCGTCGTCGACGACCAGGACGTCAATCATCGGGCCTCTTTCTCTCAAGGCCTGGCGAGCGTTAAGCCCGTGTTTCGGCTCCGCTGTTGTAGCGCGAGCAAAACGAGCACAACAGTCCCTTGCCAGCAGAAGTAGCCCTTGCGCCCAGAAGACTGATGCTGTGGCCCGCGCCACATCTACGGTCCCGGCTCATGAGCGCAGACACCAGCCCCGCCATCGAGCTGCGGGGCGCGAGCAAGATCTTCAAGACCCCGTCGGGGGGTCTGCACACCGCCGTGCGGGAACTCGACCTGACCGTCGGACGCGGCGAGTTCGTCGCCGTCGTCGGCCCCACCGGCTGTGGAAAGTCCACCACGCTGACCCTGGTGAGCGGTCTGGAGGAGCCCACCGAGGGCGAGGTCCTGGTCACCGGGGAGCCCGTCGCCGGCGTCGGGAACAAGGTCGGTTTCGTCTTCCAGCAGGACGCCACCTTCCCCTGGCGCACGGTCCTGTCCAATGTGATGGCGGGACCCCGATTCCGGGGCGTGCCCAAGGCCGAGGCCAAGGAGCGGGCCCGTGAGTGGCTCTCCCGGGTCGGTCTGACGGCGTTCGAGGACCGCTACCCTCACCAGCTCTCCGGCGGTCAGCGCAAGCGCGTCGCTCTCGCGGCGACTTTCGTCAACGACCCCGAGATCCTGCTCATGGACGAGCCGTTCTCGGCGCTCGACGTGCAGACCCGGGCGCTGATGTCCGACGAACTCCTCGAACTGTGGGAGGGCACCGGTGCCTCGGTCGTCTTCGTCACCCACGACCTGGAGGAGTCCATCGCGCTCGCCGACAAGGTCGTCGTGATGACCGCGGGGCCCGCCACTGTGAAGCAGGTCTTCGACATCGACCTGCCGCGACCGCGCAAGGTCGAATCGGTGCGTCTCGAACCACGGTTCATCGAGATCTACCGCGAGATCTGGGAGTCCCTCGGCGAAGAGGTCCGCATCACCCGCGAGAGGGGTGCCGCCGATGTCGCCTGAACTTCTCAGCACTCCGGTCGTCGACACGGTGAAGGCGCCGGGCCGCGAGCAGTCCCGTGTCCGTGCCGCGCGCAAGCGCAAGATCATGGTGAATGCCGCCCGCGTCGTGCTCCTGATCGCCGTCCTCGGTCTGTGGGAGGTGCTCTCGCGAGCCAAGGTCATCGACCCGTTCAACTTCTCGATGCCCTCGAAGATCTGGGACCAGACCTATACCTGGATGACCCACGGGACCGCGCTCGGTTCCCTCGGCGAGCAGATCTGGTACACGCTCTACGAAGCGCTGCTCGGCTGGATCATCGGCGTTGTGGCGGGTGTGGTGTTCGGCATCGCGCTGGGGCGGATCACCTTGCTCGCAGACGTACTTGGTCCATACATCAAGGTGCTCAACTCCATACCGAGGATCGTCCTCGCTCCCATCTTCGTCATCTGGTTCGGACTCGGGCCCGCTTCCAAGATCGCCTCGGCCGTCGTGCTGGTCTTCTTCCCGGTGTTCTTCAACGCCTTCCAGGGCGCGCGTGAGGTCGACCGCAACCTGGTCGCCAACGCCCGGATCCTCGGCGCGAGCGACCGGCGCGTGACACTCCAGGTCGTCATCCCGTCCGCCACGTCGTGGATCTTCACCAGCCTCCACGTCAGTTTCGGCTTCGCCCTCATCGGCGCGATCGTCGGCGAGTACATCGGCGCGACCAAGGGCATCGGCCTGCTCGTCGCGCAGTCGCAGGGGACCTTCAACGCGGCCGGTGTGTACGCCGCGATGGTCATCCTCGCCGTCGTCGCCCTCCTCGCCGAGGGACTGCTGACCTTCGCCGAGCGCCGCATCTTCCGCTGGAAGCCGTCGGATTCCGACCGCTGACCCGCCGCGGGCCCGCACGGCCCGTGACCTGCACCCGTACTGCTTCTGATCTCTTCACAAGGACGTGAACCGCATGCGTATCACCGCCCGGTACTCCGCGTTGGCAGCCGCCGGACTGCTCGCTCTCACCTCGCTCACCGCCTGCGCCAACGACGCGGCCAGTTCGACGGCCGACTCCGGCGGCGACGGTGGAGGCGGTAAGGGGGAGCACGTCAAGATCATGGTCGGCGGCCTCGACAAGGTCATCTACATGCCCGCGATGCTCACGCAGCGGCTCGGCTACTTCCAGGACGAGGGTCTCGACGTCCAGCTCCTCAGTGAGCCGGCCGGTGTCCAGGCCGAGACCGCCCTCGTGTCCGGACAGGTGCAGGCGGCCGTCGGCTTCTACGACCACACGCTCGACCTGCAGACCAAGGGCAAGGCGGTCGAGTCCGTCGTGCAGTTCTCGCACGCACCCGGTGAGGTGGAGATCGTCTCCAGCAAGCGTGCGGGTGACATCACTTCGCCCAAGGACTTCAAGGGCACGAAGCTCGGAGTGACGGGGCTCGGGTCCTCGACCGACTTCCTCACGAAGTACCTCGCGGTGAAGAACGGCGTGAAGGTCAGCGAGTTCACGCCGGTCGCCGTGGGCGCCGGACCCACGTTCGTCTCGGCTCTCCAGCAGGGCGCCATCGACGGCGGTATGACGACCGACCCCACCGTCGCCACCGTCATGGCGAAGAAGCTCGGCAAGGTGCTCGTCGACATGCGGACGCCCGAGGGCTCGCAGGCGGCGCTCGGCGGGCCCTACCCCTCGTCCAGCCTCTACATGCAGACGGACTGGGCGAACGGTCACAAGGAGACGGTCCAGAAGCTGGCCAACGCCTTCGTGAAGACGCTTCAGTGGATGTCCACGCACAGCGCGTCCGACATCGCCGCCAAGATGCCCGCGGACTACTCCCAGGGTGACAAGAAGCTGTACGCCGAGGCCATTCAGAGCACGCTCCCGATGTTCACCAAGGACGGCGTGATGCCCAAGAACGGTCCCGAGACCGTCGAGAAGGTCCTCAAGGCGTTCAACCCCAACATCCAGAACACCGATGTGGACCTGAGCAAGACGTACACGACGGAGTTCGTGGACAAGGCCGCCAACTGATCCCGCGGGCGCACGCCGCCCGACACCGCCGTAGTCTCAGACGCGGGTCGCCCAGACATAGCGATGCTCCGGGCGGCCCGCATCGCCGTACTTGAGCGTCAGGTTGGCCCTCCCGGTGCGCTCCAGCAGCTTCAGATAGCGCTGGGCGGTCTGCCGGCTCAGTCCGGTCTCCTCGGCGACCTCCTGCGCCGACAGCGGGCCCTCGGCGTCGATCAGGGCGCGCCGCACCAGCCCGGCCGTCGGGGGAGAGTGCCCCTTGGGTAGAGCCGGCTCGGCGCTCGCCGAGAGGGTGCCGAAGATCCGGTCCACCTGGGCCTGTTCGGCCTCGCCGCCACCGTCCAGAGTCCGCCTCAGCTCCGCGTACGCCTCCAGCTTGGTGCGCAGTCCGGCGAAGGCGAACGGCTTGACCAGGTACTGGAGCGCCCCCTGGCGCATGGCCGCCTGGACGGTGGAGATGTCACGGGCCGCGGTCACCATGATCACGTCGGTCTGATGGCCGCGCCGGCGCATTTCTCGAACGACCGCGAGTCCGGTCTCGTCGGGGAGGTAGTGGTCCATGAGGACCAGGTCCAGATGGGGCAGCTCCTCCACCAGTCCCAGTGCCTCAGCGGCGCTGTGCGCCTCTCCGGCGACGTGGAAACCCGGCACCTTCGCCACATAGGCGGCATTCACCCGGGCGACCCGTCTGTCGTCGTCCACGACCAGGACCTCGATCATCGCGACTCCTCCTCGGCGCCGGTTTCCCGCGCCTCTCCTGCGCTCTCGACTGCCGCGCGCGCGGGATGGACGTTCGCCGCCACGTCCTCGAGCGTCTCCGCCGGCGCCTCCGCGAGCGCCTCGGGCAGGACGACGGTGAACTCGGCACCCCCGCCCTCCGCGTCGGCCACCTCCGCGCTGCCGCCCTGCCGCTCGGCGAGCCGGCGCACCAGGGAGAGACCGATTCCGCGCTTGCCGTGGGCCGGGGGCTTCTTCGTGCTCCAACCGTCGGTGAAGATCAACTCCCGTCGCTCCGCGGGGATGCCGGGTCCGGTGTCCTGGACCCGCAGCACGGCGGTGCGTTCCACCGACCGCAGCTCGACCTCCACGCGTGCGTGGGGCGTGCCCGCCACGGCGTCCAGCGCGTTGTCGACGAGGTTCCCCACGACGGTGACCAGCCCGCGCGGGTCGACCAGCCGGTCCGGCAGCATCGTCCGGTCCGAGATCCACAACGCCACGCCGCGCTCGGCAGCCACCGTCGCCTTGCCCACCAGAAGGGCGGCGAGCAACGGATCATGGATCTTCTCGGTGACCTGTTCCGCGGTGACCCGGTGGTCGCCGACGACCTCTCCGACGAACTCCACGGCGTCGTCGTACATCTCCAGTTCGAGCAGCCCCAGAAGCGTGTGCATGCGGTTGGCGTGCTCGTGATCCTGCGCCCGCAGGGCGTCGATGAGGCCGTGGGTGGAGTCCAGTTCGCGGCCCAGCTGCTCCAGCTCGGTACGGTCGCGCAACGTGGCGACCGCACCGCCGTCGTCGGTGGGCATCCGGTTGGCGACCAGCACGCGCTGGCCGCGGACGGTGAGCAGATCGGTGCCGGTCACCCGCCCGGCGAGTACGTCGGTCGTACGGCCGGCCCCGAGCGCGTCGTCCAGTGACTGCCCGATGGCCTCGGCCCCGACCCCCAGCAGACGCTGCGCCTCGTCGTTCAGGAGGCGCACGCGGCCGCTTCGGTCCAGCGCGACCACGCCCTCCCGGATGCCGTGCAGCATCGCCTCGCGCTCCGCCAGCAGCGCCGAGATGTCGGAGAACGCCAGATCACGGGTCTGCCGCTGGACCCTGCGGGAGATCAGATACGCGGCCAGCGCGCCGACGGCCAGGGCTCCACCCGCGTATGCGAAGAGCCCCGGGATCGCGTCGATCAACCGCGCCCGGACGCTGTCGTACCGGATACCGACCGAAACCGCGCCGATGATCTTGTCGTCGGCGTCGCGCAACGGGACCTTGCCGCGCGCGGAGCGGCCCAGTGTTCCGGTGTCGATCTCCATGACGTCGCGGCCCTCCAGGGCCTTTCGCGGGTCCGTCGAGACCTTCCCGCCGATCTCCTTCGGGTCGGTGTGCGACCACCGGATGCCCTGCGTGTCCATCACGACGACGTACTCGGCGTCGCTTGCCTTCCGTATCCGCTCGGCCTCGGCCTGTACGGGCCCGGTCGTCGAAGGGTTCGTCCTCAGAAGGTCCTCGGCGATCTGCGGCTGCACAGCTGTCGTCTGCGCGATCGCGAGGGCGCGCTGCATGGCCTGGTCGTCGAGCTGGGCGCTGAGCGGGGCCAGGAACAGTCCGGTGGCGAGAACGGCGACTCCCGCCGCGATCGCGATCTGCATCAGCAGGACCTGCGAGAACACCCGCCGCGGCATACCGAGTCGCAGTCGTCGTGCGGGGGGAGTGGGGCTCATGGATATGACCGTACGGGGGCAGGCGCGGCCCACCGAAGGGGTTGTGGCATGGATCTCTTGATCAACACGGAACCGGCGCCCGCTCGGAGATCAACGAGAGACGGGATTGATCAACGAGTGACGGACTGCTGGTGCTCGTCAGCTGATCAATGATTGACGGGCGTGGGTTCGGGCGATCAGCAGGCCACGCCGACGACTGTCTCCTCCAGCTGCCGCACTGCCACCACGTCCATCCGAGCGGGGGAACCCAGTGCCGAGCCGCAGCTCTCCGGGCGGGCCGGCAGCGAGGTGCCCTGGGCGACGACAACCCTCCACAGTCGACCGTCGGCGTGGGCCACGGTGACCTCCCAGCGCGGAGCGGTTCCGTCGGTGCGGACCACGGTCAGAGCGCCGGCGGCGTGCTCACCCGTCTCGGTCCGTACGGCCAGCTCGGCCGCTTGGCCGGGCCGCTCCCAGGCGGAGTTCCCACGACAGCCCTCGGTGACGACCCGGCCCTCCCGGACGCCCTGGAGGATCTCCTTGACGGCATGGGCTTCGGTACGGCCGTACGCGTATCCGTTCGGCAGCACGAGCACGGTGGGGGAGAAGCGATGACCGCCCAGATGGGTGACCTCCCAAGTGCCGTTCACCCCGGAGGCGGCCAGTTCCGCCGCGAGGGGCCGGCCGAGCAGGGCACAGCAGCGGTCGCGCTTTCCGTTGGTGCAGACGAGGGCGAGCGGTTCCTCCGTGTGGGGTCGCGCGCGCAGGGTCTCGTCGAAGGACTGCGGGTCGCCCTGCCCGAGCGCGGCGAAGTCGAGGCCGAGAAGCAACTCGGGATCGCGGGCCATGGCGCCGTGCAGCCATGGGTTTCCCGGCGCGGTGTGGGCCGCGTAGATGTGCCGTTCGGCGGGTGTGCCGCAGTCCGCGTGGCGCCCGGGGCGGCGGATGAGCGCGATCCGCACGCCCGTGCCCTGAGTGGCGGCCTCGAGGGCCCGGCCGAGCGTGGGGTCCAGGTGGCTCGAAGTGAGCGCCTTGGCGCCCCAGGGCCCGGGCTGCTCGATCAGCAGCCATGTCCTCGCGGTGGCCGCGGTCCCCGCCATGGGCTCGTCGAGATGCCGCGACGCGCTGGTGCACGTACTCACAGAGGTGAGCCTAACCTGACTTCAGGCGGAGTGGCTTCCCGTGGCCTGCTCGTGCGGCGATCCCCGGGCGGTGGCGTGATCGTCGGGTGAGGGCAGGGCGGACGCCGGGCCAGGGCCCCGGCGGTGCCTGCCTCAAGTGCTGCGGGTGGGGCCCTGGCGGCTGCTGGGAAGGGGCTGCGGTGGACGTTCGCCCACGTAGTGCCCGCTCGGGCGCATCCTCAGCGGGCGCTCCGCATACTCCTCCAGGGTGTGCGCGATCCAGCCCGCCGTCCGGGCGACGGCGAAGATCGTCTCTCCGGCGGAGGCCGGCATGCCGGACGAGACGGTGAAGGCGGCCAGCGCGAGGTCGACATTGGCGTGCAGGGGTGCGTGCCGGGCGGTGGTGGCCACGACGTCGTGCGCCGCCGCCACGGCGGGCGCCGCGCCGGGTACGTCCTCCAGGAGGGCGAACAAGGCACGCGCGCGGGGATCCTCGCCCGTGTAGAGCCGGTGACCCAGTCCGGGGACGCGGCGCCCGGCGCGCAGTTCGTCCGCGACCACGGGGGCCGCGGTCCCGTGGTCCAGCACGTCGAGGAGCAGTCGGTGCGCGAGGCCACTGGCCGCTCCGTGCAGCGGCCCTTCGAGGACCCCCAGTCCCGCGGACACGGCCGCGTAGGGGTGCGCGCGGGCCGACGCCGCGACCCGGACCGCCAGGGTCGACGCGGCCAGGTCGTGGTCCACGAGCAGCCCGAGTGCCGTGTCCAGGACGCGCAGTGACGGGTCGTCGGGCGCTCGCCCGGTGAGCCTCGCCCACAGCCGACGTGCCAGCGGGCCCTCGTCGCGGTGGTCACGCCGGACGGGGGGCAGTGCGGCGACGAGGGTGGGGATGAGGGTTCGGCCGGTGCCGAGTACGGCGTTCTCCGAGAGGTCGAAGCGGAGCGGGTCGGCAGCCGCCGCGGCGATCGCGGCGACGCGCAGGCGGTCGGTCGGACCGCTGTGCTCGGGCAACGCGTCGACGCTGTGCCGAGCGGCGGTCACCGACGCTTCCGGGGCCGTGAACGTGACACCCGGGCGCAGCTCGCCGGTCCAGAGCCATTCGGCGATCTCCTCGTAGGAGTGGTGTGCCGCCAGCTCCGTCGCGTCGACGCCACGGAAGTAGTACCGGTCCTTGTCGATCAGAGTGATGCGCGTACGAACGGACAGCTCGCCTGAACTTCCCGAACTGCCGCTGCCTTCACGCCTGTTGCGCCGACCGAGCGCCTCCACCTCCTTGGCGTCGAAGGTGCTCCCGCGCCCTCCCGGCTCGCGCCGGCTGCCCAGTTGTCCCCGGCTCACGTAGGCGTAGACGGTTTCCGGCTTCACGCCGAGCAGCTCGGCCGTCTCCTTGGTGCTGAGTCGTCGGCCCTCGTGCCCTGGCGTTGCCGCTTCTCGATCCCTCATGGGCGCCACCGTATCCGTGGATCCGTATATTGATTGGATCAATATTGACAGCAATAGAGTCAAGCATGGACAGTCGAATCAAGTCCAGGGAGGAAACATGCCGATCAACCGCACCGAGTCCACCTCTGTCGACGTGCCGCGAGGGCTCGCGGGCGTCGTCGTCACCGACACCGAACTGGGTGACGTCAGAGGGCTGGAGGGCTTCTACCACTACCGCCAGTACTCGGCCGTCGAACTCGCGCAGACCCGCGGCTTCGAGGATGTCTGGCACCTGCTGGCACACGGTGAACTGCCCGACGCGACGCAGCGTGCCGGCTTCATGGAGCGGACCGCGGCGCTGCGCGGGCTGCCGGAGGACGTGCGCGGCGCACTGCCGGCCATTGCCGCGGCGACCGGCCTCTCCGGGCCGCTCGCGGGACTGCGTACCGCGTTGTCGCTGCTCGGCGCCTCGCTCGGGTTCCGCCCGGTCTACGACATCGACGCGGAGCGGCGTCGGGACGACGGCCTCGCGGCGGCGGCCGCCGTGCCGACCCTGCTCACCGCGCTGTACCGGATCGGGCAGGGACTGGAGCCGGTGGAACCACGCGAGGACCTGGGCTACGCGGCCAACTACCTGTACATGCTCACGGGTTCGGAGCCGGATGTGCACCGGGCCCGTGCGGTTGAGCAATACCTGATCTCAACCATTGATCACGGATTCAATGCATCAACGTTCACGGCTCGAGTGATCGCGTCGACGGGCGCGGACGTGGCGGCCTGCCTCGTAGGTGCGGTCGGAGCGCTGTCCGGGCCGCTGCACGGGGGTGCTCCCAGTCGTGCGCTGGACACGCTCGACGCGATCGGGGCCCCCGACCGCATCGACGGCTGGATCCGTGAGCGTGTCCTCGCCGGCGACCGCATCATGGGGTTCGGGCATCCCGTCTACCGCACGGAGGACCCGCGTTCGCGGATGCTCCGAGGTATCGCGGAGGAGTTCGGCGGCCCGCTCGTCGACTTCGCCGTCGAAGTGGAGCACCGCGTCGAGGGGATCCTCGCCGAACTGAAGCCGGGCCGCGAACTGCACACCAACGTGGAGTTCTACGCCGGTGTGGTCATGGAACTCTGCGGGCTGCCCCGGGAGATGTTCACTCCCACGTTCGCGGCCGCCCGCGTCGTCGGCTGGAGCGCGAACATCCTGGAACAGGCGGAGGACTCGAAGATCATCCGCCCGGCGGCGCGTTATGTGGGGCCTGTTCCGCCGGTGGCGGTGCCTATGCCGGCCTGAGGCCTTCGGCCCTACTTCGTGCGAGGGTTCTGGCGGGCTTCGGATTCGGAGGCCCGGGCCGCGATGGGCGCATGTGAAAGGCCCGGCCTCTTGAGGATGCCGGGCCTCTGTTTCGCCGGATGTCGGCGAAGAGGTCCATCTGGTGAAGCGGGTGCAAAGCGGCGGTTGCTGCGTGTCGACTGCCGTGGGACTGGGGCCTCCGCCGCCCCGCGGGCGAACTCTGCTGCGAAGTCAGGCGTCCGGGATGTCTTTTTTGGCGCGCAGCAGGGTTTCGCGGGTAATGATCACGATCCGCTCGTAATCGGCTCGTGCGGCGTCTGAGGGGAGCTCGGGGTCGAGTTCCTGCGTAGCCTCGCGTCCAATGACAGCGAAACTACCGTCGGCGAGCTCGAAGATGTCGGGGCAGGACTGGCCAGAAGCGCTTCCGCGCTCGCGTGGACTGGCCCCGACACGTCGCACGATTCTCACGGGGTGGTACCAACCTTAGTTCGGGAACGACTGTCTGAGGTGTCGGCCGAGCGAAGGTTCCTCGGAGCGCGACGAACTCCGAGCGGAGATGTACGTCGGGGGTAAGCGTCTCCGAGCGGGGGTGTTCGTCGGAGGCATACGTCTCCGAGCGCAGGGGTGTTCGTCCGGAGTGCTCAAAGATCTGGGCAGCGGTAACCTAGTTGATTTCTGTTGCTTCTGGTGCGTGAAACGTGAAACATCAACCGGCCGGGTGAACGTCGCGGGCGGCGAGTTGACCGGAGTGTGTGACCCGCGCCGGTCAGCAGGGTTACTCGTCATCCGGCTCTCCGATCACCCACCATTCGTCGGCATCGGCATCCGCCTGATCCTGGATCAGGGTGTCCATCAGCTGGCCCAGCCGGGCCTCGTCGGAAGCATCGGGCAGGCTCTTGCGGTGGTGCTCGGTAGCCGCCCAGTACTCCCTGAAGATCGGGTTCTGGCAGATGATGCGGAAGTGACCGCGAAGCTCCGCTCGATTCAGCGCCCCGATCCGGTGGAAGTACAGGGCGTTGATGTAGAGCGCGTTCGCGAAGAGGTACTGGCGTTGCTTCTCGGGTCCGATCTCGGTCTCGTACGTGTTGAGGACGGCGGCGAGGGCGGGATCGTCCATGGCCTTGCACAACAGGTCGAAATGGAGGCGGTGCTGCTCGGTGAGCACGGCTCGCCTGCGGTGCCGCGAGCCGCGTTCCCTCACGGCGTGGGCCGCGACGCCGATCCCGGCCCGGGCGGCCGAGCCGAACCTCCGAATCGCGGAACTCTGTGTGGCCATGTCAACCCCCGAATCAGGCGACCGTCCGCCGGTCGTCGGTTGTGGGGCGACAGGGAGCGGACCGGCGAGCGGTGGGCGGCGCGCTTGCCGCCCCCCAGTTTCGCCGAGCGGCTCTGATCGGCAGGGAGGCGGAGAGGAGGCGCACGGAGGGACGTGCGGGTCGCGTTTCCAGGCGCCATGCCCAACGTGTGCCCCGCGAGCGCCGCGGACAATCGTTCAGACAGGGGCGTCTCCTCCCGCTCGTATGCTGGGTCGGTATTCGTTCCCCGCGCGAGCGCCGGTCCCGTGAGCCGGTGCGCGCGCAGGTCTCAGAGAGGCGCACGTTGAGTCAGTCGAGCCCGCGGCAGATCCCGGTCATCGTCCTCGCAGGCTTCCTGGGCTCCGGCAAGACCACGCTGCTCAACCACCTCCTGCACCACAGTGGCGGCAGCCGTATCGGAGCCGTCGTCAACGACTTCGGGGCGATCGAGATCGACGCGATGGCGGTGGCCGGAGCACTCGGCGACTCCACCGTCTCGCTCGGCAACGGGTGTCTGTGCTGCGCCGTCGACGTCAGCGAACTTGATCAATATCTTGATCGGCTCGCTCAACCCTCCGCCCGGATCGACGTCATCGTCATCGAGGCGAGCGGGCTCGCGGAGCCGCAGGAACTCGTCCGCATGGTGCTGGCCAGCGAGCATCCGGGGATCGTCTACGGAGGACTCGTCGAGGTCGTCGACGCAGCCGAGTTCGACGGTACGCGCGAGAAGCATCCCGAGATCGACCGGCACCTCGCCCTCGCCGATCTCGTCGTCGTGAACAAGACCGACCGGGCCGAGGACGGGGAGCGGGTGCTGCGTGTCGTCCGTGACCTGACCGACCCGGCGGCGGTCGTCGCGGCCACCTACGGCCGCGTGGACCCCGAGTTCCTCTTCGACTGCAGGCCGAGCGAGGAGCGTATCGGCCAGTTGTCCTTCGACGACCTCCACGACCGGGAGGACGACGGCGGGCAGGTGGGGGAGGGGCGCCGGGAGGGCCCGCACGCGGGTCATCTGCACACCGCCTACACGTCCCTCGCCTTCACCTCCGACGTGCCGATGGACCCCCGGCGGCTGATGGCCTTCCTCGACAGCAGGCCCGAGGGGCTCTACCGGATCAAGGGGTACGTGGACTTCGGCGTGCAGGAAACCCGCAACCGGTACGCCGTGCACGCCGTCGGGCGGTTCCTGCGGTTCTCTCCCGAGCCCTGGGCCGCCGCGGACCTGCGGCTGACCCAGCTCGTTCTCATCGGGTCCGGCATCGACACGACGGCTCTCACCAAGGAGCTGGAGGCGTGCAAGGAAGACGCCCCACACGCCGACGAACACAGCATGTGGGGCGTCCTGCGCTACGTGCGGGAGCCGGACTCCGAGGGCTGACCGGCTACACCGAGCCCGCCACCACCGACACCGTCCGCCCCAGGGAGATGCCCGAGCCGTCACGGCGCGGGTCGATCTCCGGCAGGTCGACGGGTGTGCCGTTCTTCTGCGCCGCGCGTCCCGGGGTCGGGCCCGCCCAGGCCACGGACAGGCAGTCCTCGCCCTTCAGGAAACGCTGGCAGCGCACGCCACCTGTCGCGCGTCCCTTGCGCGGGTACTGGTCCAGCGGGGTCAGCTTGGCCGTGGTCTGGACGGAGTCGTCCAGCGTCCCTCGCGAGCCGGCGACCGTGAACACCACCGCGTCCACCGCCGGGTCGACGGCCGTGAAGGAGATCACCTTCGCGCCGTCGGTCAGCTTGATGCCCGCCATGCCGCCCGCGGCACGCCCCTGCGGGCGGACCTGTGAGGCCTGGTAGCGCAGCAACTGGGCGTCGTCCGCGATGAAGACCAGGTCCTCCTCGCCGGTGCGCAGCTCGACGGCGCCGACGATCCGGTCCCCGTCCTTGAGGGTGATGACCTCCAACTCCTCCTTGTTCGAGGGGTAGTCGGGCACCACACGCTTGACGACACCCTGCTCCGTGCCGATCGCCAGGCCGGGCGACGACTCGTCGAGCGTGGTCAGGCAGATCACCGTCTCGTTCGGCTCCAGGGTCGACAGGAACTCCGAGACCGGAGCGCCTCCGGAGAGGTTGGGCGCCGACGCCGTCTCCGGCAGCCGTGGGAGGTCGATCACGTTCAGGCGCAGGAGGCGGCCCAGGGACGTGACGACGCCGATCTCGCCGCGTGCCGTCGCCGGCGCCACCGAGACGATCACGTCGTGCTTGGTGCGCTTGCCGTCCGGGTCCTGCTCGAAGGGGTCGCCGGTCGCCGTGCGGGCCAGCAGGCCCGTCGAGGACAGCAGCACCCGGCAGGGGTCGTCGGCGACCTGGAGCGAGACGGTCGGGGCCGGCGAACCGGCGGACTCCAGGAGCACCGTGCGCCGGTCGGTGCCGAACTTCTTTGCCACCGCGGCCAGTTCGCCCGAGACCATCTTGCGCAGCTCGGTGTCCGACTCCAGGATCCCGGTCAGCTCGTCGATCTCGCCCATCAGGCGGTCGCGCTCCGACTCCAGCTCGATGCGGTCGAACCGGGTGAGGCGGCGCAGCGGCGTGTCCAGGATGTACTGCGTCTGGATCTCGGAGAGGGAGAAGTGCTCGATCAGGCGCTCCTTGGCCTGAGCCGAGTTGTCGCTGGAGCGGATGAGGCGGATGACCTCGTCGATGTCGAGGAGGGCGACGAGGAGGCCCTGCACCAGGTGCAGGCGGTCGCGCTTCTTGCCGCGCCGGAACTCGCTGCGGCGGCGTACGACGGTGAACCGGTGGTCCAGGTAGACCTCCAGCAGCTCCTTGAGGCCGAGGGTGAGCGGCTGGCCGTCCACCAGGGCCACGTTGTTGATACCGAAGGACTCCTCCATCGGCGTCAGCTTGTAGAGCTGCTCGAGGACCGCCTCCGGCACGAAGCCGTTCTTGATCTCGATGACCAGACGCAGACCGTGCGCACGGTCGGTGAGGTCCTTCACGTCGGCGATGCCCTGGAGCTTCTTCGCGCCGACCAGGTCCTTGATCTTGGCGATCACCTTCTCCGGGCCGACGGTGAAGGGCAGTTCGGTGACGACGAGGCCCTTGCGGCGGGCCGTGACGTCCTCCACCGAGACCGTGGCGCGGATCTTGAAGGTGCCGCGTCCCGTCTCGTACGCGTCCCTGATCCCGGAGAGGCCGACGATCCGGCCGCCGGTGGGCAGGTCGGGGCCCGGGACGTGCTTCATCAGGGTCTCGAGGTCGGCACCCGGGTACCGGATGAGGTGCCGGGCGGCCGCGATGACCTCGCTGAGGTTGTGCGGCGGCATGTTGGTGGCCATACCGACGGCGATCCCCGACGAGCCGTTGACCAGCAGGTTGGGGAAGGCGGCCGGAAGGGCCACCGGTTCCTTCTCCTGGCCGTCGTAGTTCGGGGTGAAGTCGACCGTGTCCTCGTCGATGGACTCGGTCATCAGGGACGTCGCGTCGGCCATCCGGGCTTCGGTGTACCGCATCGCGGCCGGCGGGTCGTCGTTGCCGAGCGAACCGAAGTTGCCGTGGCCGTCGACCAGCGGCAGGCGCATCGAGAAGGGCTGCGCGAGTCGCACCAGGGCGTCGTAGATCGACGCGTCTCCGTGCGGGTGGAGCTTACCCATGACCTCGCCGACGACGCGGGCACACTTCACGTAGCCGCGGTCGGGGCGCAGGCCCATCTCGTTCATCTGGTACACGATGCGACGGTGTACCGGCTTGAGGCCGTCGCGGGCGTCCGGCAGGGCGCGCGAGTAGATGACCGAGTACGCGTATTCGAGGAAGGAGCCCTGCATCTCGTCCACGACGTCGATGTCGAGGATCTTCTCCTCGTACGAGTCGTCGGGCGGCGGGGTCTTCGTGCTGCGGCGGGCCATCGCTGCTGCGGCTCCTTCACAGTCTCTGCCGGGGCATGAGCGGGTTCTGACGCGGACCATTGTGGACCGCCCCGCTGACAACGCCGACCGCGACCCGTCCGTAGCGGCCTTCCGGAGCGCCCCGAGGCCCCCGTGACGACCGTTCCAGGGGGCGCGTTCGTGCCGCCTGCCGGACCTCTGCCGCACCCGTCCGCTCCGGTGTCCGGATGTTTCTCGGGGGCGTGCGGGGGGCGCTCGCGGTTCTCGCTCTCGGCGTACGAGGTGCGGGAACTTCGCCAGGCGTCCGCGCGCTTGCATACAGTGGCAGGACCGACAGGAATGACGCAGTTCCGCGAGCGAAGGGACGTACATGCCCATGGGTCACACGGCCACAGCTGAGGCAGGCTCCGGCGGCCTGACAGCGACCGAGCACCGGCTGGCCAACGGCCTGCGTGTGGTGCTCTCCGAGGACCATCTGACCCCGGTCGCGGCGGTGTGCCTCTGGTACGACGTCGGCTCGCGCCACGAGGTCAAGGGCCGGACCGGGCTCGCCCACCTCTTCGAGCACCTGATGTTCCAGGGCTCCAAGCAGGTCCACGGCAACGGGCACTTCGAACTCGTCCAGGGCGCCGGCGGCTCGCTCAACGGCACGACGAGTTTCGAGCGCACCAACTACTTCGAGACCATGCCCACCCATCAGCTGGAGCTCGCGCTCTGGCTGGAGGCGGACCGCATGGGCTCGCTGCTCGCCGCGCTGGACGACGAGTCCATGGAGAACCAGCGCGACGTCGTGAAGAACGAGCGCCGCCAGCGCTACGACAACGTTCCCTACGGCACCGCGTTCGAGAAGCTGACCTCGCTCGCGTACCCCGAGGGTCATCCGTACCACCACACCCCGATCGGGTCGATGGCGGACCTGGACGCGGCGACCCTGGAGGACGCCCGCGCGTTCTTCCGCACGTACTACGCGCCCAACAACGCGGTTCTGTCGGTCGTCGGCGACATCGACCCGGAGCAGACGCTCGCCTGGGTCGAGAAGTACTTCGGCTCCGTCCTCGGGCACGACGGCAAGCCCGCCCCGCGTGACGGCTCGCTGCCCGAGACCATCGGGGAGCAACTGCGCGAGGTCGTCGAGGAAGAGGTCCCGGCGCGCGCCCTGATGGCGGCCTACCGCCTCCCGGAGGACGGCACGCGCGCGTGCGACGCGGCCGACCTGGCCCTCACCGTCCTCGGCGGCGGCGAGTCCTCCCGGCTCTACAACCGGCTCGTACGCCGTGACCGCACCGCCGTCGCCGCCGGCTTCGGCCTGCTGCGGCTCGCCGGAGCGCCCTCCCTGGGGTGGCTGGACGTGAAGACGTCCGGTGACGTCGAGGTCCCGGTCATCGAGGCCGCCGTCGACGAGGAGCTCGCCCGGTTCGCCGAGGAGGGTCCCACGGCCGAGGAGATGGAGCGCGCGCAGGCCCAGTTGGAGCGCGAGTGGCTGGACCGCCTCGGTACGGTCGCGGGCCGGGCGGACGAACTGTGCCGGTACGCCGTCCTGTTCGGTGACCCGCAGCTCGCTCTGACCGCCGTACAGCGCGTCCTGGAGGTCACCGCAGAGGAGGTCCAGGAGGTCGCCAAGGCCCGCCTGCGGCCCGACAACCGCGCCGTGCTCGTCTACGAGCCCACCGCCCCCGAAGCCACCGACGCCGCTGACGACACCGACGAGGAGGCGGCGAAGTGACCGAGCTCGCCACCATGGACTTCCATCCGCAGCCGCAGGCGGGACAGCCGAAGCCGTGGGCGTTCCCCGCCCCCGAGCGCGGCACCCTGGACAACGGCCTGACCGTCCTGCGCTGCCACCGTCCCGGCCAGCAGGTCGTCGCCGTCGAGGTGATCCTCGCCGCGCCGCTGGAGGCCGAGCCCGCGGGCCTGGACGGCCTCGCCACGATCATGGCGCGCGCCTTCTCCGAGGGCACCGACAAGCACTCGGCCGAGGACTTCGCCGCCGAGCTGGAGCGCTGCGGTGCCACGCTCGACGCACACGCCGACCACCCCGGTGTCCGGCTGTCCCTCGAAGTGCCCGTCTCGCGTCTGCCCAAGGGCCTCGGCCTGCTCGCCGACGCCCTGCGCGCACCGGCCTTCGCGGACAGCGAGATCGAGCGCCTGGTGCGCAACCGGCTCGACGAGATCCCGCACGAGACGGCCAACCCGGCCCGCCGCGCGGCCAAGGAGCTCTCCCGGCAGCTGTTCCCGGCGACGGCGCGCATGTCGCGACCCCGCCAGGGCACCGAGGAGACCGTCCAGAAGATCGACTCCGCGGCCGTACGGTCCTTCTACGAGAAGTACGTTCGTCCCGCGACGGCCACCGCCGTGGTGGTCGGCGACCTCACCGACGTGGACGTGGACGCGCTGCTCGGTGACACCCTCGGTTCCTGGACCGGCTCGACCGCCGAGCCGCGCCCGGTACCGCCGGTGCACGCCGACGACACGGGCCGCGTGATCATCGTGGACCGCCCCGGCGCCGTCCAGACGCAGCTGCTGATCGGGCGGGTCGGCGCCGACCGGCACGACCGTGTGTGGGCGGCCCAGGTGCTCGGCACCTACTGCCTCGGCGGCACCCTCACCTCGCGTCTGGACCGTGTCCTGCGCGAGGAGAAGGGCTACACGTACGGGGTGCGGGCGTTCGGCCAGGTCCTGCGTTCCGCGCCGGACGGCACCGGCGCCGCGATGCTCGCCATCAGCGGCTCGGTGGACACCCCGAACACCGGCCCGGCGCTCGACGACCTGTGGAAGGTGCTCCGCACGCTCGCGGCCGAGGGCCTGACCGACGCGGAGCGCGACATCGCCGTGCAGAACCTGGTGGGCGTGGCGCCCCTCAAGTTCGAGACCGCCGCGGCCGTCGCGGGCACGCTCGCCGACCAGGTCGAGCAGTACCTGCCGGACGACTACCAGTCGACGCTCTATCAGCAACTGGCCGCCACCGGCACGGTGGAGGCCACCGCGGCCGCCGTCAGCGCATTCCCGACGGACCGTCTGGTGACCGTCCTGGTGGGCGACGCCGCACAGATCGAGGAGCCGGTCAGGGCCCTCGGCATCGGTGAAGTCAGCGTGGTCACGGCCGAGTAGGGCCGTGTGACCGAGATGGGCCCTGGTGACTGAAGAGTCACCAGGGCCCTCTTTTACGCGGACATCGCCCCCAAGATGTCCGTATTGGTACGGAGGTTGCCTTCTGCGCTGTGGGATGCGCTACAAAAACCGTGATCCGTTTGTTGTTCGAAAGATGTCGCGTTTAGCGTCAGTGCGGCTGTTCGTCAGGCACTGCGCCGCGTCCGCGGCACCGGACAGTCATCGCCGAGTCCCCGCATGGCGCGAGCCAGGGGAGCCGGGGACCCACACGTAGTCCCTGGGGTGAATCGGACGCCCTCCCCCGGAGGGGGTCCGTAGGAGACCTTCCTGCTCCGAACCCGTCAGCTAACCCGGTAGGCGAGAAGGAAGGAAAGGATCAGCCCTTACATGGCGTTCACCTGTGGCACCGGGAAGCATCGTCGTCCGAGCCGCGTGCAGCGCACCACGAAGAACGTCGTCGGCGTCGCGGCCCTCACCACCACCGGTGTCCTCGGAACCCTCGCGGCACCCGCGTTCGCCGCCGAACCGGCCGCCGAGCAGACCGGGCTGACCCAGGCCATCACCATCGGCGACTCCGTCGCCGAGCAGATCGACGAGCAGGCCGACGCCCAGCAGCACGCCGCCGACGTGGCCGCCGCGCGGGAGAAGGCCGAACAGGCCGCGCGCAAGAAGGCCGCCGAGCAGGCGGCCAAGGCCCGCGAGACCAAGGAGCGCGCCGCCCGCGCCGCCGAGCGCAAGCGGCTCAACACCTTCGTCATCCCGATAGCCGGCTCGTACGTCTCCACCGGCTACAAGACCGGCGGCAGCCTCTGGTCGTCCGGCAGCCACACCGGCGTCGACTTCCACGCGGCGTCCGGCACCTCGGTGCACTCCGTCGGCGCCGGTACCGTCGTCACCGCCGGCTGGGGCGGCGCCTACGGCAATCAAGTAGTGATCAAGATGCACGACGGCACGTACACCATGTACGGGCACCTGTCGTCCATCGGTGTCTCCGTGGGCCAGACGGTCACCCCCGGCCAGCAGATCGCGCTCTCCGGCTCGACCGGCAACACCACGGGCCCGCACCTCCACTTCGAGGCGCGCACCACCGCGGAGTACGGCTCCGACATGGACCCGGTCGCGTACCTCCGCTCGCACGGCGTGAACGTCTGACGACCGCTTCGCGGCTTCTCCGCCGTTTTCGATGCCCCGGCTCACCGAGTCGGGGCATCGTCGTTTCCGGAGGCCGTCTGTCCAAAAAATATCCATGGATTCAGGCCCCCCATCGGAAATTAACGCTTCCTGCAATAGAGTCACTGAACAAGCGTCAATCGATGGCGTTTCGCGGGGATTAAGCGGAGGTCCGGTCATGCGTATTCCGGCGCATTCGGTATGCACGGCGATCCGCGACGACATCGTCGCCGGCGTCTACGAGCGTGGCGGCCGGCTCACCGAGGAACTGCTCGCGCGGCGCTACGGCGTCTCGCGCGTCCCCGTGCGCGAGGCGCTGCGCACTCTGGAGGCCGAGGGCTTCGTGGTCACCCGGCGGCACGCGGGCGCCTGTGTCGCCGAGCCCAGCGAGCAGGAGGGCGCGGATCTCCTGGAGATGCGCACGCTGCTGGAGCCGCTGGGTGCCGCGCGCGCCGCGCAGCGCCGTACGGAGGCCCATCTCAAGGTGCTCCGCGGGCTGGTCAGGCTGGGGCAGGAGCGCTCCAGGCGGGGCAACAGCGAGGATCTGCGCTCGCTGGGCGGCTGGTTCCACGAGACGCTCGCCCAGGCCTCGGGCAGCCCCGCGCTGACGTCGACGCTGTCCCAGCTGCGGCACAAGATCGCCTGGATGTACGTGGTCGAGGCGCCGGCCAATCCCGCGGAGTCCTGGGCGGAGCACGGCGGCATCGTGGACGCGGTGGCCCGCGGGGACGGAGAGCGGGCCCGCGCGATCACCGCTCTGCACGCGGAGCGCGCGACGGCGGCGCACCGGCTGCGATTTCCCGCCGGCGGCACCCGGCCGGACCGTGTGAGAACTTCGCAACATCCCGTAAACATGACGGGCCAGCGTCATTAACACGGGCGCCGTATACAAAGAGGGCTATTCGGCGGGACGCTATTTCTGCTGCCGTTTTATTCGCGTGCCCCGAATTTCGGGCAGGCGTTCTTTTCGTTCGCGCGGGATGTGATCCGGACAGGTCGCCGTGAATTCCGGGACGGCGTACGGAAACGGCTGAGCCGCGCCCCCGGCGAGGGGTGGCGCGGCTCAGCCGTGTGCTGTCCGAGTGTCTCGCGGGCTCAGACGGTCTCGGGGAGCTCGTCGAGCCCCTCGGCGACCAGCTTCGCCAGACGGTCGAGGGCGGCGTCCGCACCCTCGGCGTCCGACGCGAGGACGATCTCCTCGCCACCCTGGGCGCCCAGACCGAGGACCGCCAGCATGGAGGCCGCGTTGACGGGGTTGCCGTCGGCCTTGGCGATCGTCACGGGGACGCCGGATGCCGTGGTGGCCCGGACGAAGATGGAAGCGGGGCGGGCGTGAAGGCCCTCAGCCCAGCCGACGTTGACGCGGCGCTCAGCCATGTGATGCTGCCCTTCAGCTGTTCAGGGTTGTCTAGACCAGTGTCCCATATCGTGAAGCGTGCCCGGGCGGCCCTGCCTCCCGCCCACGAGCAGCGTCCCACCGCGGCCCCGGTGCCACCTTCGTACCCCACAGACTGCCCCGCGCCCATGTCGTACGCGAGCCGTAGTCTGGGGCGCATGCAGACCCCGTCGGACCGGCACGAGTACCCCGCGCACTGGGAGGCCGACGTGGTGCTGCGCGACGGCGGCACCGCCCGCGTCAGACCCATCACGGTCGACGACGCGGAGCGCCTGGTCAGCTTCTACGAGCAGGTGTCGGACGAGTCGAAGTACTACCGCTTCTTCGCGCCCTACCCCCGCCTGTCCGCCAAGGACGTCCACCGTTTCACGCACCACGACTTCGTCGACCGGGTGGGTCTCGCGGCGACGGTGGGGGGCGAGTTCATCGCGACGGTGCGCTACGACCGGATCGACGCCCGGGGTCTGCCCGCGTCCGCTCCGGCCGACGAGGCGGAGGTCGCCTTCCTCGTGCAGGACGCCCATCAGGGCCGCGGTGTCGCCTCGGCCCTGCTCGAACACGTCGCCGCCGTGGCCCGCGAGCGCGGCATCCGCCGCTTCGCCGCCGAGGTACTGCCCGCGAACAACAAGATGATCAAGGTGTTCACGGACGCCGGGTACACGCAGAAGCGCTCCTTCGAGGACGGCGTCGTACGCCTGGAGTTCGACCTCGAACCCACCGACCGCTCGCTCGCCGTGCAGCGCGCCCGGGAGCAGCGCGCCGAGGCCAGGTCCGTGAAGCGGCTCCTGGCACCCGGCTCGGTCGCCGTCATCGGGGCGGGGCGCACCCCCGGAGGGGTCGGCCGCAGCGTCCTCGACAACCTCCGCGGGGCCGGCTTCACCGGCCGCCTGTACGCGGTGAACAGGGCCCTGGAGGAGAAGGAGCTCGACGGTGTCCCCGCTCACCGCTCCATCCGTGACATCGAGGAACCCGTCGACCTCGCGGTCGTCGCCGTCCCCGCCGAGCAGGTCCTCGAGGCCGTCACGGAGTGCGGGGAACACGGGGTGCAGGGGCTCGTGGTGGTCTCCGCGGGTTACGCCGAGAGCGGCGCGGAGGGGCGCGAGCGCCAGCGCGAACTCGTCCGGCACGCGCGCACGTACGGGATGCGCATCATCGGGCCGAACGCCTTCGGCGTCATCAACACCGCCCCGGACGTGCGGCTGAACGCCTCGCTCGCCCCGGAGATGCCACGCCCCGGTCGGATCGGCCTCTTCGCGCAGTCCGGGGCCATCGGCATCGCCCTGCTCTCCCGGCTGCACCGGCGGGGCGGCGGCGTGACCGGAGTGACCGGCGTGTCGACCTTCATCTCCTCCGGCAACCGGGCGGACGTGTCCGGCAACGACGTCCTTCAGTACTGGTTCGACGACCCGGACACCGACGTCGCCCTGATGTATCTCGAATCCATCGGCAACCCGCGCAAGTTCACCCGCCTCGCGCGCCGGACCGCCGCGGCGAAGCCACTGGTCGTGGTCCAGGGAGCGCGGCACGGCGGAGCGGCCCCCCAGGGACACGCAGTACGCGCCACGCGGCTCCCGCACGCCACCGTCTCCGCCCTGCTGCGCCAGGCCGGGGTGATCCGCGTGGACACGATCACCGAACTCGTCGACGCCGGGCTGCTGCTGGCCCGCCAGCCGCTGCCCAGAGGGCCCCGCGTGGCGATCGTCGGGAACTCGGAGTCGCTGGGCCTGCTGACGTACGACGCCTGCCTCGCCGAGGGGCTCCGGCCGCTGCCGCCGAAGGACCTGACCACGGCCGCCTCGGCGGCCGACTTCCACCGGGCCCTGTCGGAGGCCCTCGCCGACGACGGCTGTGACGCCGTGGTCGTGACGGCCATCCCGGCGGTGGGGGAGACCTCCACCGCGGACGCCGCACTCGCCGAGGCGCTCCGTTCGTCCGCCGCGGCGGCCCCCGCCAAGCCCGTCCTCGTCGTGCACGTCGAGCTCGGCGGGCTGGCCGAGGCGCTCTCCGCCGCCGCCAGCACCGCTCCCCAGGCCGCCGGGGCGGCGACCGGCGCCACCTCCGGCGCGGCGCAGCGCTTCCACCCCGCGGACGGGGCACCGGCCGCCGAGGTGAGCGCCGACCCGTCTCCGGACTCCCGGCTCATCCCCGCCTACCCCGCCGCCGAGCGCGCCGTCCGCGCCCTCGCCGAGGCCGTCAAGTACGCCCAGTGGCGGCTCGACGCCGGTGAACCCGGCAAGGTCCCCGAGTACGAGGACATCGACGAGAAGGGGGCGGCCGAGCTGATCGACGGCCTCCTCACGCGCGGGGAGGGACTGACCCTCGGCGGCGAGGACACCTGCGCGCTGCTCGGGCGGTACGGCATCGACGTGCACCGCGCGCTGCCCGCCCCCACCCCGGACGACGCCGCGGCCGCGGCACGCGTCATCGGCTACCCGGTGGCCCTCAAGACCACCGCCCCGCACCTACGACACCGGGCCGACCTGGGCGGCGTCCGGCTGGACCTGGCGGACGAGGAACAACTGCGCCGCGCGTACGCGGAGTTGACCGAGCTGTTCGGGACGCCCACCGTGCTCCGCCCCGTCGTGCAGGGGATGGCCCCGCGCGGCGTCGACACGGTGGTCCGCGCGGTGATCGACCCGGCGGCCGGGGCGGTGCTCTCCTTCGGGCTCGCCGGAGCCGCCTCCGAGCTGCTCGGGGACACGGCGCACCGGCTGATCCCGGTCACCGCCCGGGACGCGACCTCGCTGGTCCGGTCGATCCGGACGGCACCGCTCCTGTTCGGCTGGCGTGGCTCGGCGCCGGTGGACACGGCCTCCCTCGAACAGCTCATGCTGCGCGTGTCCCGGCTGGTCGACGACCATCCGGAGGTCGTGGCGGTCTCCCTGGAGCCGGTGGTGGTCGCCCCGACCGGCGTGAGCGTCCTGGGCGCCACCGTCCGGCTCGCCCGCGCCCCGATCCGGGACGACCTGGGGCCCCGTACCCTCCCCGTCGTCTGACCCGGGAGGCCGCCCGGCGGGCGCTCACCCGGCCGGGCGGCGCCCTACCCGTACGGGCCCGGTCGCCCAGGTCCCCTCGCCGGATCCGCGGTGATCCGTCCATGACCGACCGGCGCGAGCGGTGCCTCGCAGTCAGTGGGCCCCCGTAGGATGGACGTCATGGCCAAGACCAGTACGACGACCCAGGGGCTGCGAGCGGCGATCGAGCGCAGCGGCTACTACCCGGCCCTCGTGGCCGAGGCGGTGGAGGCCGCGATCGGCGGCGAGACCATCCGGTCGTACCTGGTCCATCAGGAGACGACGTTCGACGCCAACGAGGTGCGGCGCCACGTCACCGTGCTCGTCCTCACCGGCAACCGCTTCATCGTCAGCCACACCGACGAGCAGAACGCGGACACCACGTCTCCCACCCCGTACGCCACGACGTCGACGGAGTCCGTGAAGATCGGCCGGATCTCGTCCGTCGTCGTCAGCCGCGTCGTCGCGAACCCCGAGTCGTACACCCCGGGCACGCTGCCCCGCGAGGTCGTCCTGACCATCGGCTGGGGCGCCGTCAGCCGTATCGACCTGGAGCCCGCCGCCTGCGGCGACCCCAACTGCGAGGCGGACCACGGCTACACGGGCAACTCGACGGCCGACGACCTGAGCCTGCGCGTCAGCGAGGCGGGGGACGGCCCGGAGACCGTGCAGCAGGCCCTCGCCTTCGCGCAGTCCCTCTCCGAAGCGACCGCGGACGTCACCCGCTGATGGCCCTGCCCACCTGGGACCATCCGGAACCGCTCGCCGTCGACTCCGCGCCCGTCCCCGAATACGGCACCGGTTCACTGGCCGACGTGCTGCCCACGCTCGCCGCCGGCATGTCCGTGCCCGGCATGACCGCCGCCATACCCGAGCTGGCCCCGGCCGACCGGAACTGCGTCTTCCTGATCGACGGTCTCGGCTGGGAGCAGCTCCGGGCCCACCCGGACGAGGCCCCCTTCATGACCTCGCTCCTCGCCTCCTCGCGCGGTGGCACGGGGCGTCCGATCACGGCGGGCTACCCGGCCACCACGGCGACCTCCCTCGCCTCCGTCGGCACCGGCCTGCCCCCGGGCGCGCACGGCCTGCCCGGCTACACCGCGCGCAACCCCGCGACCGGCCAGCTGATGAACCAGCTCCGCTGGAATCCGTGGACCGACCCGCGCGCGTGGCAGCCCCACCCCACGATCTTCCAGCTGGCCGACGCGGCGGGCGTGCACACCGCCCAGGTCTCCTCGCCCACCTTCCAGAACACGCCGCTGACGAAGATCGCGCTGAGCGGCGGCACGTTCCACGGGCGGCTGTCCGGCGAGGAGCGCATGGACCTCGCCGCCGAGCAACTGGCCGCGGGCGACCGCTCCTTGGTCTACACGTACTACGCCGAGGTCGACGGCAAGGGCCACCGTTTCGGCATCGACTCCGACCCCTGGCGCGGCCAGCTGATGTACGTCGACCGGCTCGTCCAGCGTCTCGCGGAGCAGCTCCCGCCGCGCTCGGCGCTGTACGTCACCGCCGACCACGGCATGATCGACATCCCGTTCGACGAGCAGCACCGCATCGACTTCGACGAGGACTGGGAGCTGCGCGCCGGCGTGGCCCTGCTGGGCGGCGAGGGCCGTGCCCGTCACGTCTACGCGGTCCCGGGCGCCCAGGCGGACGTGCTGACCTGCTGGCGCGAGGTCCTGGGCGAGCAGTTCTGGATCGCGTCCCGGGACGAGGCGATCGCGGCGGGCTGGTTCGGTCCGCACGTCGACGAGCGGGTCTACGCCCGGCTGGGCGACGTCATCGCCGCCGCCCGGGACGACGTCCTGATCATCGCGTCCGAGCGGGAGCCCAAGGAGTCGGCGATGGTCGGCAATCACGGCTCGATGAGCCCCGCCGAGCAACTGGTCCCGCTCCTCCAGGTCCGTTCCTGACGTCCGCCCCGGTCGCCGTTCACATCCCCCTGCCCCGCTGCCGAAAGGTGCTCGACTCCCCATGCCCGAGCTGGTGTTCTTCTCCGGAACGATGGACTGCGGGAAGTCCACGCTGGCTCTCCAGATCGAGCACAACCGCTCGGCACGGGGCCTGCAGGGCATGATCTTCACGCGCGACGACCGCGCGGGCGAGGGCAAGCTCTCCTCGCGTCTCGGGCTCGTCACCGACGCCGTCGAGGTGGCGGACGACCAGGACCTGTACGCCTACGTCGTCGTCCACCTCTCCCAGGGCGGCCGGGCGGACTACGTGATCGCGGACGAGGCGCAGTTCCTGGCGCCGGGACAGATCGACCAACTCGCGCGGGTGGTGGACGACCTCGACATCGACGTGTTCGCCTTCGGCATCACCACGGACTTCCGCTCCAAGCTCTTCCCCGGCTCCCAGCGTCTCGTCGAACTCGCCGACCGGGTCGAGGTCCTCCAGGTCGAGGCCCTGTGCTGGTGCGGAGCCCGCGCCACGCACAACGCCCGCACCATAGGCGGCGCGATGGTCGTCGAGGGCGCCCAGGTCGTCGTCGGTGACGTCAACCAGCCGGAGAACATCGGCTACGAGGTCCTGTGCCGTCGGCACCACCGCCGCCGTATGACGGCCGCCACGGCTCACGCGAGCGCGCTGTCCCCGGACGTCCTCCCGATCGCCCCGGTCTGACCGGCACGACGCCACCCGCCTGGATCACATGACGGCATGGATCACATGACGACACATGACGGCATTGATCATCAGGTGACGGCATGGATCAGCGAGAACATCGCCCCTTCGGGGTCCGCCACCGTCGCCACCCGTCCGTGCGGGGAGTCGTGGGCGGCCTGCAGAAGGTGTCCGCCGAGTTCCCCGACACGGCGGACGGTGTCGTCGACGTCGGCCGCCTCGAAGTACGTCAGCCAGTGCGGGCCGCGGTCGCGCGGCAGCGCGTTGCCGACACCGTGGATGCCGGCCACCGGGGTGCCGTCGAGATGCAGCGTCACGTAGTCGAAGTCGGCGGAGACGGTCGGCTCCAGCTCGTAGCCGAAGACCCCCTGGTAGAACTTGACGACGCTCTCACTGTCCCGCGTCACGAGCTCGTTCCACGCAGGGGTGCCCGTCACGCCGGTGATCGCCGTGCCGAGGTGGTCGGCCACCTGCCAGATGCCGAAGACGGCGCCGGACGGGTCGGAGGCGATCGCGAGGCGTCCGGCCTCGGCGGCGTCGAGCGGGCCCACGCCCACGGTGCCGCCGCTCTGCCGTACCGTCGCGGCGGTCCGGTCCGCGTCCTCCGACGCGAAGTACGGCGTCCAGGCGATGGGCAGGTGCCGGTCCGGCGGCAACTGGCCGATGCCGGCCACCTCGTGGCCGTCGAGCATGGCCCGCGCGTAGGGGCCGAGCTGCTGCGGTCCCGGCTGGAACTCCCAGCCGAACAACTCTCCGTAGAACTCCTGGGTCGCGGCCATCTCGTGCACCATCAGGCTCACCCAGCAGGGTGCGCCGGGCGCGTGCCGAGCGTGCGTGGTGCCGTTCAGGCCGGCTGACCCCCGTGCCTCGGTCATCGTCACTCTCTTCTCGGCCCCTTGCGGTGGCCGGTCACCTTCCGCCTACGAACACGCGTACTGAGTCGCGTACGTGCACACCCCGTGCCCGATGTTCGCACCACCGGTCGTGCCGCGCGTCCTGGCCGCGCCGCCGTTCGGCGGCGCACGGCCGGAGGATGCCCGGACTGCCGTTGCCCCGCCGTTTCGGAGCGATTGCCGCGTGGTGTCCATCGGTTGTACAGCATGTGCCCGATCCCGCACACGCGGTGACCGGACCTGCCCGGCGGAGCAGAGTAGCCGGACCTGGACAACACGGCCACCCCGTGCGCGAGGATGGTGGCCATGAACGCCACCATCACCGCATCCGAACTCGCGAGCGACCTCGCGGGACCGAACCCTCCGGTCCTCCTCGACGTCCGCTGGCAGCTGGGCGGCCCCAACCTGCGCTCCGCGTACGAGGAGGCGCACATCCCGGGTGCGGTCTTCGTCGACCTGGATTCCGAACTCGCTGGTCCGGCCGGTGCCGGGGGCCGTCATCCGCTGCCCGACCCGGAGGTCTTCGGCGCGGCCATGCGGGCCGCCGGTGTCTCCGGGAACCGCGACGTGGTCGTGTACGACGGGGGGCAGGGCTGGGCCGCCGCGCGCGCCTGGTGGCTGCTGGGCTATTCGGGTCATCCGTCGGTACGCGTGCTTGACGGCGGGTTCGCGGCCTGGACCGGGCCGCTGTCCTCGGAGGTCCCCGCGCCGGCGCCCGGGACGTTCGTACCGGCGCCCGGAGCGCGGCCGTTGCTCGACGCGGACGCAGCTGCCGCGCTCGCCCGGTCCGGCCTGCTGCTGGACGCTCGCGCGGGTGAGCGGTACCGCGGCGAGGTCGAGCCGATCGACCGGGTCGGCGGGCACATCCCCGGCGCCGTCTCCGCTCCGACCGCGGAGAACGTGGAGGAGGACGGCCGCTTCCGGTCCGCTGCCGAACTCGCCGACCGTTTCACGTCGCTCGGCGCGACGCCCACGGCCGAGGTCGGCGTCTACTGCGGGTCCGGTGTCTCCGGCGCCCACCAGGTCCTGGCGCTCGCCGTGGCCGGCATCCCCGCAGCGCTGTACGTGGGTTCGTGGTCGGAGTGGTCCCAGGACGACAGCCGCCCGGTCGCCGTGGGCCCCGACCCGCGGTAACGGCGGGACTCCGCGAACCCGGGCCGGTAACGGCGTGGCCCGGCGGACCCCGGCCCGCGGTGAGGTCCGGGCTCGGCTGGCACTCGGGTACGAGGACGGGGCCCGCACCGATCCGGTGCGGGCCCCGTCCTCGTACACCTGCTAGTCCTGCTTCTTCCGCCGCGTGCCGAAGACGATCTCGTCCCAGCTCGGGACGGCCGCTCTACGGCCCGGACGGACGCCGTCGGCCTCGGCCTGGCGGTCGGTCGAGCCGACGAGCCGGTCGCGGTGGCTGCCGACGGAGCGAGGCATGAGGACATCCGCGTAGGCGGAACCGGCGCCGGCCGAAGCGGCGGGAGCCGGGGGCTCCTCCTCCTCGGGCTCGGTGTCGGGCTCCTCGACGGCGGGCCGCTCGGTGCTCGCCGGGCGCTCGGGCACCACCATGTCGCCGCGGAAGCTGGGCACCGCTTCCAGGAGGCTGGTGAGCGAGTCCCGGTCGCCGGCCTCCTCGACCGGCTCCGGAGGCGCCGGGGGCAGGCTCGGCCGCTCCATCTGCCGGTCGAGCGCGCGGTCCAGCGGACGGTCGCGGGGGAGCCGGGCGATCCGCGGCACGAACGGGAAGCTCGGCTCGGGCGCCGCGAGGTCGTCGGACTCGCCGATCAGCGAGCGCGCCTCGTCGTCGACGGCCTGGACGAGCCGCCGGGGCGGGTCGTACGTCCAGCTCGCCGCGTGCGGTTCGCCCGCGACCCGGTACACCAGCATGACTTCCCAGGTGCCGTCGTCGCGGCGCCACGAGTCCCACTGGACGGTGTCCTTCTCGGCACCCCGGATCGTCAGCCGTTCCTGAACGGCCTCACCGAGCTGGGGTCCGACGTTCTCGCCGGGGCGGCGCACGGGAGTCTTCCTGGCCCGCTCGGCCATAAAGGCACGCTCGGCCAGTACAGGACCCTCGAAGCGGCGGACGCGGTCGACGGGGATTCCGGCGAGCTGGGCGACCTCCTCCGCGGAGGCGCCGGCACGTATACGCGCCTGAATGTCTCGGGGGCGGAGATGGCTCTCCACCTCGATCTCGATCTGGCCGAGGCGCGGACGGTCGCCGCGGACCGCGGCGCGCAGACGCTCGTCAATCGGAAGCGTGTACTCCGTGCTGTCCGCAGCCTTCAGCACCAGCCGTGTGCCGTCGTTAGAGACGGCCACGACACGCAGTTCGGGCATGGGGACCTCCCGGGTGGTGCCTGCCGACGTCACGTGCGTCGCTGCTTCCGCTAGTCGAGTGTGGCCTGCCCGGGTGCAGCCTGCCACAACCTTGCCGAGTTGCCCGGCGTGTCGGGCACGGGCCCGAGGCTGCCGTTATGGCACGGTTACCTATTCGCAACGCTAAGTGACGAACTCCATCACCCTGTGCAACGAGCCCCCTCCCGGCGGTCCTGCAAGGCCCCGGACACCCTGGCGGGAGTCCGGACCCAGGGCTCGCAACAGTACTCCATTCGGGCCACGCGCGTGGATCGCCGCGCCGCCCAACTTCGGGCGGGGGGTGGTAGTTGGCCACCCCTGGCGGCGAATCCGGGGCCGGGGAACGTGGCGCACTTCACGGAATCGACAGAAACGGAACTAATCGTTTCGCCTGTACGTCCCTTTCTCGTGCGATCAGTCGATCAAGTACGGGAAAGGCAGGCAAGGTCCGGGAATGCGTGAGAAGCCGGGTGTCGGCGGCGAGGAGCCGGGTGCCGACACGGAACCGAGGAAGAAAAGGCTGGACCTGAGCGTCCCTCAGGTGGCGGGGAGCGCGGTCGCCGCGGTGGTCGCGGCGAAACTCGCGTCCTACTTCGGCGTCTACGGGACGATCCTGGGCGCGGGTCTGGTCAGTGTCGTCGCCACCAGCGGGGGAACGCTCTTCCAGCACTTTTTCAAGCGCACCGGGGAGCAGATACGCGAGGTGCAGCCGAAGCGGAGGCCGCGGCCGCAGCAGGTGTCCGCGGCGGCGCCGGTCGGCGCATCGGGGGAGTTCACCGAGGGCACCGTCTACCGGGCCCGGGTCAGAAGCTGGAAGCGGCCGCTGGTCGCCACCGCTCTCGTCTTCGGCGTCACGATGACCGGGATCACCACGTACGAACTGGTCTCGGGCCAGAGCTTCAGCGGGGACGGCACGAGCACGACCGTCGGAGACGCCTTCAAGGGGCACGGCTCCGGTTCGGGCGGTTCCGGCTCCGGTACGACGCCGTCGCCGGACCCCTCGTCTTCGTCGACCCCGCGGTCTCCCGAGGACCCGGCCCCGTCCACCGGCGGTGACGGGAGCGCTTCGCGCGAGCCGGGAAGCGGCGACGCCACGACGTCGCGGCCGGCGCCCGACGACGGCGCGTCCTCGGACCCGGCGACCGGGGACGGCACCCCGACTCCGGACCCGAGCACGACCGCTACGACCCCAGCACCCTCCGCAAGTAGTCATTCGCAAAGCGCCGATCCGGGTCGAGCCGATCCCGGAGCGCCGTGAACTCGCCGAAGCGCGGATAGACCCCGGAGAAGTACTCCGCGTCCCGCGTGTGCACCTTGCCCCAGTGCGGCCGCCCCTCGTGGGCGGTGAAGATCTGCTCGGCGGCGGTGAAGTACGCCTGGTACGGGGTGCCCCGGAACATGTGGACGGCGATGTACGCGCTGTCCCGGCCGGACGCCGTGGAGAGGGTGATGTCGTCGGAGGGCGCGGTGCGGACCTCGACCGGGAAGCTGACCCGCAGGGCGGAGCGCTCGACCATCGCCTTCAGCTCGCGCAGCGTCTCGACGAGCGCCTCGCGCGGGACGGCGTACTCCATCTCCACGAACCGCACGCGGCGCGGTGAGGTGAACACCTTGTACGGGATGTCGGTGTAGGTCCGCGCGGAGAGCGCGCGGCTGGAGAGCCTGGCGATCGACGGGATCGTGGCGGGTGCGGCGCGGCCGAGCAGGTTGACCGCGTGGAACAGGCCGTTGGAGAGGAACTCGTCCTCGATCCAGCCGCTCACCGCCCCCACCGGCTTCTCGGGGCCGGCACTGCGGTTGTTGCGCTTGGTGTTGCAGTTGCCCGTGTGCGGGAACCAGTAGAACTCGAAGTGCTCGTTCTCGGTGAACAGTTCGTCGAAGTCGGCGGTGACCCTGTCGAAGGTCATCGGCTCCTCGCGGGCGGAGAGCAGGAAGACGGGCTCCACGGAGAAGGTGATCGCCGTGACGATGCCCAGGGCGCCGATGCCTATTCGGGCCGCGGCGAAGACCTCCGGGTTCTCCTTCGCGGAGCAGGTCAGCACCGAACCGTCCGCCGTCACCAGCTCAAGGCCCTTGATCTGCGCGGCGATCGAGGCCGAGTCCCGTCCGGTGCCGTGTGTTCCGGTGCTGGCCGCGCCCGAGACCGTCTGCTCCATGATGTCGCCCATGTTCGTGAGCGACAGTCCCTCGCGCGCGAGGGCCAGGTTGAGCCTCTTGAGCGGAGTGCCCGCCTCGACCGTGACCGTCATGGCCTCACGGTCGATCCCGCGAATGCCCGTCAACAGTTGAGGGCGGATCAACACGCCGTCCGTGGCGGCGGCGGCCGTGAAGGAGTGCCCGGTGCCGACGGCCTTCACCGTCAGGCCGTCCTCGGCCGCCCGGCGCACGGCGGCGGTGAGTTCGTCGACCGAGGCAGGGGTGACCTCCCGTACGGGACGGGCGGTGACGTTTCCCGCCCAGTTACGCCACGTGCCGCTCTTCCCGCTCACTGTGGTGCTCATGAGACCCTCCCCGCTGCGGAACCGGCCTGCTGAGCCGGCGATACCCGAGGAAACCCACCGCGACCGCGACGGCTCCGGACACCGCCGGAACCCAGTACCCGGCCTTCGCACCGGAGGCGTCGATCACCCAGCCGGCCACGGAGGAACCGAGCGCGACCCCGACCGCGAGTCCCGTGCTCACCCAGGTCATGCCTTCGGTCAGTTTCGCGCGAGGTACGTGCTGTTCGATGAGGGACATCGTCGTGATCATCGTGGGAGCGATGGAGAGGCCCGCAACGAACAGCGCCACGGCCAGGAACGGCAAGTTTCCGACCAGTAGGAGGGGGATCATACTCACGGCCATCGCGCATATGCCCAGCAGCCACCTGCGTTCCGGTGCCCCCTTGAAGTGCAGGAGTCCGAAGACGGCCCCAGCGAAGCACGAGCCCGCCGCGTAGATCGCCAGGACGATGCTCGCCCCGGCCTTGTGCCCCTGTTCCTCGGCGAAGGCCACGGTGACCACGTCGACGGCTCCGAAGATCGCCCCGGTCGCCACGAACGTGGCCACCAGCACCTGGAGTCCGGCCGAGCGGAGCGCGGAACCGCCGGCGTGCTGCTCGCGCGGATGCGGAGCGGGCTCGGTCGCGCGCTGCGAGGTCAGCCAGAAGACACCGGCCGCGAGGAAGCAGGCGGCGAGCAGCGGGCCGGCCTCCGGGAACCACACCGTGGACAGACCGATGGAGATGATCGGTCCGAAGATGAAGCAGATCTCGTCCACCACGGACTCCAGGGAGTACGCGGTGTGCAGCTGAGGGGTGCCCGCGTAGAGGGCCGCCCAGCGGGCCCGGACCATCGCGCCGATGCTCGGGACGCAGCCGATGCCGGCGGCGCACGCGAACAGCACCCAGTCCGGCCACTCGAAGTGCGCGGCGAGCAGTAGTCCCGCCGCGGCGGCGAGCGCGACCAGCGTGACGGGGCGCAGCACCCGCCGCTGCCCGTGCCGGTCGACCATCCTGGAGACCTGCGGTCCGAGCGCGGCGGCGGCCAGCGCCATGGTGGCGGAGAGCGCGCCGGCGAGCCCGTACCGCCCGGTGATCTGGGAGATCATCGTGACGACGCCGATGCCCATCATGGACAGCGGCATCCGGCCGAGGAAGCCCGCTGCGGAGAAGCCCTTGGAGCCGGGGGCGGCGAACAGGGCGCGGTACGGGCTGGGCACGGGGGTCTCCGTCGGCTCGGCTCGGCCCCCCGGTCACGACGGGCGGCCCGAACTTCGGTAAGGCGTGAAGCTGGCTGATACAGCTTACGGGTTAGGGCACCCTAAAGCGCACGCCCGTAACGCCCTCGTCCGCACGCCCCACGCGCCCCCCGAACAGACCCGAGTCCGCCGCCGGAACAGGGCCGTCCGACCAGCCCGCGGCGTGGACGGCGGGGCGTCGCCCCTCGTTCGCCACCCCGCCGTTTCTCCCATGCCCGTGCCGGGTGGCAGGATCGGAGGCATGCCAGACGTGCTCGATGCCACCCCCTACGACGCCCTGTTGCTGCTCTCGTTCGGCGGTCCCGAAGGCCCGGACGACGTGGTCCCGTTCCTGGAGAACGTGACGCGGGGCAGGGGTATCCCCAAGGAGCGGCTCAAGGAGGTGGGGCAGCACTACTTCCTGTTCGACGGGATCAGCCCCATCAACGACCAGAACCGCGCCCTGCTCGACGTGCTGCGCAAGGACTTCGCCGACCACGGACTCGACCTGCCGGTGTACTGGGGCAACCGGAACTGGGCGCCGTACCTGACCGACACGCTGCGCGAGATGGTCGCCGACGGACGGCGCCGGATCCTGGTCCTGGCCACCAGCGCCTACGCCTCGTACTCGGGCTGCCGGCAGTACCGCGAGGACCTCGCCGGGGCGCTCGCCGTCCTGGAGAGCGAGGGTCTCGAGCTTCCGAGGATCGACAAGCTGCGCCACTACTTCAACCACCCCGGGTTCGTGGAGCCGATGACCGAGGGCGTCCTGCGGTCGCTGGCCGAGCTGCCCGAGGAGGTCCGCGCCGGTGCGCACCTGGCGTTCAGTACGCACTCCATCCCCACCGCCGCGGCGGACACCTCGGGTCCGGTCGAGGGCCACGGCGAAGGTGGCGCGTACGTCCGCCAGCACCTGGACGTGGCGCGGCTGATCGTGGAGAAGGTGCGCGAGAGAACCGGCGTCGACCACCCCTGGCGGCTCGTCTACCAGTCCCGTTCCGGAGCCCCGCACATCCCGTGGCTGGAGCCGGACATCTGCGACCACCTGGAGGAGCTGCACGGAGCCGGTGTCCCGGCCGCCGTGATGGTGCCGATCGGGTTCGTCTCGGACCACATGGAGGTCCTGTACGACCTGGACACCGAGGCGCGCGCCAAGGCAGCCGAGTTGGGTCTGCCGGTGAGCCGCTCGGCCACCGTGGGAGCCGACCCCCGGTTCGCCGCCGCGGTTCGTGACCTGGTCCTGGAGCGCGCCGCGGCCGAGAGCGGCCGCAGGGTGACACCGTGTGCCCTGGGCGCTCTGGGCGCGAGCCACGACCTGTGTCCGGTGGGCTGCTGTCCTGCCCGCACGCCCAAGCCCGCCGCCGCGGGCGCCGACAGCCCCTACGCATGAGGAGCCCCGTGACCGCGCCCCTGCAGACCGAACTGCTCCAGCTCGCGCACGAGGCGGCCCGCCGTGCCGGCGCGCTGCTGCGGGACGGCCGCCCCGCGGACCTGACGGTCGCCGCCACCAAGTCCAGCCCGATCGACGTCGTCACCGAGATGGACATCGCCGCCGAGAAGCTGATCACCAACCTGATCGCCGAGCACCGCCCGCGCGACGGCTTCCTCGGCGAGGAGGGCTCCGCCACCGAGGGCACCAGCGGGATCCGCTGGATCGTCGACCCGCTCGACGGCACCGTCAACTACCTGTACGGACTGCCGACCTGGGCGGTGTCCATCGCGGCCGAACAGGACGGCGAGACCGTCGTCGGTGTCGTGGCGGCCCCGATGCGCGGCGAGACGTACCACGCGGTTCGCGGCCGCGGCGCCCGCGCCACGGGTGCCTGGGTCGGCGAGCGCCGGCTGACCTGCCGCCCGTCGCCGTCCCTCGACCAGGCCCTCGTCGCCACCGGCTTCAACTACGTGACCGACGTCAAGGTCCACCAGGCCGACGTGGTCCAGCGGCTCATCCCGCTGGTCCGCGACATCCGTCGCTCCGGCTCGGCCGCGGTCGACCTGTGCGACGTCGCGGCCGGCCGCCTCGACGGCTACTACGAGCGCGGTCTCCATCCCTGGGACCTCGCGGCGGGGGACCTGATCGCCCGTGAGGCGGGCGCGGTGACCGGTGGACGCCCCGGAGAGCGCCCCGGAGGCGATCTCGCTGTGGCGGCCTCCCCGGGTGTCTTCGAGCCCCTCCAGCGGCTCCTGGAGGACTTCGGGGCCTGGCGCGACTGACGGACCGGAGCAGACCTGTCACGGACCGCGACGGCGGGCCCACGGCGGCCCGCTGCGGGCCCGGCGACGGCGCATCGGGCACCGGACGGCGGCGGAAAACGAAGCGGGACCCCGGCACTGGATCGATACCGGGGCCCCGCTGTCGTGCGTACGGATCAGACGCGCGTCGCGCCCGCGCCGACCTCCACACCGTGCTCGGCGGCGAGGCGGTGCAGGTCGTCCAGCTCGGCCTGCTCGACCTCGGCGAGGAAGTCGTCACCTGTTTCGCGAGCACGCGTCAGGTCGGTCTCGGTCGCCCTTATGCGCTGCAGAAGTCCTGCGGTGAATGCGTCCATGCTGCGCCCCCTCGTCCTGGGTCGTGGGTCGGGTGGCACGGGGGTGTGCCGATCAGAAGGGGCGATCACGTCTCTGTATGGGTGCCGCCCAGCGCTGCCCGGGCTGGGCGGCGACGGTGCCGGACACCCACGCCCGCTCTGCGGAAGCGGTTGGACGTACCACAAGGTGGCTTGCCACGTGCAGAGCGTGATCGCGGGGTGTAAAGCCGTCCTCCCCCCGCTCTCTTCCGTGGAAACCTCAACCCGGCGAGAAAATCCGGCATTCCCGGTCCCGTGCGCGGGACTCCCGGCGCCCCACCCGCCTTACAGCCGGTTTATGGCCGAAAAGGGCAGGATGGAGCTCTCATCCGTGACAGACCCTGCCCGCGGGGCGCCCGAAGACGCGCCGCGCCGGTGGACAGAGGAAGGACAAGCGACGTGCGCGTACTCGTCGTCGAGGACGAGCAGCTGCTCGCCGATGCGGTGGCCACCGGACTGCGCCGGGAGGCCATGGCCGTCGACGTCGTGTACGACGGCGCGGCCGCCCTGGAGCGCATCGGGGTCAACGACTACGACGTGGTCGTCCTCGACCGCGACCTCCCCCTCGTGCACGGCGACGACGTCTGCCGGCGCATCGTCGAGCTCGGCATGCCCACCCGCGTGCTGATGCTGACCGCGTCCGGAGACGTCAGCGACCGCGTCGAGGGCCTGGAGATCGGCGCAGACGACTACCTCCCCAAGCCCTTCGCCTTCAGCGAGTTGACGGCACGCGTGCGTGCCCTCGGCCGCCGTACGAGCGTGCCGCTGCCCCCCGTCCTGGAACGTGCCGGGATCAAGCTCGACCCGAACCGCCGCGAGGTCTTCCGGGACGGCAAGGAGGTCCAGCTCGCGCCCAAGGAGTTCGCCGTCCTGGAGGTGCTGCTGCGCAGCGAGGGAGCCGTCGTCTCCGCCGAGCAGCTCCTGGAGAAGGCCTGGGACGAGAACACGGACCCCTTCACCAACGTCGTCCGCGTGACCGTCATGACGCTGCGCCGCAAGCTCGGCGAGCCCGCGGTGATCGTCACCGTGCCCGGCTCCGGCTACCGGATCTGATCCGCCGTGGCCACCACTCCCGCGCCGCCCACGGCACCTCCCAAGCCCACCTGGGACCCCCGGCCCGAGCCGCCCTTCCCCTGGCTGCGCCCGACCATCCGCATACGGCTCACGCTGCTCTACGGCGGCATGTTCCTCATCGCCGGCATCCTGCTGCTGTCGATCATCTACCTCCTCGCGGCGCAGGCGCTGAACGTCGGCAGTGAGCTGCCGTTCAAGATCACCGAGGGCAAGGTCACGAGCACCATGTGCAACCTGCCCGACAAGGCCTCGCCCGACGTGTTCAACAGCGCGATGAACGACTGCGTCAACGAACAGCGCCAACACGCGCTGGACAACCTGCTCAGCCGCTCCCTGCTGGCGCTCCTCGGCCTCGCCGTCATCGCCTTCGCGTTCGGCTACGCCATGGCGGGCCGGGTCCTGTCGCCCCTCGGGCGCATCACGCGCACCGCGCGCGCGGTGGCCGGTTCGGACCTGTCCCGGCGCATCGAACTGGACGGTCCGGACGACGAGTTGAAGGAACTGGCGGACACCTTCGACGACATGCTGGAACGGCTGCAACGCGCGTTCACCGCCCAGCAGCGGTTCGTCGGCAACGCCTCGCACGAACTGCGCACCCCGCTCGCGATCAACCGCACCCTCCTGGAGGTGCATCTGTCCGATCCGGGCGCACCCGTGGAACTCCAACAACTGGGCAAGACGCTGCTCGCCACGAACGAACGCAGTGAGCAACTCGTCGAGGGCCTGCTGCTGCTCGCCCGCAGCGACAACCAGATCGTCGAGCGCAAGCCCGTGGACCTCGCCGAGGTCGCCACGCAGGCCGTCGACCAGGTGCACGCCGAGGCGGTCGCCAAGGGCGTGAAGCTCCGCGGGGAGAGGCATCCGGTGATCGTCCAGGGCAACGGCGTCCTCCTGGAGCGGATCGCCCTGAACCTCGTCCAGAACGCCGTGCGGTACAACGTTCCGGAGGACGGCTGGGTCGAGGTCACCACCGAGGCGGAGCACGGCCAGGCGGTCCTGATCGTGTCGAACACGGGACCGGTCGTTCCCGCGTACGAGGTCGACAATCTTTTCGAGCCTTTCCGGCGGCTGCGCACCGAGCGCACCGGCAGTGACAAGGGCGTGGGTCTCGGCCTGTCGATCGCCCGGTCGGTGGCCCGCGCGCACGGCGGTCACATCGTCGCTCAGCCCCGAGAAGGGGGTGGCCTCGTGATGCGCGTCACCCTTCCTGTCTGAGACCATGTCGCCGACACGCGTTGATGTTCGCTTTGCGCGGAATTTTCTGGTCGCCCACCCGGGCGGCCCGTGTGTGATCGATCACAAGGGCGAATTCGTGTCCATCCACTCTCCGTGATCATGCAAGCTGTCGGAAAGCCGGGAAAATCCGGGTTTTCGGGGGTCCTGATCACGGGAAGTACACGGTGGGACGCCTTTGATGTGCGGCCTTGGGACCGTGTACGGTCCGCATCGCCATCCAAGCCGATCACTCATGGGGAGTCCGGTTGGGTGTCGATTGAGTAACAGACCTTGATGTGAGGCAAAATCTCCGCCTCAGGTCGGGCACAAGTCCGGCCTCTCACGCGTTACGTGCGTCGAGACACACAGACACCCAGAGGGGGAGAGCTGACATGGCAACGGATTACGACACCCCACGCAAGACCGACGACGACGTCGACTCGGACAGCCTTGAAGAACTGAAGGCTCGCCGGAACGACAAGTCCACGTCGTCCGTCGATGTGGACGAGTTCGAGGCCGCAGAAGGCCTGGAGCTGCCCGGCGCGGACCTCTCGAACGAAGAGCTGGCCGTCCGGGTGCTGCCCAAGCAGCAGGACGAGTTCACCTGCATGAGCTGCTTCCTGGTGCACCACCGCAGTCAGCTGGCCCGCGAGAAGAACGGCCAGCCGATCTGCCGCGACTGCGACTGAGGCAGGGTCGGCCGTGACTGGCTCGACCCCACCTTGGAAGCGCCGCTTCCCCAGGGGAGCGGACGAAGGGCCCCACCAGGGCCCTGAAGGCGTGCGTGACGACGAGCGGGGCTCTTCCGAACAGGGATCAGCCTCGCTCGACCGAGCGGGCGCCACAGGCGACCTGACGGCCTCGCCGGACACTCCCGCACCCGCCGCAAGGCGGCGTGTGGCCGTCTGGGACGGGGTCAGGAAGGGCGTCCAGAAGAGCGGCAGCCGGGCCAGGGCGGGCCTGGCGTATCTCGCCGACCGGATCATCGATCTCGCCCCGCGCGTTCCCGTACGGGACCTCGCGACCCTCCGCAAGCAGTTCCCGGGCCTCGGCCCCGAAGAGCTCGCGGACAAGCTCGTGGCGGGCGCCGCCGCCGCGACCTCCACCGTCGGTGCCGGAGTCGGTGCCGCCGCCATGCTGCCGGTGCCGCCCGCCATGCCCACGGAGCTGGCCGCCGAGATCACCGGCGTCGCCGCGATCGAACTCAAACTGATCGCCGAGCTCCACGAGGTCTACGGCCTGAGGCCGCCCGGCAACCTCAAGCAGCGCAGCACCGCGTACCTGAACTCCTGGTCGGGCGAGCGCGGGATCGACGTGACCAAGCCCGTGACGATCAACGCCGCGCTCGGCGGTCAGATGAAGCGCGAGCTGCGCCAGCAGATCATGAAGCGGACCGTCCGCGACCTCCCCAACCTGATGCCCTTCATGGTCGGCGCGGCGGTCGGAGCGGTCATGAACCGCCGGGACACCAAGCGTCTGGCGGGCCACATCCGCAAGGACCTGCGCAAGATGCAGGTCCCGTGGGACGCACTCCCGGAGCTCCCTCCGCTGGAGGAGCCGGCCGATCCGCTGCGGATCGGCGAGATCCCCAAAGAGCTGGGGCACTGACGAGCGGACGCCGGGAGCGTTCACCCAGGGCCTGCCGTCCGGATCAGGCCCTGGCGGTCAGTCCTGCGGCGCGCGAGGCGTGACCGGCCGGATCGCCGCCCGCGCCGCCTCCAGGGCGGCGATCAGGCGCTCCGGCTCCCGGGTCGACAGGTACAGGTACGGCGTCGGGTCCGCCGGGTCCGTGACCTGGACCCGCAGGGCCGTCGGGATGTACGAGCGCAGGAGCATGAAGGCGCGGGTGTCGGCCTTGTGCGTGCGCCAGGCGCGCGCCTCCTCCTGGTCCAGGATCTCCGCGTCGCCGAGGGCCGCGACCGGGATCCTCGCGTCGCCGGCGATCAGCGCGTCGCCGACCACCCGGATACGGATCGAGCCGTACGCGCTGGCCGCGACCGCCGACACGGCGGTGCCGCCGACCAGGGCCCCCAGCATCGGCAGGGTGCCGAACGGGAGGAAGACGAGGGCCAACGCGAGCCCGACCAGGAAGCTGATCACCCACCACGACCGGGGTGCGGTGAGGCGTTCTTCGTACGGGGATGCGGAGAGCTGCATGAAGCCAAGCTTGGCACGGTGCGAAGACTTGGTGGACGCGCGGGTAAGGTCTGCGCCTGTGAGTGGTACTTCCGCAGCTCTGACGCCTCCCGCCGACGCCGTCGCGCCGGTGCGGCACCCCGACGCGCCCGCTCCCGGTGAGCCGCTCGGAGCACACTACGAACACTGTTTCGGGTGCGGTGGGGGACAGCCCCACGGACTCCATCTGGAGGCCCGCGCGGGTGACGGTGTCCGCATCACGGCGGAGTTCACCGTGCGGCCCGTGCACCAGGGCGCCCCCGGTCTCGCGCACGGTGGTGTCCTCGCCACCGCGCTGGACGAGACGCTGGGCTCCCTGAACTGGCTGCTGCGGACGATCGCCGTGACCGGACGCCTGGAGACCGACTTCGTCCGCCCCGTCCCCGTCGGCACGGTGCTGTACCTGGAGGCCGAGGTCACCGCGGTGGCCGGCCGGAAGATCTACTGCACCGCCACCGGTCGCATCGGCGGCCCCGACGGTCCCGTCGCCGTCCGCGCCGACGCCCTGTTCGTCGAGGTGAAGGTCGACCACTTCATCGACAACGGACGCCCGGAGGAGATCCGGGCCGCCATGAACGACCCGGACCAGACCCGGCGAGCCCGCGCCTTCGAGGTGAACCCGTGACCCGTGACCCCCGTCCCGAACTCGACGTGCTGATCCGCCGCGTCGATCCGGACGTCCCGCTTCCCGAGTACGCGCTCCCCGGCGACGCCGGGGCCGATCTCCGGACCACCGAGAGCCGCGAGCTCAAGCCCGGCGAACGGGCCGTTCTGCCGACGGGCGTGTCCATCGCGCTGCCCGAGGGGTACGCGGCCTTCGTGCACCCGCGCTCCGGCCTCGCCGCCCGCTGCGGCGTCGCCCTCGTGAATGCCCCGGGGACGGTTGATGCCGGGTACCGTGGGGAGATCAAGGTGATCGTGGTGAATCTCGACCCGCACGAGTCGGTGCGGTTCGAGCGCTTCGACCGGATTGCTCAACTGGTCGTCCAGCAGGTCGAGAAGGTTCGCTTCCGGGAGGTCGCGGAACTTACCGACTCGGCGCGGGCCGCAGGGGGCTTCGGGTCCACCGGCGGCCATGCCGTCGTGGACAGCACAACGGGTGGGAATCGATACGCATCGGTCGTATCCGACCGGGAAGGACAGTGACGTGTTCGGACGTCGCAAGAAGGGCAGTGCCGCCGAGGACGCGGCGGGCGAGGCCGAGCAGGTCGTCGACGGCGTCGACGCTGAGACGGACGAGAACGAGGGCCGCCGACGCGTGCGCCTCGAACCCGAGCCGCGCCCCGATGGACCCTGGGACGGCACCGAGGTCCGTGACCCCTCCGAGGGCCGCGTGGACCTGGGTGGCCTCTTCGTGCCCGGAGTGGACGGCATGGAGCTGCGTGTCGAGGTCGCGGGTGACGCGATCGTCGCCGCGACCGTCGTCCTGAAGGACAGCGCCGTGCAGCTGCAGGCCTTCGCCGCTCCCAAGCGCGAGGGCATCTGGGGCGAGGTGCGCGAGGAGATCGCCTCCGGGATCACCCAGCAGGGCGGGGTCATCGACGAGGTCGAGGGCCCGCTGGGCTGGGAGCTGCGGGCCCAGGTGCCCGTGCAGCTGCCGGACGGCACGGGCGGTTTCCAGGTCGTGCGCTTCGTCGGCGTGGACGGCCCCCGCTGGTTCCTGCGCGGAGTGATCTCCGGGCAGGGCGCGGTGCAGCCGCAGGCCGCCGGCCTGCTGGAACAGATCTTCCGGGACACGGTCGTCGTGCGCGGTGAGGGTCCGATGGCCCCCCGTGACCCGATCGTCCTGAAGCTGCCGAACGACGCGCAGATGGTTCCCGAGGGTGTCCAGCAGGAGGAGCAGAGCGGTTCCCGCTTCTCCGGCGGCATGGGACAGCTGCAGCGCGGACCGGAGATCACCGAGGTTCGCTAGCCGGTCATCAGGCGGGCCGCATCCCCACCGGGATGCGGCCCTTTCCTGTGTCCGGGGTTCCCGTGGCCGGCCCGGCCGTGCGGGCCCTCCCGGAGCGCCCTCTTCAAGTTCTCGTACATGAACGGCAGTTGAGCAGCGGGTCTTTCTTCAGGCCTTGACGGAAGCCTGGTCCGTACCTATGGTCACCGGCCAGCGCACATGTTCAGCATTCCATGCGTCGTTCACATACAAGAACGGATGGCTCTGCATGTCCGACACCCCCACACCCCGGCGCCGCAGACGGCGTCCCGCGTTCCTCGTCATGGCGGCCGCAGCCACCGCCGCGCTCGTGGGAACGCTCCTGTCCGGTCCCGGCGCCCACCGCGCCGAGGCCGCGCCCGCCGCCTTCGTCCACCCCGGAGTCACCGTCTCCAAGGGGCAGCTGGACTTCGCCCGCACCCAGGTGCTGGCCGGCGCGCAGCCCTGGAAGGGCGCCTACGACCAGATGATGGCGAGCAAGTACGCCTCGCTCACCCGCACCCCCGCACCGCGCGCCACCGTCGAGTGCGGCTCGTACTCCAACCCCAACTACGGGTGTACGGACGAGCGCGAGGACGCCATCGCCGCGTACACCGACGCGCTCGCCTGGTACGTCACCCGCGACGAGCGGTACGCGAAGAAGGCCATCGAGCTGATGGACGCCTGGTCGGCGGTGATCAAGGACCACACCAACAGCAACGCTCCCCTGCAGACCGGCTGGGCCGGCTCCTCCTGGCCCAAGGCCGCCGAGATCATCAAGTACACGTACACCGGCACGTGGACCAACTCCGGCCGCTTCGCGACCATGCTGCGCAGCGTCTACCTGCCCGAGATCATCAACGGCTCCAACTCCAACGGGAACTGGGAGCTGTCGATGATGGAGGCCGCCGTCGGCATCTCCGTCTTCCTGGAGGACAAGACGTCGTACGACAAGGCCATGGCGAAGTTCCGGACGCGCACGGCGGCGTACGTGTACCTGTCCACCGACGGCTCCGTGCCCAAGACGGTGCCGAGCCAGAACCTCGACACCACGGCGAAGATCGTCAGCTACTGGCAGGGGCAGTCCACCTTCGTCACCGGGCTCACCCAGGAGACCTGCCGCGACTTCACGCACACCGGGTACGGCATCTCGGCCATCTCGCACATCGCCGAGACCAGCCGTATCCAGGGCCAGGACCTGTACGGCACCGACGTGGGGGAGCGGCTCCGCCAGGCGCTCGGCTTCCAGGCGAAGTACCAGCTGGGCGCGGCGGTCCCGAGCTCGCTGTGCGGCGGATCGCTCAACCTCGGGCTCGGACCGGTCACCGAGGTCGGCTACAACGCCCTGCACAACCGGCTGGGCATCGCGATGACCAACACCCAGCAGCTCACCCAGCAGAACCGCCCGGCCGGCAGCAACAACCTGTTCGTCGCCTGGGAGACCCTGACGCACGGCGACAATCCCGCGTGAACCGAAACGGGGGTCTCGTGCGATGAACCATTGAGGGACCGGGCGTCGGGTCGCGATACTGGCGCCCGGTCCACGGGGGATCACGGGGAGGGAACATGAGCCAGATCATCACCGGTGCGGGCACCACCACCGACACCATGCTGCGCGTCGAGAACGTCCACCGTACGTACGGCACCGGAGCCGCCGCCGTGCACGCGCTGCGCGGCGTCTCCTTCGACGTGCCGCGCGGAGAGCTCGTCGCCCTGAAGGGCCGCTCCGGCTCGGGCAAGACCACCCTGCTCAACGTGGTCGGAGGACTCGACTCACCGGACGGCGGACGCGTCGTCGTGGACGGCCTCGACCTCTCCACGCTCGACGAGGGCGGTCTGCTCGGCCTGCGCCGCGACCGCATCGGCTTCGTCTTCCAGTCCTTCGGCCTCATCCCCATCCTCACCGCCGCGGAGAACGTCGGGGTTCCGCTGCGACTGCGCCGGGCCGCGACCCGCGAGCGTGAGGAGCGCGTCGAGCTGCTGCTCTCCCTCGTCGGCCTCGCCGACCACGCGGCCCAGCGCCCGGGGGAGCTGTCCGGCGGCCAGCAGCAGCGGGTGGCCATCGCCCGCGCCCTGGCCAACGAGCCGGCCCTGCTCATAGCCGACGAGCCCACCGGCCAGCTGGACGCGGAGACCGGCCACGCCGTGATGGAGCTGATGCGCGCCGTCGTCCACAGCCAGCAGGTGACCGCCCTGGTCGCCACCCACGACGCGACCCTGCTGGACCTCGCCGACCGGGTGCTGGAGCTGAGCGACGGCGAGCTGATCGAGCACTAGGAGGCTCTGTCCGCCAAGGGTCGCGTCCTTTCTCCGGCGCGGGCGGTGCCACAGTCGGGTGGCGCACAGGTCGTGCCTGGTGGGCCGCGTCACGCCGTTGGCGGACGGCGCGTGTGTCACGGCAGTCGGAGCGCGGCACACCTCGCGGGGCGGTGCCGGCATCAGGGTTGCGTCAAGGACGTCCTCCGACCGGCCTCTCGTCCCCTTTGCCGGAATTCTTGGCCGTAAGGTCGACGCTGCGTACACGGCGGTGACAGGAAGACAATAGGACTCATGGGACGCGGCAAGCTTCGGATCTACCTCGGTGCGGCACCGGGCGTCGGCAAGACGTACGCGATGCTCTCCGAGGCGCACCGCCGCGTCGAGCGCGGGACCGACTGTGTCGTGGCATTCGTCGAGCACCACCACCGGCCCCGCACCGAGGTGATGCTGCACGGTCTGGAGCAGGTCCCGCGCCGGGAGCTGGAGTACCGGGGCGGCCTCTTCGCCGAGATGGACGTCGACGCGGTGCTCCGCCGGGCCCCCGCCGTCGCCCTGGTGGACGAACTGGCCCACACGAACGTCCCCGGCTCGCGCCACGCGAAGCGATGGCAGGACGTGGAGGAACTGCTCGCCGCCGGCATCGACGTCGTCTCCACCGTCAACATCCAGCACCTGGAGTCACTCGGCGATGTCGTCGAGTCGATAACGGGAGTGCGGCAGCGCGAGACCGTGCCCGACGAGGTGGTCCGGCGGGCCGACCAGATCGAACTGGTCGACATGTCGCCGCCCGCGCTCCGTCGCCGTATGGCCCACGGCAACATCTACAAGTCGGACAAGGTCGACGCCGCGCTGTCCAACTACTTCCGCCCGGGCAACCTCACGGCCCTGCGCGAGCTGGCGCTGCTCTGGGTCGCCGACCGGGTCGACGAGTACCTGACCGAGTACCGCAGCGAGCACCGGGTGTCCAAGATCTGGGGCTCGCGGGAGCGGATCGTCGTCGGACTGACCGGCGGCCCCGAGGGACGCACGCTGATCCGGCGGGCCGCGCGGCTCGCCGAGAAGGGCGCCGGAGGCGAGGTGATGGCTGTCTACATCGCGCGCAGCGACGGACTGACCGCCGCCTCGCCGAAGGAGCTGGCTCTCCAGCGCACCCTGGTCGAGGATCTCGGCGGCACCTTCCACCACGTGGTGGGCGACGACATACCGGCTTCCCTGCTGGACTTCGCCCGTGGGGTCAACGCCACGCAGATCGTCCTCGGCTCGTCGCGCCGCAAGACCTGGCAGTACGTCTTCGGTCCGGGCGTCGGTGTCACCGTCGCCCGCGAGTCGGGACCCGACCTCGACGTGCACATCGTCACTCACGAAGAGGTCGCCAAGGGCCGTGGTCTGCCCGTGGCGCGCGGGGCCCGGCTCGGGCGCTCCCGCATCATCTGGGGCTGGCTGATCGGGGTGGGCGGCCCGGTGGTGCTGGCGGTGCTGCTGAACACCATCGACCTCGGCCTCGCCAACGACATGCTGCTCTTCCTGGCCGTCACGGTCGCGGCCGCCCTGCTCGGCGGACTGCTCCCGGCGCTCGCCTCGGCCGCCTTCGGATCCCTGCTCCTGAACTACTTCTACACACCCCCCTTGCATCGGCTGACGATCGCCGACCCGAAGAACATCGTCGCCATCGTGATCTTCGTGGGCGTCGCCGTCTCCGTCGCCTCGGTGGTGGACCTCGCGGCCCGCCGCACCCACCAGGCGGCGCGACTGCGCGCCGAATCGGAGATCCTCTCCTTCCTCGCGGGCAGCGTGCTGCGCGGCGAGACCAGCCTGGAGGCCCTGTTGGAGCGGGTCCGCGAGACCTTCGCGATGGAGTCCGTCGCGCTGCTGGAGCGGGTGAACGACGTCGAACCGTGGACCTGCGCCGGCAGCGTCGGACCGGACCCCTCGGCCCGTCCGGAGGACGCCGATGTCGACATGCCCGTCGGTGACCACATGGCGCTCGCCCTGTCCGGGCGGGTGCTGCCCGCCTCCGACCGCCGGGTACTGGCGGCCTTCGCCGCCCAGGCCGCGGTCGTGCTCGACCGCCAGCGCCTTCAGCACGAGGCCGACCAGGCCAAGGAACTGGCCGAGGGCAACCGCATCCGCACCGCCCTGCTGGCCGCCGTCAGCCACGACCTGCGCACCCCGCTCGCCGGGATCAAGGCATCGGTGTCGTCCCTGCGCTCCGACGACGTCGCCTGGTCCGAGGAGGACCAGGCGGAACTCCTGGAAGGCATCGAGGACGGCGCCGACCGCCTCGACCACCTCGTGGGCAACCTGCTGGACATGTCCCGGCTCCAGACCGGCACCGTCGCCCCGCTGATCCGCGAGATCGACCTCGACGAGGTGGTCCCCATGGCCCTCGGCGGTGTTCCCGAGGACAGCGTGGACCTGGAGATCCCGGAGAGCCTGCCGATGGTCGCCGTCGACGCCGGACTCCTGGAGCGCGCCGTCGCCAACCTCGTCGAGAACGCCGTCAAGTACAGCCCCCTCGACCAGCGGGTCCTGGTCGCCGCGAGCGCCATCGCCAAGCGGGTCGAGGTCCGCGTGGTCGACCGCGGCCCCGGCGTCCCGGACGAGGCGAAGGACCGCATCTTCGCGCCCTTCCAGCGTTACGGAGACGCCCCGCGCGGCAACGGAGTGGGCCTCGGCCTCGCCGTCGCCCGCGGCTTCGCCGAGGCGATGGGCGGCACCCTCAACGCCGAGGACACCCCCGGCGGCGGACTCACCATGGTGCTCACGCTGCGGGCCGTGGACCGCGGGCCCGCCGTGGCCGCCCCGTCAGCAGTCGCAGAAAGGCAGGTCTCATGACCCGGGTCCTCGTGGTCGACGACGAGCCGCAGATCACCCGAGCCCTCGTGATCAACCTGAAGGCACGCAAGTACGAGGTCGACGCGGCCCCCGACGGAGCCACCGCGCTGCAGCTCGCGGCCGCCCGGCACCCCGACGTCATCGTCCTCGACCTCGGCCTGCCCGACATGGACGGCGTCGAGGTGATCAGGGGGCTGCGCGGCTGGACCAGGGTGCCGATCCTGGTGCTGTCCGCCCGGCACTCCTCCGACGAGAAGGTCGAGGCGCTCGACGCGGGCGCCGACGACTACGTCACCAAGCCCTTCGGCATGGACGAACTGCTCGCCCGGCTGCGCGCCGCCGTCCGCCGCGCCGAGCCGACCGGGGGCGGCGAGGACGACGTGATCGTGGAGACCGCGGGCTTCACCGTCGACCTGGCCGCGAAGAAGGTGCACCGAGACGGGCGGGACGTCCGCCTCACCCCCACCGAGTGGCACCTGCTGGAGGTCCTGGTCCGCAACACGGGCCGGCTCGTCAGCCAGAAACAGCTGCTCCAGGAGGTGTGGGGGCCGTCGTACGGGACGGAGACGAACTACCTGAGGGTCTACATGGCCCAGCTGCGCCGCAAGCTGGAGACCGACCCCTCGCACCCCAAGCACTTCATGACCGAGCCCGGGATGGGCTACCGGTTCGAGCGGTGACCCGCGTCGCTGTTCGAGGCATGGCGCGCTGTCCCGTGAGAGGGGCGGGGGAACACCGGTGCGGGCGATGACGCGTGCGCATGTACGGAGCGTGACGCCGTCGGCCGGCCCCGCGATCCCCGCCGCCCCCGCTTCGGTCCCGGGAACCGTGGGTACGAAGGTGTCAACGCTCACCGGTACGCTTTCGGTATGAGTGCTGTTCCTCGTTCCGAAAAGCCGGCGGGCCGGTTCCGGCGCATGATGGACCGGCTCTCCTCGACCCAGGAGGACCTGGAGTCCGAGGAGCTGCGGGAGGACACCGCGACCACGGGCTGCACCCGTATCGGCGACTGCCAGGACCGGCAGATCGTCACGGTTACTGGTACCTTGCGCACGGTCACTCTGCGGCCGCGGGCAGGCGTCCCGGCCCTGGAGGCGGAGCTGTTCGACGGCTCGGCCGCCCTGGACGTGGTCTGGCTCGGCCGCCGCTCCATCGTCGGCATCGAGCCCGGGCGCAAGCTCATCGCATCCGGCCGCATCTCGATGAGCCGGGGCCGTAGGGTGCTGTTCAATCCGAAGTACGAACTCAGACCGCTCGGACGGGAGTAGCCGGTGACGTCGCTCGACAAGCCGACCGAAGACCCCCAGCACGATTCCAGGGCGGTGACGGAGGCCGCACTCTTCGAGGCCTTCGGCGGCGTGCGCGGCATGGTCGAGACGGTGGTGCCCGGCCTGCTCTTCGTCACCATCTTCACGATCAACAAGGACCTGCACTGGTCGGCCATCGCCGCCCTCGCCGTGTCCCTGCTGCTCGTCGTGGTCCGCCTGGTGCGGCGCGACACCGTGAAGCACGCCTTCAGCGGCGTCTTCGGTGTCGCCTTCGGCGTGGTCTTCGCGATGATGACCGGCAACGCCAAGGACTTCTACCTGCCGGGCATGCTCTACACGCTCGGACTCGCCGTCGCCTACATCGTCACGACCCTCGCGGGCGTCCCGCTGATCGGCCTGATCCTCGGCCCGGTCTTCAAGGAGAACCTCTCCTGGCGCACCCGCAACCCCGGCCGCAAGAAGGCGTACGCGAAGGCCAGTTGGGCCTGGGGCCTGATCCTGCTCGCCAAGTGCGCGGTGCTCTTCCCGCTCTACTGGTGGGGCGACACCACGCAGTTCGGCTGGGTGCTCATCGCCCTGAAGATCCCGCCGTTCCTGCTCGCCGTCTGGCTGACCTGGGTCTTCCTCGCCAAGGCGCCGCCGCCCATCGACGTGTTCGCGGAGATGGAGGCGGAGGAGAAGGCCGAGAAGGAGCGCAAGGCCGCCCTCGCCGAGGAGCGCGGCGAGAGTGCCGCCCCGGCCCGGCACCGCCGCGAGGCCTAGCCACTCCCCGAGCGGACGACGACGCTCGTACCTCTACGACGACGCTCGACCTCTACGACGATGGGGCGCCCGGAGAATCTCCGGGCGCCCCATCGTCGTAGAGCGGGCGGCCGCTAGCTCGACGCGTCCTCGCGGCGCACCGACAGCAGGTCCTCCAGCTGCTCCTCGCGGGCCTGGGCGGCCACGAAGAGGAGTTCGTCGCCGGCCTCCAGGGAGTCCTCCCGGGAGGGCGTCAGGACGCGGGTGCCGCGGATGATGGTCACCAGGGAGGTGTCCTCGGGCCACTCGACGTCGCCGACGGTCGTGCCGGCCAGGGCGGACTCCGGCGGCAGGGTCAGCTCGACGAGGTTGGCGTCGCCGTGGCTGAAGCGGAGCAGCCGCACCAGGTCGCCGACGCTGACGGCCTCCTCGACGAGGGCCGACATCAGACGCGGGGTGGAGACGGCGACGTCCACGCCCCACGACTCGTTGAACAGCCACTCGTTCTTGGGGTTGTTCACCCGGGCGACGACCCGGGGCACGCCGTACTCCGTCTTCGCGAGCAGGGAGACGACGAGGTTGACCTTGTCGTCACCCGTGGCCGCGATGACCACGTTGCAGCGCTGGAGCGCGGCCTCGTCCAGGGAGGTGATCTCGCAGGCGTCGGCGAGCAGCCACTCCGCCTGCGGGACGCGCTCGACCGAGATGGCGGTCGGAGCCTTGTCGATCAGCAGGATCTCGTGGCCGTTCTCCAGCAGTTCGCCCGCGATCGAGCGGCCCACGGCACCGGCACCGGCAATGGCGACCCTCATCAGTGACCCGCCTCTTCCTCAGGGCCCTTGGCGAACGCCGCCTCGACCTTGTCCACCTCGTCGGTGCGCATCATCACGTGCACCAGGTCGCCCTCCTGCAGGACCGTCTGCGAGGTCGGCAGGACCGCCTCGCCCAGCCGGGTGAGGAACGCGACGCGGACGCCCGTCTCCTCCTGGAGCCGGCTGATCTTGTGGCCCACCCAGGTGGGGGAGGTGTGCACCTCGGCGAGCTGCACACCGCCGGTGGGGTCGCGCCACAGCGGCTCGGCGCCCGAGGGCAGCAGCCTGCGGAGCATCTGGTCGGCCGTCCAGCGGACGGTGGCGACGGTCGGAATGCCGAGGCGCTGGTAGACCTCGGCGCGGCGCGGGTCGTAGATGCGTGCCGCGACGTTCTCGATGCCGAACATCTCGCGGGCCACGCGGGCGGCGATGATGTTCGAGTTGTCACCGCTGGAGACGGCGGCGAACGCGCCCGCCTCCTCGATGCCCGCTTCGCGCAGGGTGTCCTGGTCGAAACCGACTCCGGTGACACGACGGCCGCCGAACCCGGAGCCCAGCCGACGGAAGGCGGTGGGGTCCTGGTCGATCACGGCGACCGTGTGCCCCTGCTGCTCCAGGTTCTGGGCAAGAGCGGAACCAACTCTTCCGCAGCCCATGATGACGATGTGCACGACCGTCCTTCCGGATGTCAATGGTTACGGCTCGGGCAAACAGGGTCTCAGACCGCCGCCCAAGCTACACACGCGCGGTCACCCGGCGGCACCCCTGTGCAGCGTCGCCTGCGCTTTTTCGCGCGGCGGCCGGGAGAGCGCGGCGGACGGCCGGTCTCAGCGCCGTGTGATGCTGCGAACACTCGCGAGGGTCAGGATTCCGAGGCCGACCAGACCGACAGCGGCGCCGATGAGCTCCGGGCTCAGGTGCATGGGTTCTCCAAGGCGGTCAGAGTGGGGGGTTTTGTCATATAGACACGCGAGGCTCCGGGACCACGGAATCCGCAGCCGGAGCGGCCCCCGATTTCACCCGGAGAGCAGATGGTGAGACGAACAGGGACGGCGGGTGGGCGGCTGCCAGTTCGAGCCCTTACGATTCCCTGTTGTGTCCAAACTGACCGACGTGCCCAAACGGATTCTGATCGGGCGGGCCCTGCGCAGCGACCGGCTGGGCGAAACGCTCCTGCCGAAGCGCATCGCCCTGCCCGTCTTCGCATCCGACCCGCTCTCCTCCGTGGCGTACGCGCCCGGAGAAGTGCTGCTGGTCCTTTCCATCGCGGGCGTGTCGGCCTACCACTTCAGCCCCTGGATCGCGCTCGCGGTCGTCGTGCTGATGTTCACGGTGGTCGCCTCCTACCGCCAGAACGTGCACGCGTACCCGAGCGGCGGCGGCGACTACGAGGTGGCCAACACCAACCTCGGACCGCGGGCCGGCCTCACGGTCGCCAGCGCCCTGCTCGTCGACTACATCCTCACCGTCGCCGTCTCCATCGCCTCCGGCATCGAGAACCTCGGCTCGGCGGTCCCCTTCGTGGTGGAGCACAAGGTCCCCTGCGCGGTCGCCGTCATCATCCTGCTCACGCTGATGAACCTGCGCGGGGTCAAGGAGTCCGGAAAGCTCTTCGCGATCCCGACCTACGTCTTCGTCGCCGGCGTCTTCATCATGATCGCGTGGGGTGCCTTCCGCGGCCTCGTCCTCGGCGACACCATGCGGGCGCCCACCGCCGATTACCACATCAAGGCCGAGCACCAGGGGCTCGCGGGCTTCGCCCTCGTCTTCCTGCTGCTGCGCGCCTTCTCCTCCGGCTGTGCCGCCCTCACCGGCGTCGAGGCGATCTCCAACGGCGTCCCGGCCTTCCGCAAGCCGAAGTCGAAGAACGCCGCGACCACGCTCGCGGCGATGGGCCTGCTCGCCGTCACCATGTTCTGCGGCATCATCGCCCTCGCCATGGTGACCAAGGTGCGCATGGCCGAGAACCCCGCCACCGACCTGATCCACAACGGCATGGCGGTCGGCGCCGACTACGTCCAGAACCCGGTGATCTCCCAGGTCGGCGAAGCCGTGTTCGGCAAGGGCAGCTTCCTGTTCATCGTGCTGGCCGCCGCCACCGCCCTCGTCCTCTTCCTGGCCGCGAACACCGCATACAACGGCTTCCCGCTGCTCGGCTCGATCCTCGCCCAGGACCGCTACCTGCCGCGTCAGCTGCACACCCGCGGCGACCGCCTCGCCTTCTCGAACGGCATCGTGCTGCTGGCCGGCGCCGCGAGCATGCTCGTGATCATCTACGGGTCCGACTCGACCCGGCTGATCCAGCTCTACATCGTCGGCGTGTTCGTCTCCTTCACGCTCAGCCAGACCGGCATGGTCCGCCACTGGAACCGCCACCTGGCCACCGAGACCGACCAGGCCAAGCGGCGCCACATGGTCCGCTCCAGGGCCATCAACGCCTTCGGCGCCTTCTTCACCGGCCTCGTCCTGGTCGTCGTCCTCGTCACCAAGTTCACGCACGGCGCCTGGGTCGCCCTGCTCGGCATGGTGATCTTCTACGTGACGATGTCCGCGATCCGTAAGCACTACGACCGGGTCTCCGAGGAGCTCGCCGCCCCCGACGGACCGTCCGACGACAGCGTCCGCCCCTCACGCGTCCACTCCGTCGTCCTGGTCTCCAAGATCCACCGCCCCGCGCTGCGGGCCCTCGCCTACGCCAAGCTGCTGCGCTCCGACACCCTCGAAGCGCTCAGCGTCAACGTCGACCCGGCCGAGACCAAGAACCTGCGCGACGAATGGGAGCGGCGCGGCATCGACGTGCCCCTGAAGGTCCTCGACTCGCCCTACCGCGAGATCACCCGGCCCGTCATCGAGTACGTCAAGGGCCTGCGCAAGGAGTCGCCGCGCGACGCCGTCTCCGTGATCATCCCCGAGTACGTGGTCGGCCACTGGTACGAGCACCTGCTGCACAACCAGAGCGCCCTGCGTCTCAAGGGCCGCCTGCTGTTCACACCCGGCGTCATGGTCACCTCGGTGCCCTACCAGCTGGAGTCCTCCGAGGCCGCGAAGCTGCGCGCCCGCAGGCGCCAGGACTGGAACGCGCCGGGTGCGGTGCGGCGGGGCCCCGCGCACGAGCGCCCCAAGGAGCCGACCGCCAAGAAGTGACGGCGGAGGACGGGTGAGGACCCTGGCGGGTGCGAGCTGCCGGGGTCGGCCTGACGGGATGGCCTGAGGGGATGGCCTGTCGCGGTGGCCCTGACGGGATGGCCTGTCGGGTTGGCCTGTCAGGGTTGCGATGGCGGGCCGGCCGACGGGTGCGATCGGCGGGCGCCGGAAGCACGTAGACTGGTCGGCTGTTGTCCGGCCGTACCCCCCATCGCATCTGGAGTCACCCCACCATGCAGGCAGAACCGAAGAAGTCGCTGGTGGGGGAGGAGTACGAGGTCGAGATCGGGCCCGTCGCGCACGGCGGTCACTGCATCGCCCGCACGGACGAGGGCCAGGTCCTCTTCGTCCGGCACACACTGCCCGGTGAGCGCGTCGTGGCACGCGTCACCGAGGGCGAGGAGGGCGCGCGGTTCCTGCGCGCCGACGCGGTACGGATCATCGACGCGTCCAAGGACCGTGTCGAGGCACCCTGCCCGTACGCCGGCCCCGGCCGTTGCGGCGGCTGCGACTGGCAGCACGCCAAGCCGGGTGCGCAGCGCCGCCTGAAGGGCGAGGTCATCGCCGAGCAGCTGCAGCGTCTCGCGGGCCTCACGCCCGAGGAGGCCGGCTGGGACGGCACCGTGATGCCCGCCGAGGGCGACAAGCTTCCCGCCGGCGAGGTCCCTGCCTGGCGCACGCGCATGCAGTACGCGGTCGACGCGGACGGCAACGCCGGTCTGCGCCGCCACCGCTCGCACGAGGTCGAGCCCGTCGAGCGCTGCCTGATCGCCGCCGAGGGCGTCACCGAGCTCGGCATCGAGGACCGTGACTGGGCCGGCATGGTGTCCGTCGACGCGATCGCCGCGACCGGATCCCAGGACCGCATGGTGATCCTGGAACCGCAGCCGGGCGCCCGGCTGCCGCTCGTCGAACTCGACAAGCCGGTCTCCGTGATGCGGGTCGCCGAGCAGGACGGCGGCATTCACCGCGTCCACGGCCGCGCGTTCGTCCGCGAGCGGGCCGACGGCCGTACCTACCGGGTCGGCAGCGGCGGCTTCTGGCAGGTGCACCCGATGGCCGCCGACACCCTCGTCAAGGCCGTCATGCAGGGTCTGCTGCCCCGCAAGGGCGACATGGCCCTCGACCTGTACTGCGGCGTCGGCCTCTTCGCCGGCGCCCTCGCCGACCGCATCGGCGACCAGGGCGCGGTCCTCGGCATGGAGTCGGGCAAGCGCGCCGTGGAGGACGCCCGCCACAACCTCGCCGGCTTCGACCGCGTCCGCATCGAACAGGGCAAGGTCGAGGCGGACCTCCCGCGCACCGGCATCACCGAGGTCGACCTCATCGTCCTGGACCCGCCCCGCGCGGGCGCGGGCAAGAAGACGGTGGAGCACCTGGCGTCGCTCGGCGCCCGGAAGATCGCCTACGTCGCCTGCGACCCGGCGGCACTGGCCCGGGACATCGCGTACTTCCGCGACGGCGGCTACAAGGTGCGCACGCTGCGCGCGTTCGACCTGTTTCCGATGACGCACCACGTGGAGTGCGTGGCGATTCTGGAGCCGGTGAAGAAGGACGCGTGAGTTGCTTCTGCAAGGGGCGGCGCGGGTAGGACGTGGGGCCTCGTGCCCCTCGCTCCTTCCCGCGCGCTCGTGCCTGAGGTGACGTGTTCAGGAAGTGCGCCGGGGCCGCTCGGCGGGAACCGCGCCGGCCGCCCACGAGGCAGCGAGCGTTTCACCCGCTGACGGGCGATGGAGCTCGTCCATGAACAGGATCAGTCCTTTCTAGCCGAGCGCCTTGGGGTGCTCGGCGATCACGGACAGGCCGGCGTCGAGCGAAGTGAATCCGTGCTCGTCCTCGCCGGCGTTCTTCGCGAAGCGGCGCAGCAGGTGCGTGCTCCCGTCCTGGAGTCGAGCAGTTGAGGCGTCCAGTCGAAGGCCTCGCCCCACTCGTCCTTTTCATCCGGCGTGCCGCCGCCATCCGCTGAGGTGAGGCCGCCGATGACAGCCCGGTCGCCCGTCCGAGACAGTGTTGCCCGGATGTCTTCGAACAGAGTCCGGGCGGTACACCTGCGGTGTCGGCGCCTCGGGGTGCAGCTTTTTGACGTGGCTCACGTCCCCGCCGAGGATCCGCTGCTCCAGGACCTTCGCCCCGAGCATGTGGTGGGGCACGAGCGGCTGCTGAACCATGAACGATCACCCGACTACACGAGGACGGGCACTTCCACCCCGGATGTCGGCTGTACCAGCGAGCGCAGCTTGTCGCGCGTCTCCGGGTCCGTCGAGTAGATGATCGTGCCGACCATGCCCCGGGTCAGCAGCACCTTGTAGGTGTTGCGGATCAGCCGGTCGATCTCGCTGTCCGGCGTCGCCTTGGTGAAGATCGGGTCCTTGGACGCCGCCCGGTCGACGACCCATCGGTCGGTCCGCCACACAAGGTCGGGTCCGATGATCACGCCCGACCAGTCGTACTCGAAGCCCTGCGCGGTGTAGACGCAGCCGACCTGTCCGAACCCAGCCGGATCCGTGGCCCACAAGGGTGCGGGCGGTGCCCCGAGGAGGGACCGGTCGCCGCTGACGTTCCAGGGTCGCGCCCAGTGACCAATGACGATGTCGGTGGGAAGCGCCGTCATGTCCGGGGTGAACTTAGTGGTCCACTTCCAGCAGTAGCCGGCCGTCATACGCGCTTCGTAGTCCTCCTCGCGGCGGGCGACGAGGAAGTCCTCCAGCTCTTGAGGGCTCTCGGCCGTCCGCAGCTCCAGCTTGCCGTCCGGCTCCCACACGCCGGGTGTTCCGCCCTCCAGCCCGAGGAGGTCGACGACCCACTTCTCGTACGCGTCGCTCCCGCCGCACCGGAACTGGCCGTCCAGCTCCACGACCGTGCAGTCGAGGCCCTGTTCGGCGGCGGCTCGCTTGATCTCCTCCTTGGTCCCCATCTCGCCGGGCCGCACCACCTGGTGCTGGTCGAGCAGGAACACCGGCACCCGGGCCGCGTCGATCAGTTCAGCCACCTGCGGACGGCCGGTGCGTAGTTCCGCCTTTGTATAGCGGTTGGCAGAGGTCTTGCGCAGCCGATGGGCCTCGTCGCAGATGAGCACGTCGAGGTCGTTCGGCTCGGCGTCCATGAAGCTGTTGAAGTACAGGAACAGCTTCCGCACGGCGGGCATGCGCGCCCCCGCGACCTTGCGCATGGTCTTGGTGAACGAGGCGGAGCCGGTCGCGTGCAGTGCGGTCACCCCACGCCGGTACAGCTCGCCGAGAAGCGACAGGGCCACGACACTCTTGCCGGAGCCGGGACCGCCGGTCACCACGACGACCTGCTTGTGGTTGGACCGCTTCGCCTTGCGGACGGCGGACATCACCTGCTCGTACGCGACCCGCTGCTCAGCGAGGAGGACGAACTGCTCACGGTCACGGATCTCGGCCGCCGCGACGGCCATCAGCTGTTTCGACGGCCGGATCCTGCCGCTGAGCAGTGCGTCCGCCGCCTCCGCGCCGGGCTTCGCGGCGAGCCGCGAGCGCAGGAAGTCCATGAAGGCACCGCGCTGTTGGCCGGTGTACATCCGCCCGTGCTGGTCCTCCTTTACACCCCGCAGCCCCGCAATCCCGAACTCGGTCGCGTTGTGCAGGAACGCCACTCCGGCCAGGGACTTCGGCATCCGCTCCAGCGCGCCGTTGAACGACAGCAGGTACTCGCAGTAGCCGCGGACCTGCTCGATCGGGTTGAGCACGGGATGCGCGTACGCGTCGATGCGGCAGAGGAGCGGCTCGTCCTCCTCCGGGTACGCCGAACTCCACTGCTTCAATTCGACCACGACGTAGGACGGTTCGCCCGTGGTCGGATGCACGCCCGCGAGTACGGCGTCGGCTCGCTTGCTGGTGAGGGGCAGGCTGTACTCGATGAGTACCTCGACGTCGCCGAGTCCGGCGTCCATGAGTGCGTTGACGAGAGCCGGGAGGCTGCGTTCCCAGGATCGTACCTCCGCCTGTCCGGCCCTCCGGCCGTGCTGATGACGGAAGTTCTCGGTCAGATGCAGTGCCAGCGACCCTTCGATGATGCGGGTGGCCACGGACGCCGCGGACTCACGGAACAGCAAGGCAATGCCCCCAGGCAGCACGAAGAAGACTCGTGCGGGTGGGGGCATGTCCTTCGGCGTCCGCCGCGCGCTCACGCGAGGCGGATCAGGAAGCCCGTCGGGCCGCTGAGATGGTTCTCGCCATCCTAGGTGAGCGGGTTGATCAAGGGGAGGGGGATTGATGCGGAGCCGGCCGGGGCGGGCTGCGGGATCGGGGGCCCGCCTCGGGGATTCGGGCCGGTGGTTGCGGTGGCAGAGTGCGGTGCGGCTATCTCGGCTCTCTGCTGTGGGCGTTCGCCTCGGCGACGAGGGCGCGTAGCAACTCGGCCTGGCTCAGGACCCGGAGGCGGTCCCGTTCGGCGTCCCATTCGCGGCCACCGCAGAGGGGCGGACCTGTAGGTATGGTCCTTCGTGGCCCAAGACCAGCCCGTGATAATCCTGCCGGGTGTCGTGGACGGCGGCGCCCACCTCCGGGACCGGTTCCAGGCCCGGAACCGGCGTCATGAACCGACTCCACCGCAGATCACGTCCGCCAGCAGCAGGGCGACAGGCGTAGAGCAGACCCCGAGGTGGAGGAGCACATAGCGGGCCTCGTCCGCACGGTAGTCCTGGGTACGGATGTGCCGACCCGTGAAAGGGGGCCGGAGTGGCGTCGGTACCCGCGTCTCCCCGCTCAGTCGTGCGGGACTTCCTCGATCACGGTCTCCTTGAAGCGCCACGAGCCCCGGTTGTTCATCGCCTCCGCACGCAGGCCCATCTCCCAGGCGATCCGGGCTGCTCGCTGCTGCGGCAGGTCGGGATACTCCTCGGGCTGCACCTTGATGTAGCCGCGGCGGTCGGCGGAGTACGTGCGCAGGGCCTCGCGGAGCTTCTCCTCCTGCTCTTCCTGCGTGGCGTGGTCGCCGGAGACGGCCCTGTACATCGTGCGCATGCCGCTCCCCGGCTTTCCCTTCGTTCGCCGCCTCGCGGCGTCCGACCCACGCCACGTCATCCAGCCGACGGCGCCGAGTGCGGCGAGCGCGAACGCACCCGATCCGAGTGCTTCGCCCGTCGCATCCGCCTGGCCCGGCGTCCGAGGACGTAGCTCGCCCTGGGGGTCCTCGAACACCGTCACCTTCTGGCCGATGTCGTGGAGGTCGGACGAGGTCTTCATGACCGGCCCCGGCACCTTCGTACCGTCCTGATGCTCCAGTGCGTAGTTGTAGTCGCGGTTCCTGCGCCCCTCGGCGGGGTCGCGCCACTGCTTCACGACCGTGGCTGTCGTCTTCTCCCCGCGCTGCCGCAGCGTGAGATCGTCGCGAGCCATGGCGGCGACGTAGACGGACATCAGCGAGACGGCCACGATGAACAGTGCCGCGTACGTGCTGGACTCCTTGGCGCCCAGCTTCCGGATCAGCAGGATGGTGAGTACGGCGTGCACGATCCAGTCGACCGACAGGTCGCTCACTGCTCCCCCGTTCCTGTGCTGATGTGTGTCTTCGCCCGCCGCCGCAGAACGTCCGATATCAGCGGTTGATGGACTGGATCTCCTGGACATCCATGTCCTGAGTGGTCTCGAACGTGCCGTTCGGCAGGTTCCCTCCCGTGCCGCCGCTGCCCTGCCAGGAGATCTGCCAGGTGATGGACGCGCTCAGCCGGTACGGCTTGCCGTCGGTGGCACGCAGGTAGGTGATCCCGCACGGTGGGGTCCTGCCGGCGTCGCCCTTGGTGTAAGGGGTGCCGATGGAGCCGTCGTCGTCGATCGCGCAGTCACCGGAGGCAGGGTAGGTATCGGCGTCGTCCGTGCCCGGGTTCAGGTGGAGGGCGACGGGCTTCGCGGTCGTTTCCGCCCACACTCCCGCGGCCGCCAGCTCGGCGCGGACCTTGACCGGCTTGAAGGTGCCCTTGCCCAGCCACACCCAAGTCGGCAAGTTCACGGTGGACTTGGTGTCCGGCTTCGCCTCGACCTCGGTCTCCGGAACCTTGATCTTGTTGTAGGCGTAGGCGGCGAGGACGTCAGGGGTGGGGGCGTGCTTGTCGGCGGGGAGCGTTCTGGCGTTCTGCCAGAACAGGGTGTCCTCGCAGTCGTACGACTCGGGGTCGTTCGCCCTGTCCTGGTTGATCACCCCACGCCAGAACATGCCGTTCTTGCCGAGGTTGTAGTTCTCGTAACCGTCCCCGATGCCGTTCTCGGCCTTGCCCTTCTCATAGTGGTCCACCATCAGGTCCTCGCCCCAGCTGAGGGTGGGGGTGACGGGTACCAGATTCGAGTTGGGGTTCTTCTTGAGCCGGTCCACCGCGGCCTTGAGCGCCTGTGGCGTGGCCACCGGTTCGTACCAGCACGCCGGCGGCTTCCAGTTGGGGTCCACGGGGGCGAGAACCTTGGGTGATGTACCTGAGGTACCGCCGCTGAGCTGCGTGACCTTGATGCCGGTGGCGGTGGCCTTGGCGTTCAGCGTGCTGCCGGACGAACCGCCGGAAGGGCCTGGAGGGGGTGGTGCCTGGCCCTTCTTGTCTCCGATGGCGAACGCGGCCGGCGAGGCGAGGAGCAGGGCGGCGACGGAGGTGACCACAAGGCTGCACGCCCTCGGTGCGGACCGCATCAGCCGCAGCCGCCGGCGACCGTCGTCAGGGACACGTTCTTCCAGACGCCCTGTGAGGTCTTGTCCAGCCTCGCGCGGTACTGCAGCACGGACTCGGGCTTGTCGGGGGTGGTCGTGACCTTGCCGGTCTTGCGGTTCTTCGTGGACGCCTTGCGTTCGTCGACGCAGTAGAAGAGCACGCCCGAACCGCTGTCGTTGATGTGGACCTGAGGGCGGTAGACCGTGACCTTGCCGATCAGGCCGTCGTCGGTGTCCGTGAAGCTCTTGACCCACTTACGGGCGGACGTCAGGGAAGTCCCCGAGTTGTAGAACGCCACCGCGTCCGAGTCCGGGTTCGCTTGGATGATCGCCGCGTACTTCGACCTCAGCTCCTCCCTGCCGTCGTTCAGGATCGCCTGGAGCTTGGGATCGCTGTTCGTCCAGCCATCGAAGTTCGCCTGGAACTCCTTGGAGAGTGTGATCTCGGGCCGCTTGACCCCGTCCGACGGGGATGTCGGAGCAGAAGCGCTCGCTGACGGTGTCCTGCCGCCGGTCTCCGCCCCCTTGATCTTGTCCGAGGACGAGTCGTCGCCCCCTCCCGAGCCGCAGGCGGTCAACAGCAGGGCCGTGGATACGGTGAGCGCGGCTACGACGAGCCGGGCGGGGCGGTTCACTCGGGACTCCTGGTGAGGTGGGGGTTGCTCAAGCGAACCAACGCTATCCGTGGGACACGGGGTGACACCAGTTGGGATCACGTCAAGACGGGGCAATTGCTGCTGGACAGCGATGTTTTGATCGCGGTGGCCGCCGTGAGGGATCTGCCCGGTCTCAGGTGCAGTGGTTGCCACTTGTGACGGCGGGCCCTGACGTCGGGTCTTCGCGGTCCGCGGCGATGGGATCGAGGTCTACTCGGTATCGGAGGTGGCGGCCTCGGACCCAGTCGGTTTCGTGGACGGCGTCGCGCCGGTGATCTCGCTCTTCGTGCCCGCCTCGATAGGGGTACGGGCCCGCCGTCGAAGCTCATCGCGTTCGACGTCCGGGATCGTCATCGACTCGGCGAGCACGGCGGCGAGCGCGTCCACTTGAGCGTTGTCGATGTCGGCCTGGAAGAGCCATCGGGTGTTCTCGTCGCGTGTGATGACGTCGATCGTCACGCGTGTGTTCTTGTCCTGTGCGGTCTTCGCTCGGACGTAGCGCACCTGGTCGATCGGGATGTCCCCACGGATCTCGCCCTGTTCGAGGAACGCGTTCGTCCTGGCCGTGATGATGCGGCGGTCCGTGACGGCGACCAGGGTCTTCGCCGCCATCTTGTCCCTCGCGGACGCCAGCTTGTCCTTCGCTCCGCTGAAGATCGCGGAGATCGGAGCGAGAGCGTCGAGCTGATCGGGGAAGCCGATGACGCGCAGGGTCTCACCGTCCTTGAGGAACCATCGCAGGACGCGAAGGTACGGGGCGAGATCCAGTGCTTCGGGTGCGCAGACGACGTCCGGAGCTTCGAGCTGAGGGGCCGGCGGATGGAGGGCGTCGGCAAGAGGCTCGATCGCCTCCAGAAGAAGAGCGGAGGTCTGGCGGGTCGCGATCGAGTCCTTCTTCCGCTTCCCCGGCAGTTGCAGCGTGTCGCGTCCGGGGAGTTCGGCGATGATGCGCAGTTCCCGTGTCAGCGAGTCGACGAGGCTCGTCGTCTCAGTGAGGGCGGCGTCGAGCTCCGTGCGAGTGTCGCGCACGATGGACTCGACAAGCAGGGCCTCGCCGGTGTCTTCGGGGCCCGCGGCTCTCGCCCGCGCGGCGTGCAGCGCTTGGTATCCGATCCATGCCTTGACGGAGGACAGGAGGGCGTGCGCGTCGAAGACGATAGCTTCGGCGTTCGTCTCGAGGTACTCACGGCGGGCATGTCCGTCGAGCTGTTGGATCTGCCGGATGTGATCGCCGACGTTCAGGCGGTACAGGTCACGCTGCGTACGCAGGTCCGCCCTCTTGCCCGCGACGGTTTCCCACAGGGATGTCGGGACCGATCCGACCTCTCGCGCTTGGACGACCACGTGGTCGACGGTGGCGACGAGCGCCGTCAGCTCGGCCCACTGTGCGAGGCGAACCTTCGTGAGTACCTGACTGGTCAGCGCGATGTTGGTTCTGACGAGACCCTCGACCTCAGTCAGCTGCATCTGAAGGGCGACCATGGCCAGGGCAGGCCCGATCGAGGCGGCGTTCTGCGCCGCGCTCACCGCATTCACGGGGATGAAACGGGACTGAGCGATGATGCGGCCCCGAAACATCACTGTTCCGAGGTTCGCGCCGTCCTTGACTGCGAGCGTTCCGCCGGCCTTCAGGAGGGCCTGTGTCGCGCGGCTGATCCGGTAGAGCCCCTGCGCGCCGGCGTAGGCGTGTCCGAGGTTGCCGGCCACGGTCGCCGCGTTCCCGATCGAGGCGAGGACCGTGGAGATCTGCTTGCGGTCGGCGACCGACACGAACCCGAAGTCGAGCAGATCGGGCTTGAGTTCCGGGGGGACCTCGCCGAAGACCATGGCAATCCCGGGGAGCACCTCCGCTATGACCGTCGATGCGGCCGCCGCGTCGTTGTCCGGGTCAGGCGTCGGATCGTCCAGGACCGGCGAGCCGGTGGTGTCGCTCTGGCCGCTCCCCTCAGGCTCGGCGTGCTCCATCGAGTCCGAAGGGTCCTGCATGCGATCTCCTACCCGAGAGGGTGCGCGACGGCCAGACGTTGTCGGCCTTTACTGCCGGAGCGTACAGTTCGACGCCCGCCGGTTCAGCCCGTATCCATCGGGTTTATTCCGAACTGGTTGGTGCCGGGAGCGGGTGCACTTAGCGGCGCGGAACCGTTACCGACGGCGCTTTGACTGGAGTGCTGACCGATAGTCCTCGTGCTCTGCGCTGTTACGAGACGGTCCTCATGTGCCGTTCTTGCTGGTCACACAGCTGTGCCTGGGCGGTGAAGGTGAAGTTCGACCAGGCCCGCCAGGGATCGCCGTCCGGCAGCTTCTCCCGGATGGCCTCCAGACCGCGGAATTCATGATCAAACTCGGAGTCGGTGACCGTGGTCCATCGGCTGCCTTGCCGCATGTGCCGTTTCCGCCTCTTAGTTCCGTGCCCGGTCGCCGCCCGTTCGTGGCCCTACCTGCTGTTTCCGCCGCGTCACGGACCTGCTGAATCCTAGCTCCGGCCTACGACAACGGGTAAGTCGTCCGCAAGGCCGCAGCCCTCGGTCGGCGCGCGCGAGGCAGACAGGGTGAGGGACGGCGTCGCCAACGCTTCAATGCGCCCCCGTTTCGGCTGGTCCGGCCGAAGACCTACTGGCCGGGGCGGTGCCTTTTCCTATACCCATGAACAGGAAGGCGTGGGGCGGGAAACGGGGGGATCCGATGCTGCTCGTCATGGTGTTACTGGTGATCGGCGGCACCGCGCTGGTGTCGCGGTGCGGAGGCCCGACCCACTTCCAACGGCCGTGTCGCCGTAGACGGAATGGTCTGTTCGCACGCTGCCAGGACCACACCTTCACTTTGATCACCATCACCGACCTGGCGGGCCTCGCGCTGTTCGGGTTGGCCTGCGGCATGTGGGCGCTCTTCGGCGCGGCCGTCTGATGAGGCGCAGGCGGAGCCAAGGAGGGTGGAAGGCAGTCCCCTGGTGGGGCTGGGGTGGGGGAACTCTGGCTGTGGTCGGTGCTCTGTGGCAGATGGCGCAGATGTGGCCTGTGCGAACAGGCTTCGTGCTGGCCTTCGTGGCAGCGGGAATCGGCCTGAAGCCGAGGATGCCGGCGCTGCGCAGATGGACCGACCGCACGGCAATCCCCGCAGGCCCCGTACGGTATTCGCTGGCGCATCTTGATTCGCTGGACCCCCGGGGGTTCGAAATGGCGGTCTGTTCCTTGCTGCGCCGGGACGGGCTGACCGCCGAACATGTGGGCCGAGCGGGAGACAAGGGCGCCGACGTACTTGTCGTCGACCATGCGCGACGACGCGTCGTCGTGCAGTGCAAGCGGCTGCGTCCGGACCGAAGAGTCGGGGACCAGGATGTTCAGCGGGTCAACGGCACATACCGTCACGACCACGGCGCGCAGTTCGCGGTGATCGTCACCACCGGTGGCTTCACGGCGGCCGCGAGAGCCAGCGGTCCGCGCTATGGGATTCGCCTGGTGGACCGGGATGCCCTGGAGAGGTGGGCGGATCTGGGAGAGCCGCTGTACAGGATTCTGCGTGTCCCGGACGACGGCGCACCACGCAGGCGCTGGGCGCCCAGATCTTGGCAGCGGGAAACGCACTAGGGTGACGATAGATCATGGATGCTCCACAACTCGGTTGTGAAGCAGTCGAGTTGACGGTTTGAGGGGGAGCATGTCCGACGAGATCGAGCCCGCGCGGATCCAGGTGTTCGGCGCGGACCCGCGGCAAGCGGAGCTCGAAGCGAGAGAGCTCCGCGAGGTTCTGCACCGGCTGGACGGCACTCGAGTGCGCTTCGCCGTGCCGGACACGCAGGGCGGCACGGCGGGCGCGAAGGGGACGGAACTGCTGACCCCGGAAGTTGTACTCGTCCTCACCACGGGCTCTCTCGCCCTGGCGAGGACCGCCATCAAGGCCTGGGTCGAGGTGCGAAAGAGCCGCAAGGTACGTGTCGTACATGCCGACGGAACAGTGACGGAGTTCCAGGGCGGTGTCTCCGGGCGCGAAGTGCGGGAATTGCGAGACGGCCGCGACAACGGTTCGGGCACCGGCCCGGGGGATGAGCGATGAGTCGTAAGCACGCCTTACTCCTGGGCACCGCCGCATATGACGATGAGCGATTCGCGGACCTGCCGTCCGTGCGTGCGGACGTGCACTACCTGAGCCAGGTGCTCGAGATGCCCGCGGTCGGCGGCTACGAGAAGTGCGTGCGGCTGGAGGACTCGTCGAAGGCGGCGATCAAACAGGCCATCGAGCAGTTCCTCAACGACCGGGAGCCGGACGAACTGGTCGTGCTCTACCTCAGCGGCCACGGGGCGTACGACCGGGAGGACGGTCAGCTCTACTACGTCACCACGGACACCGGGGCGGACCGGATCCAGCAGACAGCACTCGAAGCCTCATACGTGACAGACCAGTTGGAGAAGTGTGCGGCCCGGCGCAAGATCCTGCTGCTCGACTGTTGCTTCAGTGGCAGTGCGGTGCAGGGCTTTCGCAGCAAGGGCGCCGCGCAAGTGGGCACAGCACCCGCGGTGGAGGCCAGCGGCGTATATGTCATCACCGCGTCGCAGCACTGGGAACAGGCCTTCACGACCGACGCCGATCAACCCTCGCAGTTCACCAGAGCCATGGTCGAAGGCCTGCACTCAGGGCAAGCAGACTTGGACGGTGACGGACAGGTCTCGGCGAACGACCTCTTCCGGCATATCAGCCGTGCCCTGGGGAAGGCACCGGACGGACGCAAGCAGACTCCGACACAGTCCAGCCTGCAGGTGACCGGCGACATCTACCTCGCCCATGCCTCCACCGGCCGGCAGATTCCCGCCCTCAGACCGCTGCCGGCCGGCCTCAGCCCAGTCACGGACAGAGACGGTGTGGTGAGACCGGCACCCGTCAAGAGCGCCGTGGAGGCTCACAACGACTCGGCCTTCACCACTGCCGACTGGAAACGACTACTGGCGTACTACCAGCAGTGTCTGGAGACGGAGAACTCCAGCGACGGGCTTCTGCCACTCGTGGGCAGCGATCCGCCGCGTGTCGTCTGGCCCTCCGGCGAGGAAGTCCTGCTCTCCGGCACGGAATCCTCGGTTCAGGCGCCGGATCGTGTCGCGGATCTCGCCGAGCGTGCCCGCAAGGACGGTGCCGACCTCTGGTACGGATACCCCGTGGCTGTCCTCTACGACGGCAAACGGCAGGTGTGCGCGCCGCTCACCATGCGTCAGATCGAGGTGGAACGCGATGCTTCCGGGCAGCGCAGCACGGTGACGCCCACCGGACCCATCGTCCTCCACCCCAAGCTCGTCCTCGATCGGTTGGGCAAGGACGAAGGCATGCAGCTCCTCGCCGCATACCAGCCCAACTGGCGACCCGGATTCCGGGAGGACATGGTCCGTGATTTACGCAGCCTGCTTCAAGAGCTCGGCCTGCCCGACACCGAGCACCTCGACCCCGGTGCGCTCGGCGACGGAAGTTCGCTGTACGCAGCCCACGAAGGTGCCCGCAATACCGCAATCGTCTTCGCCACACGGTCGGATGCGGCGACCACCGCACAACTGGTCAAGGACTACGCCACGCTGGGCAGCAGCGTCGGTCAGTTCGTCGACACCGCGCTCGGCGCATTTACGGGCACTCCGGACCAGGGGGCTGACGAAGTCGCCGAAGCCGAAGTGCAGGTCGTAGCCCCACTGGAACTGAATGAGGGGCAAGAAGCGGTCATCCGCGCCGCCATGGTGCGCAGACTCACCGTCGCCACCGGACCGCCGGGCACCGGGAAGAGCCAGCTCATCGTCAACGCGATTGCCACGGCCCGGGCTGCCGGTCAGACCGTCCTCGTCGCCTCGACGAACAACAAGGCTGTCGACGAGGTCTGGCAGCGGTGCGAAGCCCTCGCACCCGGACTCCTTGTCCGCACCGGAAATCAGGCAGCAGTCGAGGCAGAGCTGCGGACCCTGGAAGGGCTGGCCCGCAGCACCAAGCTGCGTCAGTCGTCGCAAATACAGCGCGGCGAACTGCGGAACCGGCTCGGGGATCAAGGAGCAGCGCGTCGCCGACTCGCGGAGGCCGCCGCCATCGAGCGAGAACTCGCCAGCCTCGGCAAACTACGCTCCTCCCACGCAGTGCGGCAGCAAGTCACGCCGCAGGCCCTTGCTGCGGCTCTGGGGGATGATGCATCCCTGGGACGCTGGCTGCGCCGAGCCCGCATATCACTCCGTCTGGGGATCTTCGGCGGCTGGCTGCGACGCAGGTGCCTGAGCAGGCTTGCGCCGCTGCCCGTGCCGATCGGAGGTCGGAAGGAGTTCGCCGGCCTGGTTCGCTTCGCGGAGACCGAAGTTGTCTGGCGAAGGGAGGGCGCCGAAGCTGACGCGGCACTGGACGACGCCGGTCTCCTGGCAGCCCTTCACGACGCCGACCGTCGGGTCAGGGAAACATCGGTGGAACTGCTGCGAGCGTTGGTTGCGGAGCAGGCAGTCACGGTACGCGCAGCCATCCATGACCGGGTCGAAGCCGTGAAGTCACGGTCATCACGGCAGTGGTCGGCGCTTGACCGCATCCTGCCGCAGGTGTCGGGCTGGGCCGTCACGGCGAGGTCCGCACGGCGTTTCCGAGACCGGGCAGGTCTTTTCGATCTGGTCGTCGTCGACGAGGCCAGTCAGTGTTCGACACTGGACGTTCTGCCGCTGCTCTTCCGCGCACGCCGGGCCCTGGTGATCGGCGATCCGATGCAGTTGCAGCACATCACCACTCTCCAGCCACGCCAGGAAGCCGACGCGCACCGCGCGGCGGGACTGCGGGCGAGTTGGCTGGACGAGCACAGGCTCAACCATCGCCGATACTCCTCATTCCATGCGTCCGCTCGTGCAACAGGACAACCCTTGTTGCTGGACGAACACTTCCGCTGTCATCCGGACATCGTCGGTGTCTCCAATCGGCACTGCTACGGCGGACGCCTGACCGTTCTCACTGAACCCAGTTCGCTGCGACGCCTCGACGGAGTCGACGCGGTCCAATGGCTCGACGTGACAGGTACGGCGCGTAGGGGCAGCAACGGATCATGGATCAACGAGGAGGAGGCGCAGCGCGTCCACCTCTCGGTCGAGCGTCTACTGAAGCGGCTGCCCGATGGCTCGACGGTGGGAGTTGTCACTCCATTCCGGGCGCAGAAGGAACTCATAGCCAAGCGCTGGGAACACGAAACGCGCGTGCGGGTCGGAACGGTGCACACCTTCCAGGGAGGGCAGCAGGACGTGATCCTGCTGTCTCTCGTCGCCGGCGAGAGGATGCGTCCCAGCGCGATCAACTGGCTGTGCCGAGAGGTCAACCTGTGGAACGTGGCCATCACACGTGCCCGTTCGCATCTCATCGTCTTCGGGGACAGGGACTTCTGGGCGGCGCGTACAGGGATGCCGAGTGTGCTGCTGGATGCGGCCGAGGCCAAAGCTGCGCAGGATGGGTCCGACGTGAATCCCGAACCGCAGCACGAGCTGCTTGGCGACCTGCTGCAACGCCTTCTGACGGACGAGATCTCCGGAGTTCTGCTCGACCGCGACCTTACAGTCGACGGATATCCGTACGACTTCGAGGTCCGCCGGGGTGCCAATGTGGCTCGGGTCCGGCTGGACCACGGTGCCTCACCCGATATCGAGAGCGGTCGTCACCTGAGACTCGCTCTCAGCCACGCGGCCCTGCTGCCGAACGGCGCGCGGCTCCCCGCCTGGCACGTCTGGGCCGGTCGAACAGAGCGGGTGACGAGGTGTCTCGACAGTCGACCGGAATGAAGTACGGGCACGTTGAGATTCCTGTGTCGCGGTACGACGAGGCGTGACCGAAATGCGGATCGGGCGAGGGCAGTTTGAGTCTGACCGCCCAAACACCAAGGTCCGCGCACTACGCTGCAGTTGGGGGGATCTCGGTGGCTCGGCGTACGCGCCGGTGACCGGCGCGCCAGCATGCCACATGAGCTCCTCCCGCGACCGACTTCTTCACCGCCCGCCAGGAGCCCACGTGCCGTACACGGCAGAGATCAGCCGGAGTAATCCGACCAGCATCATCTTCCTCGTCGATCAGTCGACTTCGATGAGTGACCCGATCGGCGGCGAGGTCCCCCAGCAGAAGGCTGACGTCGTCGCCGACGCCATCAACCGGCTCCTCACCGAACTCTCGGTCAAGTGTGCCAAGGAAGAAGGCGTACGCGACTACTTCCATGTCGCGGTCGTCGGATACGGCGCCACTGTCGGCTCGGCGTTCGCCGGCTCGCTCGGCGGCCGGGACATTGTGCCGCTGAGCGAGGTGGCGGACAATCCGGCCCGGGTGGACGAGCGAAGCAAGAAGGTGCCCGACGGCGCCGGAGGTCTGGTCGAAACCGTCGTCAACTTCCCACTCTGGATGGATCCCGTGGCCCGCGGGGGAACCCCGATGAATCGCGCTCTTCAGTACGCGGAGAGCCTCGTCGCCGGCTGGACCGAGCGCTACCCGGCCGGCTTCCCGCCCATCGTCATCAACCTGACGGACGGCGAGTCGACCGATGGCGATCCCACTGCGGCCGCCGAGGCCATCACCTCGCACGCCACGGCCGACGGAGCGGCACTGCTGTTCAATCTGCACGTGTCTGCAGCGGGGGGAACTCCCACCGCGTTCCCGGACACTGCCGACGGTCTCCCCGACAGCTACGCCCGGACACTGTTCGCCATGTCGAGCCCGCTGCCCAGTCACATGCGTTCGTACGCCGCCTCGCAGGGGCAGCGGGTCAGCGAGACCACCCGAGGCTTCGTGTACAACGCGGACATCACCACGGTCGTACAGTTCCTCGACATCGGCACCCGAGCGACCGAACTGCGGTGACGACCTCCACCTCATGCGTGTACGTCACGCACCTTGTGGCTCCCAAGCAGGGAAGTACGGAGGCGGAATGCGAAGACGCCGTTGCAGTGCTTCCCAGTAGCCCACACGACTGCATGCTGCTGGAGCCGCTCACCGTAGGCGTCTGCGACGGGGCGACGGAGAGCGCCCTGGCCAAGGACTGGGCCCGTCTGCTGTCACACGCCGCGGCCGCACACGCCATGGATCGACCGGACCTGCTGGCGGGCGGCGTTCCCTTCGAGGAGTTCGCGTCGTCGGCGGTGGCTCTGTGGGAGCCCTGGCTGGCGGAGTACACGCAGACGCGCGATGAGGAAGGGCGCCCGCTGAAGTGGTACGAGCATTCCAAGGTCGCGGAGGGCGCCTACGCGACTTTGCTGACGGTGCGCGTCGACCCGGACTCAGACTCCCGCCTCGACGCACCTGAGCCGTCTTGGCGTTGGCGCGCCGCAGCCCTGGGGGACAGCTGCCTGTTCCACGTGCGCGACAGCCGACTCGTACAGGCGTTCCCGGTGCTGGCTGTCGAGGAATTCGGCACCACGCCCGATCTCTTCAGCAGTCGAAACCACGACGCAGCACTGTTGGCCCGCCGTACGCGGTTCAGCGACGGACGCTGCCGCCCCGGTGACCGGCTGCTCCTGATGACCGATGCCCTGGCCGCGTGGTTCCTTTCGGCCTCGGACCAGGAAGACGCCGTACGCCAGTTGTTGGAGTTCGCCGGGCCCGATGACCTGGGCGAGTTCAGGATCTGGCTGAGTGGCCTGCGGGAAAGCCGACAACTGCGCAACGACGATGTGGCGTTCGTACGGATCGATTTCGAGGGGCGGTGACCGTGGGCCCGGCCATCGGTCCGCAGCGACAATTTCCCAGCGGTGCCGACTATGCGGAGGCGCTGCAGCACACGCAGTTGTGCTTCCAGCATCCCGAACTCAAAGGTGCACGGCCGGAACTGACGAAGCTGGGGCTGCCCCGCGCCATCTCCGGGGCCTTCGCGAGTGTCTTCTCGCTGACGTCGGCCGTCTCAGGTCAGAGGTATGCGATCAAATGCTTCACCCGCCACGTTCCGGACCAAGAAGACCGCTATCAGGCCATCAGCTCCCGACTGGCGCAGCTGAATTCGGCCGAGCTCTCACAATCGTGGAATCTGGGGTTCGAGTACCTCCCCGATGCCATCAGCGTGGGGCGTGATCGCTACCCGGTCCTGAAAATGGAGTGGACCGAAGCCGTCACTCTGTCTTCCTGGCTCGACGACAACCATACTCATACGTTTGCCGTCGACCGTCTGGCCGGCCGGTTCGAGGCACTGACGCGGGATCTGGCGGCCCACGAGATAGCCCACGGTGACCTTCAACACGGCAACTTGCTTGTCGCGAGCGATGACACGTTGCGCCTGGTCGATTACGACGGGATGTATGTCCCGGCGCTGGCCGGAAAGGGTGGCACTGAGCGGGGGCACCGCAACTACCAGTCGCCCATGCGAGGGAATGACGACTTCGGGGCGACGCTGGACCGCTTCTCCGCCTGGGTCATCTTCTTGTCCCTCAAAGCGATTGCCACTGATCCTGCGTTGTGGAATCGGTTGCACGAGCCGAGCGGTGAGTTCCTGCTACTGACCGAGGAGGACTTCAAGAGCCCGGGCGGCTCCACGAGACTGCAGACGCTGCTGGCCCACGCCGACCCCACGGTGAACGGCCTCGCCGACCATGTGCGGTCCTTGGCCTTCCAGCCTTTGGATCTGTTGCCTCCCCTTGCTTTGGCTGTACCCCAACAGCGGACCGCCGCGACGACAGCGACCTCAGCCGGATCGTCCCGTGCCGCGGCAACTGCTCCAGTCGCAGGCGGACTGCCGGGGTGGATGGCGGGGCACGTTTCTCCGCAGGTTGCGTCCACGCCGCCCTCGCCTTCGACCACTTCACTGGACGGCTTCCGCGTCCGGACGCTGCTGGATATCGCCACGGCTGTGCTGTGGCCGCTCATGCTGGCCGCGACTGTCTTGATGATCGTCGCGGGCTTCGCGACACCACCGATCGGCCCGGGGGTGCCAGTCGTCGTTGGCGTTCTGCTCACCGCGTTCGCCTGGAGTCGCCGCACGGAACGGACACAGTCGCGAGCCGCACTCGCCAGGCTGACGGATGAACTGGCTCAGCTCGATGACCCGATCAAGGCGGCCGAGATGCTGCACAAGGATCGGGCGACGTTCGATGCTGCGGAGGTGACGCGGACCGACGCCTTCCCTCGGGCGCAGCAGAAGCTCACAGCGCGCTATCACGCCGCACTCAAGGAGGCCGAGGAGCGCAAGGTCCGCAAGCAGCGCGATATTGCCAAGAGGATCGACGGGCTTGTGGAAGAACTCCGCAGGGCCCAGGCCAAGGCACTCAAGGACAAGCAGTCCGCCTACGTGCGGGATCAACTCGGCCGACGGCTCATTGCCCAGTCCCCGCCGACCGGCATCGGAACGAAACTCACCGCGAGTCTGGCGGCGGCGGGCATCCGGACAGCAGCAGACTTCACCGGCTACCAGTCCGTGCAGAACGCCCAGTACAACAGCACCGGTGCCGTGCTCGTGCTGAGCAGCGGTCGTGTCGTCGACGTGCGCGGCATCGGCGAAGCCAAGGCCGTTGCCCTCGATACCTGGCGCAGACACGTAGTCGCCGCCGCAGAGGCCCGGCAACCGACCGCCCTCAGCACGTCAGAACGACAGTCCATCGAGCAGGGCATCACTCGTCGTCGCGCCCAGCTCACCGCCCAGCGAACGGCTGTGGAGCCTGAGATCGATGCTCTGCGTGTGAAGGCACGTAAGCAGATGGAGGACGAACGGGAACAACTCGCTCGAGAGAACACCGTTGCCGGCGATCAGGCTCGAAGGAAGCGGCAGGAGTTCAGCCGGCGCACGGTCGAACTCCAGCAGAGCAGCGTCCTCCACGGGGCCCTGAGCGACTCCGTCAAGGCGGCAAGACTCCGGCAGCGCGGGCTGTCGTTCGCGCGCTACGTGCGGTTCCTCTACATCGGTCACTGACGTCGCGTCCGGTTGCGGAGATCTGGGGTGCCAAAGGGCGGGATTGGCATTCTGTGCCGGGGCCGAGAACGGCCACCCCCACGATGGGCCGCACGCCCCGGTGAGCGCTGTCAGGAGGGAAGCGGGTCCTCGGGATCTCGAAGAGCGCCATGGTCACGTCGGGCAGCAACGGCGGGTGGATGAGGTGGGCGACGCCGTTGTGGTGGTCCGCGGGCGAACTCACGATCGCCGGAGTGTCGTCGGACATCACGATGTTCGGGGGCAGCGACGTGCCGACCTTCGCGTGTTCACCGTGCTGGATCCCCGACCAGATGTTCTCCAGCCGGCCGGGGAGAGGTGCTCGCCGACGTCTCGGTGTGGAACGCCTCGTCCAACTGGGTCAAGTGCTGCTGAGGCGCGCGGAGTTCGTGCCCGCGCCTCGCCATGAGGACGGTGCCGGTGAGGGACGGCCCGGCCGGTGGGTGCCGGGCGGGCCGTCCTGGGTTTCATGTCAGGGTGTCGTGCCTCAGCTCGCCAGGTCGGGTCGCTGGGTGACCCGGATCGAGTTCACCAGTGACTTGCCGTGGATCGCCGACAGCCGGACGTTGAGCTGACCGTCGGTGACCTTCACCGTGATGGTCTTGTCCAGAGCCGTGAACGTGCCCGCCTCCAGGGCGATGTCGAGGTTGGGGACGAACTCCTTGCCCTCGGCGAGCAGGTCGACGACCCTGGCCCCCGGTTTGACGGTGCTGACCTCGGCGAAGCCCAGCTCGATGCGGTAGACGCCGTCGGGGACGTTGTCGAAGCGGTACTCCTGCGCGCCGGTGCGGGCGGTGCCGTAGAGCTCCTGCTCGTTCGTGCCGGAGATGGTCTTCGTCGTGCTGGGCGTGCCGCCGGTCCCGATGTAGCCGTACGAACCGGCCTTGTACGCCTGGTCGGGACCCCAGGTGTCACCCCGCAGGTCCGTGAGCGAACCGGTGGCGCCGGTGTCGAGCGCCGTCTGGTAGGCCGGGACGACGATCTTCAGCGGGACCTCGATGACGGGGGCCCTGCCGCTCTCCGACGTGATGAGCAGGGTGCCGGTGAGAACCGTGCCCGGGGTCGCGCCCCTGGTGTCGAAGACCAGGCCCACCTTCTGCGTGGCGCCGTTGGGCAGTTTGCCGGAGGCGGACGTGATCGTGACCCAGGAGGCGTCACCCTTTTCCGCCACCGTGTACGGGGTGACGGTGCCCGCGTTGCTCAGGGTCAGTGCGCGCGTGCGGTCCTGCTCCGCGGGTATGACCTCGGTGAAGCCGGCCTTGGAGGTCTTGACCAGGGCGGTCTTCAGGACGGCGTCGGCCACGGCGATGTCCCTGGCCTTCACCTCACGTGCCGCGGTGGCGCCGGCGTAGTGATCCGCGGAGACCGCGATGTCGTAGGCCGACTCCGTGCTGTCGGCCGGGACCTGGACGAGATAGCTGCCGTCGGCCCCTGTGGTGCCGGTGGCCACGGTGGTGCCGCCCTTGCCGATCGTGACGGTGGCGCCTTCCACGGCCTTGCCGTCGTTGTCGTCGGTGACCGTGCCGGCGAGCACCGCGTTCTTGCCGGTGCTGAAGGAGACGCTCAATCCGTTGGTGACGGCCGGTGCGTTGGACGAGTACTGCAGGGCGTCCGTGCCGGTGTGGTTCTCGACACCGATCGTGGCGCTGGAGCCGTTCTCGTAGCTTCCGCTGTCGATGTCCTTGTAGTGGTACGAGACCGTGCCGTCCTCACCGATGGCCGCGGAGAAGCTGATCCGCTGGGCAGGGGCCGAGATGAACTGCAGGTCACGCCACTCGACGACCACCGTGCGGTGCGGCGCCGTGCCGCGAGTCGCCCAGTAGACACCGGAGTTGCCGGAGGTGGTGTCGATCTGCAGGTTGTCCCAGAAGGGGTAGAGCGCACCGTTGGGAACGCTCGTGGACGGCAGGCCGACGTTCGCCGAGGTGACGCTGGAGGTGCCGAACGCGAGCACGCCCTTCACGGTGGCGGTGGCGGCGCGGTACGTCTTCCCGTACAGCGCGACCGGGAACGGCAGATCCAGGGGCGCCGAGCCGGCCGTCGGGCTGGCGATGGCGAGCTTGGTGTCACCGGTCGGGAAGGCGCCCGTACCGACCGTGCAGGTCGTGCCGAAGCCGTCGGCCCGGCTGCCCAGGTCGAAGTTCCTGCTTTCCGGATCGGTGAGCTCCACCCTGACGGTCGTCGCCGTGGCGCAGCGGCTGACCGGGGTGACGACGATGTTGTACGTACCGACCGGCAGGGTCAGGGTGTACGTGCCGTCGGCGGCCGAGACCGTCTTCACCGGGGTGCCCTGGACCACGATGCTCGCGCCGCCCTCGACGCCGCCCTCGGTCTTCACGGTGCCGCTGAGCGTCGCGTCCGGCGCCTTCTCCAGGGTGAAGTCCTTGGTCGCCGTCCCGTTCTCGTCGATGGTGACGGTGGACTCGGCGGGGTGGTAGCCGAACTTGGAGACGGTGAGCCTGTAGTCGCCGACCAGCACCTTGGGCAGGGCGTAGGAACCGTCCGCGCCGGTGGTGAGGGTGGACTTCATCGGCCCGTCCAGCGTCACGGTGGCACCGGCGACACCCGCGTCACCGGAGACGACCTTGCCGGCGAGCGCACCGAGCGCGCCGCGCGGGGTGGCGCTGACCGCGGCGAACGCGTCCAGACGGCCTTCGCCCCAGACGTTGTTGTCGGCCGCGGTGCCACCGCAGCTGGAGTCGGCGGTGTCGATCGCGGTCTCGTCGAGGATCTTCTCCGTCTCCGCGACGTTGCCGCGGAGTGCGGGTGAGGCCGACCACATCAGCGCCACGGTGGCGGCGGTGTGCGGGGAGGCCATCGACGTACCGGACATGACGGCGTAGCCGCCGCCGGGCGCGGCCGAGCGGATGTTGACACCCGGCGCGGCGATGTTCGGCTTGATGGTGCCGGCCTCACCGGTGCCACGCGAGGAGAAGGACGCGATGGCGTTGTCGCTGTCGAAGGCACCCGAGGCGTACGTGTTGGAGTAGGCGCCGGGCGAGCCCGCCGTGTTGCACCCCGCGGTTCCGTTGTTGCCGTTGGAGAAGGCCGGGAAGATGCCCGCGTCCCGCCACGACTGGACGGTGTCCTTGTACCAGGTGTCGATGAGGTCGGCGCCCCACGAGTTGTTGATGACGTCCGGCGCGAGGTCCGGGCGCGGGTTGGCGCCGGAGGCGTCCGTGGGGGCGACCATCCACTGGCCCGCGGCCAGCAGAGCGTCCTGCGAGCAGGAGCTGGTTCCGCAGCCCTTGGCAGCGATCCACTGGGCACCGGGCGCGACACCTATCTGGTTGCCGTCGCCGTCGTCGCCGACCATGGTGCCCGTCGTGTGGGTGCCGTGGCCGTGGTTGTCGCAGGGTGCGGCGCTCGGGCACGTACCGGTGAAATCGACCCAGTTGTACGCGTGGTCGTATGTGCCGTCCACCTTCAGGCCCCGGTACTTGGACGCGAGGGCGGGGTGGTCGAACTGGACGCCGGTGTCGATGCTGCCCACGACGATGCCTTCACCGCGGATGCCCAGGTCGTTCCAGACCTTGGGGGCGTTGATCCGGTCGACGCCCCACTCCACGGAGTCGACCTTCGGCACCTCGTCGGTGCCGGGCAGCGGGTCGGGAACCAGGACCGGGTCGTCGGCCTCGATGGAGGCCACGTCCGAGCGGGCCGCGATCCTCCGGGCGAGCGCCTCGTCACCGGTGATCTTCACCCTGTTCGAGATCCAGAACGACTTGGACTTCGCTCCGGCCTCCTTGGCCAGTGCGATGACGCCGGCCTGGGACTTCTCGGCGAACGCGGTCTTCGTCCGGTAGACGGCGCCGGCCTTGGCCGCCTTGCCCTTGGCCGCACGGGCGGACGTGACGTCCGCTTCCTGCATGAAGTCGACCCAGAAGGTCACCTTCTTGTGGCCGGCGAACTGCTTGAGTACCTTGCCCTCGGATTTCGCCTGGTAGGCGGAGTACGGGGTGGGTTCCGTCTGCGCCTGGGCCGGAAGGGCTCCGGCCATCAGGGGTACCGCGGTGGCGGCGGCGGTGACGAAGGCTGCGGCGGACCGCCGTCGGAGACGCGTGAAACGTCTGGGCACAAGCTCTCCTTGAGAATCGGGGGGTCTCCCCCCACCCGTGAGGGACGACCTGGTGCTACACGCAGCCGCCGCAGTCCTCTGGGGTGTGGGGAGTCGCCGCAGCCGCGTGAGCTCGCGGTGGATCCTGAGGTACGTCGAGCAGGCCACGCAAGACGCCCTGAGAGCCCCCGCGCGCCCTTCCGGCCCTCATCGCCGGCCGTCGCCGGCACGACCGGAGCGGGAGCGCCGCTTGCCCCCGGCGTCTCGCTTCTCCCCGGTCCGCGGCCGTCGATCCCCGGCACGGACACCGGCTCACAACTCCACCACCAGGGCGCTGACTTGGGGGTTCTCGACGCCGGGCGGGTGGTGCGCGGCGAGGACCGGCCGATCCTGGAGCAGTACCGCGAGACGTTGCCGCACCTCGTTCGCCGCAGCGGGGCGACACGTCCCGTGCCCGTCCCGCCGGCGCGGATCGGGCCCACTGGCGGCAAGTGGCCAGGCGACTTGCCGCCACGGTGCAGAGGCCGACGACCGTCCGGCAGGGCGGAAGATCTTCCCCATGACCTCCGAAGCCCAAACTCCCGGTTACGCCGGGCCGACGCGCAGATGGCGCGGCTCGTTGGCCGCGCTCACCTGTGTGGCGGCCATGGCCGGCGGCCTGCTCATACCCCTGCAGGCCGCGGCCCAGCCGGCCACCTCCGGCGAACCCGCCCAGCCGAACGACACCCGCGCCTACGACATCACCCTCATCACCGGTGACGTGGTCCACTACGCGGACGGCCCCGGCACCCGCGACACCATCACCGTCGACCGCGCGGACGGCACCCCGGGCGGCGTCGAGGTGCGGCAGCTCGGTGACGACTACTACGTCATCCCCGACGAGGCCGCCCCGCTGATCACCGCGGGCACGCTCGACCGGCGCCTGTTCGACGTGACGGGCCTGATCGGCATGGGCTACGACGACGCCCACACCGACGGCCTTCCCGTGATCGCCACGTACGACGCGGCGACCCGCTCGCTCCCCGCCACCCCGTCGGGCAGTTCCCTGACACACCGCCTGGACAGCGTCCACGGTGCCGCGCTGACCGTGAAGCGCTCCGGACAGCAGGCCTTCTGGAACGACGTCGTCGCCACTCCGGGCAAGAGCCGCACGCTCTCGGCCGGAGTGAAGAAGCTGTGGCTCGACGCACGGGTCAAGGCCGACCTGAAGGACTCGGTGCCGCAGATCGGCGCACCCGAGGCCTGGGCCAAGGGCTTCGACGGCAAGGGCGTCAAGGTCGCGGTGCTCGACACCGGCATCGACCCCACGCACCCGGACGTCAAGGACCGGATCGTCGCCTCCAAGAGCTTCGTGCCCGGTCAGGCGGTGCTCGACGAGAACGGTCACGGCACCCATGTCGCCTCGACCGTGGCCGGCTCCGGCGCCGCCTCGGGCGGCGACTACAAGGGCGTCGCCCCCGCCGCCGACCTGCTGATCGGCAAGGTCCTCGGCAACGAGGGCTCCGGGCAGGACTCCGGGATCATCGAAGCCATGGAATGGGCCAAGGACCAGGGCGCCTCGGTCGTCTCCATGAGCCTGGGCGACACCACGCCCGACGACGGCACCGACCCGATGGCCCAGGCGGTGAACACGCTGTCGGCCGACGGCGGACCCCTGTTCGTGATCGCCGCGGGCAACGCCTACGACCCCGGGGCCATCTCCACCCCCGGATCCGCCGAGAAGGCTCTGACCGTCGCCGCCGTGGACAAGTCCGACGAGCGGGCGCCCTTCTCCAGCCAGGGTCCGCTGGTCGGGAACTCCGGCCTCAAGCCGGACATTTCCGCCCCCGGTGTGGACATCACCGCCGCCGCCTCGCAGGCGGTCCCCGGCACCACCGGCATGTACCGCACGATGTCCGGCACCTCGATGTCCACCCCGCATGTCGCGGGCGCGGCCGCGATCCTCAAGGAGCGGCACCCGGACTGGACCGGGCAGCAGCTCAAGGACGCGCTCATGAGCACGTCCAAGGAACTGCCGGACTACACCCCGTACGAGATGGGCACCGGCCGCGTGGACGTCGCCGCGGCCGTCGACGCGAAGATCACCGCCACCGGTTCGGTCGCCACGGCCTCGTACGACTGGCCCCACAGCGCCGACGACCCGGTCGCCGAGCGCACCGTGACGTACCGGAACCAGGGCGACCAGCCCGTCACCCTGGACCTGGCCACCGACACCTCGGCCGACGCGTACACGCTCTCGACCGACCAGGTCACCGTTCCGGCCGGCGGCAGCGCCGACGCGGTCCTCTCGCTGGACCCGGCGAAGGTCGCCGTGGGCACCACGTTCTCCGGACAGGTGACCGCCAAGGACCACACCACCGGCACGGTCGTGGCCCACACCGGGTTCGCCCTGGCCAAGGAGCGCGAGCTCTACGACCTCACGGTCAACCTGCGGGGACGGGACGGGAAGCCCGCGTCGGGCACCGTCCACGTGGCACGGCTCGGATCCAGCACCGCCGACGACTACGCGGTGACGGGCACCAAGACCCTGCGCCTGGCGCCGGGCAACTACGTCGTGTGGTCGCTGCTCGACGTCACCGGGGACAACGGGGACACGAAGGCGCAGGCGCTCCTGGTCGACCCGGAGACCAAACTGACAGATGACGCCACGGTCACGCTGGACGCCACGAAGTCCCGGCTGATCAGCGCCAGGACACCGAAGCCGACCGAGGTGCGCGAGACGCGGTACGAGATGGTCCGCACCGCGCAGGACGGCACCGTCATCCGCAATATCGTCACCCTGCCGATCGCGACCGACGAGCTGTGGGTGAGCCCCACCGACAAGGTCACCGAGGGCGGCTTCGAGTTCGTCACCCGCTGGGATCTCCAGGAGCCCCGGTTCACCTACCGCTCGGGCAAGGACTCGCTGCCCACGCTGGCACAGAGCGGCAGCGCGGTCGTCGCCGGCCGGCTCCGGCTGCACACCGCCTACGTCCACACCGGCAGCAGTGCCGACTTCGCGGACGTGGACGTCAAGGGCAAGGCGGTGATCGTGGACCGGAGTGACGCGGTGCCCGCGCTCACCCGGGTCGCCAACGCCGAGGCCGCCGGGGCCAAGGCGCTCCTGGTCCTCAGCGACCGGCCGGGCAGGCTCAACGAGACCTACGCGCTGAGCGGCACAGCCGACATCCCGGTGCTCTCGGTACACCAGTCGCAGGCGGCCGGTCTGCTCGACCGGGACGCTCACGGCCAGGAACTCGTGATCGACGCGGCGGGAGCCCCCAGCTACCTGTACGACCTGGTGTCCCGCTACACCGACCAGGTCCCGAACCGTTCGCTGACCTACGCGCCCGACGCGCGCCGCGACCTGGCCGAGGTCACCAACCGCCTCTACTCGGACCGCGCCACCGTCGGGTACGGCTACCGCTACGACATCCCCACCTACGGTGCCGGCGTCGGCTACAACATGCCCGAGTACTACCCGATGGTCCGCACCGAATGGGTTGACCACCTGGAAGGCGGCTCCTCCTGGTTCGAGGACCACAACATCTCGGACACGCGCGGGACTCTCGGCAACACCGGCGGACTGCTGAACTACACGGCCGGCAAGAGCTACACCACCGGCTGGTTCTCCCCGGTCCAGCACCCCGCCGTCGGCACCGCGTACGCGGGCCCCTACCGTGACAGCAACAACGCCCTGACCCTGGCCGTCACCCCCTACGCGGACGGTGGCGCCCTCGACCGGACCGGCCTGCTGGACAAGAGCACCAGCAAGATGGCTCTGTACCAGGGCGACACCCTGCTCGCGCAGTCCGCAAGCCGCTCGGTGCGCTCGTCGGGCCGGCCCGCACAAGCGCTGCCGTACCGGCTCGTGATGGACTCCGCGCGTAACGCGGACGACTGGCACACCACCGTGAGCAGCCACTCCGAGTGGGGGTTCACCTCCGGCGCGATCGCCTCCGGTACCTCGCGGGAGCCGGTGAAGCTGCTCCAGCCGCACTTCGGCGTGGACACTGACCTCGCGGGCGACGTCGCGTCGGGCCACCGCACCGAACTCACCCTGTCCGCCGCTACACAGCAGTGGCTCGACTCGACCACGTACGCGGACTCCGCGACCCTGTCGGTGTCGTACGACGACGGTGCCACCTACCAGGCCGTTCCGCTGGACCGCGACGGGCGGGGCTCCTGGTCGGCGGAGCTGAAGCTGCCGAAGAAGCCGGGCGGCTTCGTGTCGCTCAAGACCACCGCCAAGGCCGCGAACGGGCTCACTGTCGAGCAGGAGGTGATCCGCGCCTTCGGCCTGAAGTGATCCGCTGAACCCGTCGGCTGCCGGCCCGTATTCACGGACCGGCAGCCGATTCGTTGTGGGCGGACACCCACGGGGCCGCCGGACAGGGGCGCGGCCCGTCCGCCCCGGACCATGAGCCGGGGCGGACGGGCCGCAGAAGGGGAACGTGTGTCAGCCGGGCAGGCCGGCCACGACGACCTTCGTCTTCCCCGCGTCCTTGAAGTCCGTTGCGTAGAAGGCGACTTCGTCACGGTTGTTGATGCCGATGCCCTCGGTCGGGCCCCAGTGCGTGGAGTCGACCATCGCGCCCAGGTCGTACATCCGGCCCTCGGGGTCCCACACCACGGCCGTGGTCGCGTCGGGCGCGGTCTCGGCGGTACCGATGATCCACCCCGCGTCGTTCACCTTGAGCGCCTTGGCGTCGAAGCCGAAGTCGGGCAGCCGGGTCATCGCGGCGCCCTTCCTGATGACGAAGGCGTCGTCGCCGCTGGTGCCGACGACTGTGCCGGAGGCGTTGACCGACCTGGCGGTGCTGTCGGCCATGCCCGGGAGCGTGCCCAGGTCGGTGATCGTGCCGTCGGCGTCCCACCGCACCGCGCGCCGCTTGCCGTCCTTGGAGGAGTGGCCGACGATCACGCCGGCGTCGTTGACGGCGAGAGGTTCGGTCAGGGAGCGATCGGCGGTCAGGTGGGCGAGCTTGCGGTAACCGTCCTTCGCGTTCCACACGAACGGGTCGTTCACCGTCTGGTCGCGGCCCGTCGCCGGGTTCCTGACGAGTCCCGTGGCGTTGCCGATCACGGTCCCCTCGTCGTCGACGGCGAAGCCCCGGGCGTAGGTGTACGCCTCCCAGTCCGGCAGCGGCAGCGTGGTGAGGTCACCGTCCGCGTTCCAGAGGGCGGCGCGTGTCACCTTGTCGACCGTCAACTGGCCGGTGGCGTAGCCCTTCGAGGGGCTCTGGGCCAGTGCGTAACCGGTGCCGGTTCCGGCGTTGCCGAGCAGTGTGACGCCGCTGTCGGGCGCCCAGCGGATCGGCCGGGTGGCGCTGGAGACCTGCTGGGAGCCCACGACCCGTCCGGTGTCGTCCAGTCCGAACCCGAGCGCGGGCCCGAACGACCCGGAGACCTCGGCCTGGGGCTGGGTGACCTTGCCGAGCAGTACGTCCGCACTGCCCAGCGTGGTGCCCTCCTCCGCCACCAGTGAGAAGCGTCCCACCAGTTGACGGCCGGCCGGCGGTGCGGTCTCCGCGACCAGACGGCCGCGGATCCGCGTGGACCGGCCCGGGGCGAGCGCGACGGGCCGCGGATCGTCCACGGTCACCGTGCCGAGCGACTTCGAGAACAGGGTGTCCTGGATGTCGAACGCGGTGCTGCCGGAGGGGATGTCCGTACCGCCGATTTCGATCTGGTAGTAGCCGGGCGCCGGGTCGTCGAGGGCCAGTGACTCGCGGGCTCCTCCGTTGGTGGAGGAGGCGATCAGGGCGCCGGTCGGGCCCAGCAGGTACAGGTCCAGGTCGGCGTTCTTGTCGGAGGCGTTGCCGAGGCTCACCTCCAGGCGGGTCGCGTCCCGCGGCACCGCGATCTGCTTGCCCGTCATCTGCTGGTCCGCCAGGGTCGGACGGGCCTGGGAAAGCGCGCCGACACCTCCGCTCGCGGCGTGCGCCGTCACCGGGGCGAACCGGTTGACGGCCGTGAACGAGCGCTCGACCGGGGCGTGCAGTGCGGCCTCGTCGACCACCGAGGACGCCGGGTCCAGCTGCGCGCCCAGCACGGTGGCGGCCAGCCGGTAGGGGTTCTCCAGGACAGGTGAGGTGCGCCGCGCCTCCACCTCGAACTCCCAGATTCCGGGCATCGGTTGCTTGTAGGTACGCGCGCCGGTGGCGCAGGCCCCGGTGTCCGAGAAGTTCGTGTAGCAGTTGCTGACCGCGCTGTCCTCCACCGGCATGCCCTGCGGGTCGACGGCCAGGAAGCGGGTCTGGCTGCCATCGGCGATGCCGGACAGGTCCACGTCGAGCGCCGAGGCGCCCTCGGGCACCGCGACGAACAGCGACCGGGTCGCGTTGCGGTCGACGCTGCCGCGGGCGGACACGGCGTACGACGGCTTCGCCGGATCGGCGGCGGCCACGACGGTGACCGGCACGAGACGGTCGATGCCGGGTGTGGCCGGGTCGTCCACACGCAGCAGCGCCGAGTGGGCGCCGGTGGACTTCGCCCGGGCCCGGACAGTGATCGTGGTGGCCTTGCCCTCGGTGAGCCGCACCGAGCGCGGCGCGCTGAACGTGCCGTCGTTGCCCAGCCAGGACAGTTCGGCCGTACGGCTGCCGGACCCGGTACGGGTCAGCTCCACCGCGTACGTCCGGGGACGGAGCAGTTCCTGCCCGCCGTCACCCGGTGCGCAGCGGTTGTACACACCAGAGCCCGACTTGGGAGTGGGGAGCAGACCGGCGAGCACTCCGCACACCGGGGCCTTCACGTCGTACGCGGTCGGCTCGGCGTTCTTCGCCAGCAGCTTCCAGGCGGCCGGTACGTCGATGAGACCGGCACCCTGCGCGTAGGCCGGCTGGTCGTCGAGGAACCGGGCCGAGCTGGTCAGGGCGGTGCGCAGCGCGGCCGGCGACACCTTCACGCCGGAGTGCGACGCCGCCGAGAGCAGCAGCGCCACGGCTCCGGTGGCCTGCGGCGAGGACATCGACGTGCCGTTGAACATGCCGTAGCCCGGGGGGAGTTCATAACCGGTGTCGGGAACGCCCTCACCCGGCATCCAGGTCGGTATGGAGGAGACGGCGGCGCCCGGTGCGACGACCTCCGGCTTCATACCGCCGTCCTCGCGCGGACCGCGCGCGGAGAAGGGGAACAACGACTGACGGTCCGTCACCTGGGAGTTGTAATCGGCCCACCAGGTGTCCTTGCTGACGGAGGCGCCCACCGCGAGCACCCGGTCGGCGACGGCCGGGTCGGAGACGGTGTTCATCCCCGGGCCGTCGTTGCCGGCCGACGAGACGATCTGCACGCCGTACTCGTCGATGAGCCGGTTGTAGAGGACCGCGCGCACGTTGTCGCCGTCGTTGAGCGCGGGCAGCCCGCCGATCGAGAGGTTGACCACGTCGACGCCCTTGTCCACGACGGCGTCGATCATGCCTTCGGCCAGCGCGTAGGAGGTGCAGCCCGAGGCGAAGAGGCAGACCCGCTCGGAGACGATGCGTGCGCCGGGCGCGGCACCGTTCATCTTCCCGCCGAACAGCCCGTGCCCCGCGGTGATTCCGGCGACATGGGTGGCGTGCGAACCCGAGACGATGCCGATGTTCACGAAGTCGGCGCTCCTGCCGACGCTGGAGCCGCCGCGCGCGGACAGGTCCACGTCGTCGCGGTACTCGACCGTGAACGGCATCGACTCCGCGACGGCCGTCCCCGGGTCGTCGGTGCCGAAGGTGCCCCAGGTGCCGCTCTTGGCGTACGGCTCGATCACGTCGGCGTCGGTGAACTTCCGGTCGAGGCCGGCGTCGACCCAGACGCGGTGGTCCGACGGGCGGTACAGGACGCCGAACCGGTCCTTGTAGTCGCCGTCGCGGTTGACGTCGCCGCCGAGTTCGCTCCGGTAGGTCGTGTCCTCGTCGAACAGCTGGAACTCGTAGTCGCCGTCGGGCGCGGAGTAGGTGACGCCGGCGTACGTGAAGGTGCCGCCGCTGGCGGTCACCTTCACCTTCATCTCCAGCCACGTCGGGTCGGCGTCGGTGACCGGGTCGGTGGCCGTCACCCAGTCCTGGATCTTCGGCTCGGCCGTCGTGGTCGTCCGCAGAGCCGGGTGGGAGGCGTCGACGCCGGTGTCCAGGATGCCGACCGTGACGCCGCGGCCGTCCCATGCGGGGTGGTCGGCGGCGAAGCCGGCGGCGCCGGTGTCCGCCACGGGCAGGTACGGGTTGTCGGCCGGGGTGCCCTTGCCGGGTGCGACGGGGGCGGTGGAGTCCTTCTTCCCGGCGGCCTTGGCGGCCTTGGTGTCCTCGGCGGTGACCGGCGAGGGGTCGGGGATCCTGTACGTCTCGTTCAGGTCGACGGCACGCACCGAGGAGAGCGCGGCCAGCGCGGTGACCTTCCCGGTGGGAACGGTCGCACGGACGTAGCCGAGCTTGTCGTCGGCCTTGCCGACGTGGCCGCCGAGGTCCGCGATCTTCGCGCGCAGCGCGCTCGTGTCGCCCTTGCCGGTGGCGAGCATGACGGTGACGGTGCTCTTCCTGCCGCTCTCGGCCTTCTGCAGCAGCGTCCGGTCGTGCGCTCCGAGCTTGTCCTTCGAGGAAGCGATCGCCTTTTTGGGGGAGTCGGGTGCGAACGCGCCCAACGGATGCGGTACATCGGCGGCTTGAGCGGGCAGGGCCGACAGGCTCAGCAGGGAGCCGGTCAGGCCGGCCGCCAGGACGGCGGCGGTGAACCGCCTTCTGTGGCGGGTGGTTGCGCGTGGCATGGGTGACCTTTCACGTGACGCGAAAGACCTCCGGGGGATCACCGGGAGGCCGTGGTCACGGGTCTACCTAGCGCGGTGGCGCCCTGCACACGGGATCCGTGGCGGAGTTGTGACAGGCGTCGATCCGCCACGCGCCCGGCGCCGAGGGGGCTGGCGCGTTCGCGCCATGCCACTACCCGCCACCTCCATCGTCCCTGCCCGGCGCCGGAGTTGGCGAGTCTGTCACCCACCGGATCCATCCCCTCCTCCTGGAGTGCACCTGTGAGACGCAGCAGACCGTGGCGCCGAACCGCCTCCGGAATCGCGGCAGTCGCCCTGCTGGGCATCGGCATCCCGGCGGCGAGCGCCGACGACGCCGCGGACGCTGCCGTTCCCGCCGCCGACCGCGCGGACGCCGGGCGGCCCGTCACCGTCACCCTGATCACCGGCGACGTGGTCGACGCACGTGTCGACGCCGAAGGCCGGGTCCTGTCGGCGGCCCCACGCGCCGCCGACGGAACCGACCACCCCGCCGCCGTCTGGCAGGACGGCACGCACACCTACGTCTTCCCGCAGGGCACGGAGAAGCTGGTCGACGCCGGCACGGTCGACGCCGAACTGTTCGACATAGGCAAGTTGGTCGCCGACGGATACGACGACGCGCACACCGACGCCGTCCCGGTCGTCGTCGCGTACGAGGGCGGGCGCGCCCCCCGCAGTACCGCTCCCGGCACCAGGACCACCGCGAGCCTCGACTCGATCGGCGGCGCGGGTCTGGCCGTCGGCAAGGCATCCGCCGCCGACGCCTGGAAGGACCTCGCCCCACAGGACGGACGGACCAAGGCCACCGGCGGCATACGCAAGATCTGGCTGGACGCCAAGGTGCACGGCACGGCCGCCCCGGTCCTCGGCACCCCGACCGTCCCGCTCACCGGCGCCACCACCGCGCACCGCGCCGGGCTCGACGGCGCCGGGGTCAAGGTCGCCGTGCTCGACACCGGCGTCGACGCCGACCACCCCGACCTCGCAGGACGTATCAGCGCCACCAAGGTGTTCGTCAACGGCCAGGACGCCGTGGACCGCACCGGCCACGGCACGCACACCGCCTCGACGATCGCCGGCACCGGAGCCGAGTCCGACGGCCGGTACGCCGGCATGGCACCCAAGGCCGACCTCCTCATCGGCAAGGTGCTGGGCGACGACGGCTCCGGCTCCCTCAGCGGCATCGTCGACGGCATGGAGTGGGCCGTCGCCCAGGGCGCCGGGGTCGTCTCCATGTCCCTGGGCTCGGACGGCGCCACCAGCTGCACGGGTCCGGACGTCGAGGCCGTCGAACGGCTCGGCGGCAAGGCCCTGTTCGTCATCGCCGCGGGCAACGCCTCGCTGCACGGTACGGTCTCCACCCCGGGCTGCGCCCCGAGCGCGCTGACGGTCGGCGCCGTGGACCGCAAGAACGAGACGGCGTACTTCTCCAGCCGCGGCCCGTCCGTGGACGGCCTGAGCGCCAAGCCCGACATCGCCTCCCAGGGCGTCGACGTCGTCGCCGCGAAGGCCGGCGGCCGCGGTGACCAGGCCTACCAGTCGATGTCCGGTACCTCGATGGCCACCCCGCACGTCGCGGGCGGTGCCGCGCTGATCCTCCAGCAGCACCCGGGTCTCACCCCGGCGCAGCTCAAGGGGCTGCTGACCTCTTCAGCGGCGCGCACCGACGCGCCCGTCCTCGACCAGGGCTCGGGTCCGCTCGACGTGGCCCGCGCGGTCACCCAGCCGGTGCTCGCCGACCCCGCCCCGCTGCTGGGCGACTTCGCGTACCCGCAGGCCGGACTCGACCCCGTCGAGAAGCCGGTCACCCTGACGAACATCACGGACAAGCCCGTCACCCTCGTCCTGACCGCGCAGGACGTGCGCGGAGACGACGGCTCCCGGCTGTCCGGATTCGCGGCACCGGCGAAGCACATCGTCACCGTCCCCGCGAACGGCACCGCCGACGTCCCGGTCCGGATCAACCCGTCGGCCAAGCTCGACGCCGGTGACTACGGCACGGTCACCGGGCGCCTCGTCGGCATCGGCGCCCACGGCACGCGTGTCACCGTCCCGTTCGGTGTGCACATGGAGGTGCCGTCCGCCGACCTCACGGTCAAGGGCCTCGACCGGCACGGCGACCCGGCGGACCCCCTGTCGACGTTCCAGCTGTTCGACGACCACCGGGACACCGCGAAGCGCTACACCATCGGCTACCCGGACGCGGGCAGCACCACGGTCCGGGTGCCGCTCGGCACGTACGCGCTCGGCGGTGTGATCATGACGCGTGACGTGGCGGGCAACGTCGGCAGCGTCGAGTCCGTCTCCCAGCTGTACGACACCGAGGTGAAGGTCACCGGCGACGCCGTCGTCACCCTCGACGCACGGGTCGCCCAGCCGGTCAGTTGGGACACCGACCGGCCCAGCCAGCCGGCGGGATTCGCGCTCGGTACGACCTTCGGGCTCGACGAGACCAGGAACCTGAAGGCGGGCTACGTCACGGCCGTACCGTCCTACGCGAAGGGCGTGTACGCGCAGCGGGTCTCCGGCGACGACCGGCTCACCTTCCTCGCGTCGGCCCGGCAGGTCGCCCCGCTCGCCGAACTGAGCACCTCCGACGGCCGGGTCCTCGACTCGCTGCCGCTGCAGAAGGGCACCGAGTTCGACGGGAAGGGCTCCGCCGACGTCGTCCCCATCGGCAAGGGAACCGACGAGAACTTCGCCGCCCACGACCTGACGGGCAAGATCGCCCTGGTCGACGCGGGCACCGGCGGCGGCAACGGGTACGGGTGGTCCCTGGCCGCGGCCAAGGCCGGCGCCGTCGGCGTACTCTCCGCGGTCCCCGACACCGAGGGCCGTTTCCAGTTCAGCGGTGCCGAGGGTGTGCCGCAGGCCTCCATCACCTGGGCCGACTCGCTGGCGCTCAAGGCGCTGGCCGAGCAGGGCAGGTCCACCGTGAGCTGGTCCGGCACCGCCACCGCGAAGAGCCCGTACGTCTACAACCTCGCCTACGTCGGTCGCGGCGAGATCCGTCCGGGCACGCAGCGGGTCCACGACTCCGCCCTCGCGGTCCGGGACGCCCGCTACCACGTGCAGAACCCGGACGACACGACGTACTGGTCGGACGTCCAGGTGGGGCTGCCCGGCGTGAGTTCGGTCTGGGCCGGCGGCACCACGCTGCCCCTGCACGCACCGCAGTCCCGCACCGAGTTCTTCACGCCGACCGGCGCGGAGGGGCTGGTCTGGACGACGCTGATGCGCCGGGACTTCAGCCCCTACAGCGGCACCGCCTACGACGGTCCGCACGCGGTCGAGAAGGGCCGCGAGACGGCCAACTGGTACAAGTCGCCCTACGGTCCGGTCCGCAACACCTTCGACCGGCCGCTGATGACCCGTACCAGCAACCGGCTCAGCTATGTCGCCGCACCCTTCGGCGACGCGGGCGGGCACGACTCGACCATCGGCCAGCGGGACTTCACCACGCGTGAGCTCCTCGTGAACGGCCGGCCGGCGGCATCCACTTCGGGAATGGTCACGCTGCCGCAGGAGAAGGCCGAGGTCACCTTCCGCCAGACCTGGCGGCGGACCCTGTCGGCCACCGACCGCACCGGTCTGGCGTACGCCACGGAATGGGCGTTCTCCTCGGGCGCCGCGGACCAGGGCGCCCAGCGCCTGCTCGTCCCGGTGGTCGACGTGCCCAGCGACCTGCGCAACACGCGGCCGGCCGGCGCGACGACCACGATCGGGATCGGCGCAGTCGTCGACGGTACCGACGGGCCCGTCGCCCTGGCCGATGCGACACTGGAGTACGCGTACGGCGACCAGAGCGCCGCCGAGGCGGTCACCGACTGGCACACGGCCCGGCTGGTGCGCACGCACGGCACCTGGCAGGCGACGCTCCCTGCGGACGCGCCCGCGGGCAGCTTCGTGCACGTGAGGGTCTCGCTCGCCGACGGTCACGGGGCGCGGGTCACCCAGACCGTGGTCCGCGCGTACGAGGTGCGCTGAGCCCGGCTCCCATGGCTCCCGAGCGGAGGCCGCGTTCCCTGAACGCGGCCTCCGCAGGGTCGACGGAGCCCGCCGTGGGCCGCTCAGCCACACTTGCCCGAGCGCCGCGGTGTTCGTGGGAGCAGAGGAGAGGGAGACGAGAGGCCATGCTGCGATCCATCGGTCTGCCGCAGGACGAGGAGCGGGTGTACCGGGTGCTGGTACGGCTGGGCAGCGCGACGGACCGCGACGTGGCCCGGCATCTGGGCCTCGACGTCCGGGAGGCCGGCAGCCTGCTCGAGCGTCTCGACGACGCCGGCATGGTGTCCCGTGATGTCGGACGGGCGGGCGCCTATGTGGTGGCGCCCCCGCAGTTGGCCTTCGGACCCGCCCTCGCCGCGAGCCGTCACGCCCTGGAGCAGGCGGAGTCCGCGGTGGCCGCGCTCGGTGAGGAGTACCGCAGAGGCGCGGCCGCACAGGAACGGGCGGGACTGCTGGAGGTGGTGACCGGGGCCGAGGCGATCAGGCACCGGTTCGAGCAGATGCAGTACGGCGCCAAGCGTGAGCTGCACACCTTCGTCACGACCGAGCCGACGGTGATTCGCGAGGACGAGCACGAGGCGGAGGAGCACGCCACCGGCCGGGGGGTCAGATACCAGGTGATCCTGGAACAGGCCGCGCTCGACCGGCCGTCGACGACGGCCGCGCTCTCCGCGGCGCTGGGGCGCACCCAGCTCGTGCGGGTCGTCGAGCGGGTGCCGTGCAAGCTGGTCGTGGCCGACCGGTCCACGGCCTTGATGCCGCTGCTGCCCCGGGACGCCGGGCCGGCCGGCGCTGAGCCGACGTCCGTGGTGGTGCGGGCGCAGGGCATGGTCGAGGCGCTGCTCACGCTGTTCGAAGCGGTCTGGAACTCGGCCCGTCCGCTGTTGCTCTCGGCATCCGGCGAAGTGGAGGCGGAACCGCAGACCGAGGGCCCGGACGAGACCGACCTCCTCCTGCTGTCCCTGATGCTCACCGGGCTGACCGACCGTGCGGTGGCCGTCCGCCTGGGGCTGGGGCTGCGTACGGTCCAGCGCCGGCTGCAGCGGCTGATGGAGGTCGCGGAGGTCTCCACCCGCATGCAGCTCGGCTGGCACGCCTTCGAACGGGGATGGGTGCGCCGCTGACCCCGCCGGCCCGGCGAGACGTCGGCCGCCGGGTGTACGTGTGGGGGGCCCCCCCCGCCCCCCCCGGGGGGGCCCCCCACCCGCGGCGGGGGCGCGGGGGCCGGGGGGGCGGGGCGGGGCGCCGGGGGGGCCGGGGAAGACA
>NZ_JBEXGN010000016.1:0-182161 GCF_040607345.1 Streptomyces sp. NPDC005302
GTTTGGGGGGGGGGGGGGGGGCGGCCGGGGGGGGGGGGGGGGGGGCCGCCCCCCCCCCCCCCCCCCCCCCCCCGCGGGGGGGGGGGGCGGCGGCCCCCCCCCCCCCCGGCGCCCGGGGGGGCGGGCCCGCGCGGGCCCGCCACATGGCGGGCCCGCGCGGTTCATCCGCAGGTCATCCGGTCTTCGACGGGCTCGCCACGGGGTGGGCGCCCTTCTTCAGGAAGCCCATGTCCTCGTACACCGGGGTCTGGAAACCGAAGGCTCCGGCGTTGGCGAGACCGGTGCGGACGGCGGTCAGCTGGGGGCGCTGGTAGAGGGGGATGGAACCGGCCGCGGCCCAGATGCGGGCGTCGGCCTTGCGGACCAGGGAGCGTTCCTGGTCCTCGTCCAGCGTCGACAGCGCCTGGTCGAACAGCTGATCCACCTGGTCGGTGCCGACCCGCGTGTAGTTCTGCTCCACGCTCAGCGAGCCGTCGGCCGCCGGGACGGGCTTGGAGTAGATCGGGCGGGCGTCGGTGGCCGGGTAGGCGGACCCGGGCCAGGAGTACAGCGCCAGGTCGTACTGGCCCGAGGCGATGTGGTCCTTGAAGTAGCTCGCGTCGGACACCTTGGAGATGTCCGTGCGGATGCCGATGCGCTGGAGCATCTGCGCGATCCTGTCGGCGACGGCGCGCAGCGGCTCGGAGCCCTGTCCGGAGGGCAGGACGAAGCGGAGGGTCAGCGGCTTGCCGTCCTTGGCGAGCGCGCCCGACGCGGCGCCCGCGGGAGCGGCGGTGCCCTTCGGCGCGTACGCGCCCGGGGCCCCGCCCTGCTTGGCGTACTGCTTGCCGGCCTGCTGCTCGTCCGCCTGGATGCCGGACTGCGCGCTGGTCCGCTCGTGTGCGCCGGCGTGGTCCTTGGGATCCCTGCGCAGGTCCCGCTCGGCCTCGGACGGCTTGTTGTCCTCGCCGACGATGTACGTCCCGTCGTCGCCCGGGCTGTCGTCCGTGTCGGCCTTCTTGCCCTTGGACCCGGCGGCCTTCTCCGTCTTCTTCTGCTCGGTCACCGGTCCGCCGGGCACCCATCCGGCGTCGGCGAGGAGCGCCCGCGCCTCGGCGGTGTCCTGGTCGCCGAGCGCGCCGCTGTTGTCGGCGTACGCCGCCTGCCCGACGAGGGCGAGGTGGCTGCCGACCGGCTCGACGGGCAGGCCGAGCGGCTTCAGGACCACCTTGGCCAGTTCCTTGCGGTCCAGGGCACGGGCCACGGCACGGCGGACCCGCTCGTCGGCGAGGGGCCCCTCGGAACCGTTGAGGGCGAGCTGGGTGTAAGCGGGTTCGAGGGACTTGCGCACCACGAAGGCGCTCAGCGCGGCCTGCTGGTCGGCGGCCTTCGCCTTGCTCCCCGCGGCGCCGGCGGTGTCCTTCTCCTCGCCGTCGGCGGACTCGTCGCTCTCGCTCTTGCCGTCGTCCCGGGTCTCCTCGGCCTTCTCGCCCTTCTCAGCCTTCTCGCCCTTCTCGGGCTTGCTCTTTCCGGTCTTCTCCCCGGAGCTGTCCTTCTCGCTCTTGTCCTGCTCGGTCCCCGGCGCGTGGGTACCGGTGGGCGCGCCCTTCGGCGGGCCCGACCTGCCGTGGGCGGCGGTGATGCGCTCGGCGTCCACGGCGTCGATCTCGGCCATGTCGAGCTCGTCGGCGGCGAGCGCGGCGGCCCGCTTGTCCCGGGCCACGGCGACCAGGTCGATCTCGGAGAGCTTGGTGGGGCTGCCCCACCACCGCGGGTTGCGGGTGAGCTGGACCTCACCGCCCTTGACGTCGACCTTCTTCACCGCGAAGGGCCCGGCGGAGACCTTGAGCTTGCGGCGGGCTCCGTCGTTGAAGGAGTCCGCGGTGCCCATGACGCTCTTCGGGTACAGCGGCGAGAACAGTGACTTCCAGTCGGCGTAGGGCCGCGCGAAGGTGACGCGGACCTCCAGGTTGTTCTTGCCCCGCTCGATCTTCTCGATGCGGTCGTAGCCCGCGTTGCGGGCCGTCCAGTACGCGGAGTCCTTGCCGGACAGGGCACGCCACTGGGCGGCGAAGTCGGCGGCGCCGATCTCGCGCCCGTCGCTCCACACGGCCTGCTGGTCGAGCTTGTACAGCACCACCTGCTTGGGCTCGGTGGCGACGACCTTGGCCGACTCCAGGTAGTCGGGGTTGATCTGCGGCCGCCCGTTCGCGTCCAGGCGGTACATCGAGGGCAGGACGGCGCCGGCGACCCGGGAGGTGGCCGCGTCCGCGTCCGCCTGGAACGCGTTCAGCGTCTCCGGGACCGCGTCCACCGCCCAGCGCAGGGTGCCGCCGTCGGCGACCTGGTCTCGGGACGCGGGAGCGATGTCCTGCGCGGCCGCCGGCCTGTCCGCCTCGTCGTCCGCGCTGCACGCGGAGAGGGCGGGTACCGCGAGCACGCCCGCGGTGAGGAATGCGGCCGAGCGCATCACCGCGCGCAGTCCGACGCCGTCGTGGGACATCACTGCAACCTCCGGGGGACGCTCCGCTGTCTGGGTCACGTACTGCTTCTGATCACCATTGGGCTTATTTGGAGCTGATCAGATCTATGCGCCCACTGAAGGCGAGGGAGGGCGGCCGGAGGGGGCGACACGGCCGCAGGGGCGCGGAACCCCACCCGTGCGGCGCAATCCAGGGCCCGGCGCCACGGCTCCGGCCGGCGCGCGGGGTCCGCGGGACACCCGATGTGCCGGCGAGTGTCCCCGGCGCGGGGGCGTGCGGCCCGGGCGCGCGGGTCGGGGCGGCGGCGCTCACGGGGTGATCCGGGGCGTATGAGCCGCCAATCCGTGCACACGCCTTCACACGGGCCTGTGTGACGCGCAACACTCGCAGGCGCATGAACGTTGCCGCCTGGGGCCGCGGGGCCCGGAAGTGAGGGCAAGTCATGTCCGTGCACGACGACCTGACATCGGTCCAGCGCTGCCTCGACGACCTGCAGCGGTCGGTGCGACGCCTGGAGCAGCACATGGGCACCGGCCTGGAGATGCGCCGCGTCCGCGCCGACGCCGACCACCTGCGCGAGAGCCTCGCGCTGCTGCGCGAGGCGAGCTCGGGCCCCTCCGGGCTCCCGGCCGTGCCCGGACCGGCCGGACCCGCGCCCGGGCCGCGGCCCGACCTGGTACGGATCCCCGACACCCCGTACGACAGCTCGCTGTGGACCGACTCCGACGACGAGGGTCTCGGCTCGTCCCACGGTCCCACCCACTGAGCGCCCTCGAACCCGGCGCGCCCCCGAACCCGACCGGAGTGCGAAGTTGGCCACTGGTACGGAACCCCATCTGAACAGCGGCGGTGTACGCGCCGGTACGCGCGCCGCGATCGCCGCACCGCATCTGCGGACCGACCGCTGGTGGCTGGCGCCCGCCGTCACCGCGGCCGGGCTGCTGGCCTTCGTCGTGTACTCGACGTGGCGGGCCTTCGCGGACACGGACTACTACGCGGCGCCGTACGTCTCGCCGTTCTACTCGCCGTGTCTGGCCGAGCGGTGCAGGACCATGCACGCCGGGCCGAACGCGGACCTCTTCGGGAGCTGGTGGGGCATCTCACCCGCGATCATCATCCTGATCTTCCCGCTCGGCTTCCGGCTGACCTGCTACTACTACCGCAAGGCCTACTACCGGGGCTTCTGGGCCAGCCCGCCGGCCTGCGCGGTCGCCGAGCCGCACAAGAAGTACTCCGGCGAGACCCGCTTCCCGCTGATCCTGCAGAACATCCACCGGTACTTCTTCTACGCGGCCCTCGTCGTCGCCGGCATCCTCACGTACGACACCGTGCTGTCCTTCCGTGACGAGCACTACGCCTGGGGCCACATGGGGCTCGGCACACTGGTGTTCCTGCTCAACATCACGCTGATCTGGGCGTACACCCTGTCCTGCCACTCCTGCCGGCACATCGTCGGCGGGAAGCTGAAGCACTTCTCCAAGCATCCCGTGCGCTACCGGATGTGGCAGTGGGTCGGCAAGCTGAACGCCCGTCACATGCAGCTGGCCTGGGCCTCGTTGGTGAGTGTGGCGGTCGCCGACTTCTACGTGTACCTGGTCGCGTCCGGTGTCTTCGACGATCCGCGCTTCTTCTAGATTGGGTGGAGCCCCCTGATGTCCGTGGTCGACCGACAGGAGTGGGACGTCGTCGTGGTCGGTGCCGGTGGCGCCGGACTGCGAGCCGCCATCGAGGCCCGCGAACGCGGCGCCCGCACGGCGGTGATCTGCAAGTCGCTGTTCGGCAAGGCGCACACGGTGATGGCCGAGGGCGGTATCGCGGCCGCCATGGGCAACGTGAACTCCGGCGACAACTGGCAGGTCCACTTCCGCGACACCATGCGCGGCGGCAAGTTCCTCAACCAGTGGCGGATGGCCGAGCTGCACGCCCGCGAGGCACCCGACCGGGTCTGGGAGCTGGAGACCTGGGGCGCCCTCTTCGACCGCACGAAGGACGGGCGGATCTCGCAGCGCAACTTCGGTGGCCACGAGTACCCGCGCCTCGCGCACGTCGGCGACCGCACCGGGCTCGAACTGATCCGCACGCTCCAGCAGAAGATCGTGTCCCTCCAGCAGGAGGACAAGCGGGAGACCGGCGACTACGAGTCCCGCCTGAAGATCTACCAGGAGTGCACCGTCACGCGGATCCTGAAGGACGGGCAACGGGTGTCCGGGACCTTCTGCTACGAACGCGAGTCGGGCCGCTTCTTCGTCCTCGAAGCGCCCTCCGTGGTGATCGCCACCGGCGGCATCGGCAAGTCCTTCAAGGTGACGTCCAACTCGTGGGAGTACACCGGCGACGGGCACGCGCTCGCGCTGCTCGCCGGGGCACCGCTGCTCAACATGGAGTTCGTGCAGTTCCACCCGACCGGCATGGTCTGGCCGCCGTCCGTCAAGGGCATCCTCGTCACCGAGTCGGTCCGCGGCGACGGCGGGGTGCTGCGCAACTCCGACGGAAAACGCTTCATGTTCGACTACATCCCCGACGTCTTCAAGGAGAAGTACGCGCAGTCGGAGGAGGAGGGCGACCGCTGGTACGAGGACCCGGACCACAACCGGCGCCCACCGGAGCTGCTCCCCCGCGACGAGGTCGCCCGGGCCATCAACTCCGAGGTGAAGGAGGGTCGCGGATCGCCGCACGGCGGGGTCTTCCTCGACGTGTCGACCCGGATGCCCGCCGAGGTGATCCGGCGCCGACTGCCCTCCATGTACCACCAGTTCAAGGAACTGGCCGACGTCGACATCACCGCGGAGGCGATGGAGGTCGGGCCCACCTGCCACTACGTGATGGGCGGCATCGCGGTCGACTCCGACACGGCGGCGGCGCGCGGTGTCCCCGGCCTGTTCGCGGCCGGGGAGGTCGCCGGCGGGATGCACGGGTCCAACCGGCTCGGGGGCAACTCCCTCTCCGACCTCCTGGTGTTCGGGCGGCGGGCGGGACTGCACGCCGCCGAGTACGCGGCCGGGCACACCGGCGACCGGCCCCCCGTGGACGAGGTCCAGGTCGACACCGCCGCCGCGGAGGCGCTGCGGCCCTTCTCGGCGGAGGGCCCGGTACCCGGGGAGGACAGCGGACGTCCGCCGGAGAACCCGTACACCCTGCACCAGGAACTCCAGCAGACCATGAACGACCTGGTCGGCATCATCCGGCGCGAGGCCGAGATGGAGCAGGCGCTGGAGAAGCTCGCCGACCTGCGGGTCCGGGCACGCCGGGCCGGCGTCGAGGGGCACCGGCAGTTCAACCCCGGCTGGCACCTCGCCCTCGACCTGCGCAACATGCTGCTCGTCAGCGAATGCGTGGCCCGGGCGGCGCTGGAGCGCACGGAGTCCCGCGGCGGGCACACCCGTGAGGACCATCCGGCGATGGAACGTGTCTGGCGGCGGGCCAACCTGCTGTGCCGGCTCGCCGACCCCACCGGCGGCCTGGCCGCCACCGATCCCGTACGCGGCCAGATCGATCTCACCCGCGAGAACACCGAACCCATCCGCCCCGACCTGCTCGCCCTCTTCGAGAAGGAGGAGCTGGTCAAGTACCTCGCCGAAGAGGAGCTCTACGAGTGAGCAGCTATGAGGCCCGCTTCAAGGTGTGGCGCGGGGACGTGAAGGGCGGCGGCCTGAAGGACTTCGAGGTCGAGGTCAACGACGGCGAGGTGGTGCTCGACATCATCCACCGGCTCCAGGCGACGCAGGCCCCGGACCTCGCGGTGCGCTGGAACTGCAAGGCGGGCAAGTGCGGTTCGTGCTCGGCGGAGATCAACGGCCGGCCGCGGCTGCTGTGCATGACCCGTATGTCGGTGTTCTCCCGGGAGGAGACGATCACCGTCACCCCGCTGCGCGCGTTCCCCGTCGTACGGGACCTGGTGACCGACGTCGGCTTCAACTACGCCAAGGCGCGTGAGGTCCCGGCCTTCGTGCCGCCCGCGGATGTCGGGCCCGGGGAGTACCGGATGATGCAGGAGGACGTCGACCGCTCGCAGGAGTTCCGCAAGTGCATCGAGTGCTTCCTGTGCCAGGACACCTGCCATGTCGTCCGTGACCACGAGGAGAACAAGCCGGCGTTCGCGGGTCCCCGCTTCCTGATGCGGGTGGCCGAACTGGACATGCACCCGCTGGACGCGGCCGCGGACTCCGGACTGGACCGCAAACGCACGGCCCAGGACGAACACGGCCTCGGCTACTGCAACATCACCAAGTGCTGCACCGAGGTCTGCCCCGAGGGCATCAAGATCACGGACAACGCGCTGATCCCGCTGAAGGAACGCGCGGTCGACCGCAAGTACGACCCGTTGGTGTGGCTGGGCTCGAAGATCGGGCGACGGCGGGACTGAGGGACGGCGGACGCACTCGGAGCAGGAGCCGGTCGGGGCGGGGAATCGGTCGGGACGCAGGGCCGGTCGGGGCGGGGGCGTCTTCCCCCGCCTCTGACAGCCAGACGTCGCGTGATGTCATGTCAGTTCGCTTTGTCACTGGGCGACTTGGTGATGCGGCCCGGGTGCTGTCCGAGCATCTGGAGGGCCTGGCCCGCGAGGAACAGGGCCATGCCGGTCATCGCGTAGGGCGTCATATCGGCGTCGGGGCCGTGGAACGGACCCAGGAATATGAACAGGGACATGCCCACGGACCCGCTCAGCGCGCCCCAGCCCCACAGCCTCGGCCGGACGACCCGGCGGCGGAACCACGGCGGAACCCAGTACGTCGCGATCGCCGCGACCCCGAGCCCTGCGACGCCGGCGGCGACCAGCGCCGCCAGTCCCGCGAGGTATCCGTTCATCCGTCCCCCAGCCCCCGGTTCCCGCCCCGCCCCGGCCCGCGGGACGCCTCCGGATCATGGCACGCCGGGACGGGGACGTCACCGCTTTGCGAGCCAGTCCTCGCGGTAGGCCGTCCAGTCGGTCTCCGTGGCCGCGAAGTCGACGTAGAGGGCGACGCCGAAGTGTTCCCGGGTGCGGTCCGTGCGGGAGAGCCCGAGGCGGGTTCCGCGGACGGCCGCGGCGACCGTCTCGGCGTACGCGCTGTGGCCCATCTTGTTCTCGTGGAAGAACGGCAGTCCCATCAGGAGGTCGGTCGACTTCGGGGTGACCTCCAGCGCGAGAGCGGTCTGCTGGGCGACGTAGCCGCCGTACAGGCTCTGGAGCGGCATCGCGGTGTCGTACGACATGACGGCGATCTGGTCGACGCGGCGGGCGACCTGCCCGAAGTACGCCTGCGACCACCACTTGGGGTGTCCGCTGAGGGCGCCGGCCGCGGAATGCAGGCCCGGGAGCGGGTCTATCTGGTGGGAGGCGACGGAGAGTTGCACGTGCCGGGCGCGGGTGAGGGCGTGCAGGCGGTCCAGGAGCGCGAGGTAGTGGGCGTCGCCCGAGTGGAGCGGTTCCAGGTCGAAGTGGACGCCGTCGAACCCGGCGTCCAGGATGCGGCCGGCCGAGCGCACGACGGCGTCACGGGTGCCGGTCCGTTGCAGCCGCATGCCGTCCGGTGTCTCGGTCGCGAGTTCGTCGCCGAGCCAGGCCTGGACCCTGACGCCGGGCAGGCGCTCGTGCACGCCCGCGATCAGCCGCCCCGCCGACGGATACGCCGTCGCGGGGAGCGAGCCGTCGTGCTCCAGCGGCCCCGCGTGGACGTACAGGTCCCGTATGCCGGTGCCCCGCAGCCGCTCGGCCAGCGCGTCGAGGTCCGCGTCGCTCTTTCGGCCGTCCACCCAGGCGTGCCCGAGCCACAGCGCGTCCCGGTTCCGGGTCCGGGTGCCGTCGGCCGGGTCACCGGCGTAGTTCACCCGCAGGGCGATACCGGCGGCGAGGACGGGGACCAGCAGGAGCAGCACCAGGCCGAGCGCGACCCGCTTGGACGTCCGCAGCCGGGGGTGGCGCCAGGCGCCGACGAGCCGGCGGTACCGGGAGGTCCTGCCCGGGCGCGGACCGGCGTCCTGGCCGGGCAGCGAGGGCTGCGCCCCCTCGGAACGCGCCTCGGGTGCGGTGTGCGCGGCAGGGCCGGGCGGAGCCTCCTGAGACGCTGTCCCCCCGGCGCGTTCCCGCTGCCCGCCCGGACCGGTGTCCTGTCCCGTGTCCATCCCCCGCACCCCTCCCGTACGCCCCCGTATCCCTCGTACCTTAGGCGCCCCCACCTCGGTGGATACGGGTCGCGGACGTGGTCGGGCGGCCATACGCTCCCAAATGTGACGTCGTCCTCGAGTCGAAGCCGGTCGCCCCGGGCCCCGTCGCGCAGAGCCGTGCGGGTGGCGCACGCCGTGCTCGGGGGGCTGGTCGCGGTGGGGTGGCTGGTGCTGCCGCTGGTGCGTGGGGAAGGCGGCGGGAGGGGGGACGGCGTTGATAACGGGGCCACGGTGACCGTCGCGCGGAGCGAGGGCGTCACCGCTCTGGCGGCCGCCTCGTCCGAAGCCGTCGGGGCGACGACCGGGGATCTGGTGCCGCCGCTCGTCGCGGCCGGTGCGGCGGGAGCGCTGGCGGCCTACACGTACGGGCGGCGCAGACGACGCGCCACGACACGGACGACACCCGGCGGCAGCGGGAACCGGCTCATACCCCTGCCGGAACTGGATCTCCAGGCAAGGCAGTTGCTCGTCGACGTCGACAACTGCGTACGCGCCTCCGCCGAAGAGCTAAGTTTCGCGGCCGTCCAGGCACCGGCCGACGCCATGGCGCCCTACAGGGAGGCGCTGACCCGCGCGGAGGGCGAACTCCGGGCCGCCTTCCGGTTGCGGCGGCGGCTCGACGACACGGACACCGCACCGGACGGCGACGACCGCCGGGAGTCGCTGGAGGAGATCGTCGCCCGCTGCCAGGACGCGGGGCGGCGGCTGGACGCGGCGGCACCGGGATTCGACCAACTCCGGGCGCTGGAGCGGGAGACGCCGGCGGCCGTGGAAGGTGCCGAGACCCGCTTCAGGGAGCTCGCCGCACGGACCCCGGCCACCGAGGCCGTGCTCGCGGGTCTGCACGAGCGGTACGCGCCCACGGCCTCGTACCCGGTCGCCGGTGACGTCGAACAGGCCAAGGACCGGCTGGTGTTCGCCACCCTCCGGCTCAACCAGGCCCGTCAGTACGCCGACCGGGGCGAGGACACGAAGGCGGCCGCCTCTCTGCGCGCGACCGAGGCGGCCGTGGCGCAGACGGGTGACCTGCTGGACGGCGTGGACCGGCGCTCGGCCGAACTGGCCACGACGGCGGCCCGGTTGCCCGCGGCGCTCGCGGCGGCGGAGACCGCTCTCGGCACGGTCCACGGCCGCCCGCCGACCGACCGGAGTGCCGAACCCTTCCCCGTCGGCGGCGACGCACGGCTGACCCGGGCCGAGGCGCTCCTGGCGGGCGTACGCCGGGAGATGGCATCCGGGCCCTACGATCCGCCGGACGCGCTGCGCCGGGTGGTGGAGGCGGGCGCGCTGCTCTCCGAGGCGGGCGAGGAAGAGGTTCCCGGCCTGCGCGACCACGCGCTGCTGTCCGCCCGCGGCGCGCTCACATCGGCCGCGGGCTTCATCGGCACGCACCGAGGAGCCGTCGGCAGCACGGCCCGTACGTGGCTGGCCGAGGCGGAACGCCTGCTCGGGCCGGGCTCCTCCACCCTGGCGGAGACACGGCGGGCCGACGCGCTCGCCCAGGAGGCACGGCGGCTCGCCGAACAAGACGTACGGGCGTACGGCACGCCCTCGGGCGGCGACGCGGGCGCAGGGACGGGCGGCGCGGTGCTCGGCGGGATTCTCCTCGGCGACGGCGGGGGCCCGGTGAGCTACGGCGGCCCGCGCACCCGGGGCCGCCGGCCGACGTCCCCCGCCTGACCGGGCCGCCCGCACCGGCGGCGGCCGGCCACGGGACGGGCGTCGGTCTCAGAACAGGCTCAGGAGCGCCTCGGCCGGGTCGGTGAGGGCCGTCTCCCCGTCCGGCAGCGGGAGTTCGAACCAGACCGTCTTCCCGCGCGGGGTCCGGCGGGAACCCCACGCCGCGGAGAGGAGGCCGACCAGCTGGAGGCCGCGCCCTCCCTCGTCGGTGTCGCGGGCGCGACGGCGGCGTGGCTGGACGAGTCCCGCGTCCCAGACCTCGCAGACGAGGGTGCGGTCGAGCAGCAGCCGCAGTCTGATCTCGCCCTCGCCGTACCGCAGGGCGTTCGTGACCAGCTCGCTGACCAGCAACTCCGTCGTGTCGACGAGTGGTTCCAGGCCCCAGGCGACGAGCTGGGCGCGCGCGAACTCGCGGGCGCGGCCCACACTGCGCGGCTCGCGCGGCAGGGTCCAGTCACCGACGGAGTCGGCGGGCAGTCCCTGGACGCGTGCCATCAGCAGGGCGATGTCGTCCTCGCCGTGGTGGGTGTCGAGGGTGTTGAGGACGTGGTCGCAGACGTCCTCCAGCGGACTGGTGGGGTCGGTGAGCGCACCGACGAACGCCTGCAGTCCCTCGTCGAGCGGGTGGTCGCGTGATTCGACCAGTCCATCCGTGTAGAGCGCCAGCAGCGCGCCTTCGGGCAGTTCGACCTCCACCTCCTCGAAGGGCTCGCCGCCCACCCCGAGGGGCATGCCGGGCGGCACGTCGAGCATCAGCGCGCTCTCGCCGGGCTCGACGAGCACCGGCGGGAGGTGGCCCGCGTTGGCGAAGGTGCACCGGCGGGTCACGGAGTCGTAGACCGCGTACACACAGGTGGCGAGGTACACCTCGGAGAGGTCGGCGTCGCGGGGCTGGCGGGCCGTGCGGGTCGCCTGCTGGACACCGCCGGGGGTGCCGAGCCCTCGGGCGATCTCGTCCAGCGCCGAGAGGACCTCGGCCGGTTCGAGGTCGAGTAGCGCCAAAGTGCGTACCGCCGTACGGAGTTCACCCATCGCCACCGCGGCGCGCAGACCGCGGCCCATCACGTCGCCGACCACGAGGGCCGTGCGGTGGCCGGGGAGTTCGATGACGTCGAACCAGTCGCCGCCCACCTCGGTCGCCGCGTTGCCCGGCAGATAGCGGCACGCGATGTCGAGACCGGAGGCCTCCGGGTCGCCCGGGGGCAGCAGGGACCGCTGCAGTATGAGGGCGCGTTCGTGCTCCCGGCGGTACAGGCGCGCGTTGTCGATACAGACGGCCGCGCGGGCGGCCAGTTCCACGGCGAGGGAGCGGTCGCGTTCGCCGAACGGCTCGCTGCCCTTGGTCCGGGAGAACTGGGCGAGTCCCACGACCGTGTCGTGGGCGACCATCGGGACGGCGAGCGTCGACTGGATGAGGCCGCCGTCGTCCGCCGGGATGTACCGCGGCTTGGCGGTGCGCAGGGCGTCGGCGCAGGGCGAGTTGAAGGGGTAGTGGTGGACGGCGCCCACGGCGACGGGTGCCTGGCCGCCGGCGAAGGGCGCGTCCGAGACCGCGCTGGCGAACGCGACCCGGCGCAGTTCCGCACTGCCGTCCACGAGGCCCGGCGGGGCCTCGTCACCGGCCAGCAGCCCCTGGTAGAGATCGACCGTGGCGAGGTCGCAGAAGCCGGGGACCACGACGTCGAGGAGTTCGCGCGCGGTGGTCTCCAGGTCGAGGGAGTTGCCTATGCGGGCCCCTGCCTCGTTCAGGAGGGCGAGATTGCGCCGCGCGGCGGCCGCTTCCCTCGCTGCCGCGCGACGGGAGGTGATGTCGATTCCGAGCCAGGCGATACCGATCGGACGGCCGCTTCCGCTGTGTACGCGGTAGAGGTTGACGGACCAGTGGCGGCGTTCCTCGGAGCCGGGGACGTAGCCCGTGACGTGCATGTCCGTGATGGAGTCGCCGGTTTCGAGGACGCGGCGCAGGACGGCCGTGACGCGCTCGGCCTCCGGGTGCGGGAGATAGTCGTGGACGCCCTTGCCGTGGTGGTCGTCGACGTCGCCGCCGAAGATCGAGGAGAACCGCTCGTTGGCCCGCCGGACCCGCAGGTCCGTGTCGATCAGCAGGAACCCGAACGGAGATTGACCGAAAATCGCCTGCGAGGCGGCGAGGTCGGTCTCGATGCTGCGGAGAGTACGGACGTCCACGACGATGCACACCGCGGCCCGCTCGCCGTCCTCGGTCGTGGTCGGCATCACGTAGACCTCGGCGAGGCCCTCCACGGGCTCGGCCGTGCTCTCGGCGGCGGGCACCGTGAAGGGCACCACGCCGGTCCACTCGCGGCCGTCCAGGATCTCCGCCATCTTGCGCTGACCGAACTCGCGCCGGTCGGCGGCGACGAACGCCTCGATGGGGTCCATGCCGATGGCCCGCTCCGCGGGAATCCCGAAGATCTGTTCGGCGCGCAGGCTCCACTGGTCGACCAGCCCGTCGGCGCCGATCGAGAAGGACGCGACCTTGATGTAGTCGTAGATCGAGCCGGGTGGGCTGGTCTGCCAGATCGCGTCGCCCGGGGCCTCGCCGGCCGCCTCACCGACCGGACCGGCCGCCGCGCCGTCCGCCCCTTCGCCCGAGGTGTCGCCCGCGTCGGCGCGGGGGGCCGTGCGCGCGGAATCGCTCGCCGCATCAGCCCTCGCGCCGCCCGACGGGTCCTCCGACTCCGTGGCCTTCGCTGGTATCTCGCTCACGCGAACCGTCCCCTCCAGCTCACCGCGTCCGGCACCGGTCACCGGGGGCGGCTGCCCGCAGTATCCAGCACTACGGCGCCGCACAACACGGTGTTCACGATCACAGCACGGTCCCGATGGTTTTTGGACCGGCCGCGACATACTCCCAGTCTTCTAACCAGGTGGCGCCCCGTCGAATCAAAGAATCCGACACCCGCCAGTGGCCTGAACCAGTCGAGCGCCGAGCGCACGCCCCGTCCCCCGGTCGCACGACCCGGCGCAGCGGGTCGATCCCGGCCCCGGGCGGCCGCGTCGGGACCGGACGGGTATCTCTCGCGAGCCCGGTCGAAACCCCGCCCAGGGACTCTGCGGACACGGTCCGCTTCGATAGGGTTCGGAATATTCTGGGGCGGTTGGGGCCGATCGGGGAGGGCCGCTTCGGTCCGATCCGGGACGGGCGCGCGATCCAGGACCGTCACGCAGTGCGGGGCGGTGAGGCGGTTCCGGGCAATGAGGCGGTTCCGGCGTGATGGCGGGGATCCCGGCGGACCGGCCGCCCCGGCGGGTTCGCCTCGCCTCACCTCACTCCGGCACGGCCAGTTCGAACCAGACGGTCTTGCCGTCGTCCCCGGGCCAGGTGCCCCAGCTTCTGCACGAGCCGGCCACCAGCTGGAGCCCCCGGCCGCTCTCGTCCTCGGCGGCGGCGGACCGTTCGCGCGGCGGGTCCGGCAGGGGGTCGGAGACCTCGACGCGGAGGGCGCGCTGCCCGTCCACGGGTCGCACCAGACGGACGCCGATCGGGCCCGTCGCATGGCGCAGGGAATTCGTCACCAGCTCGCTGACCAGCAGCACGGCGATGTCACCGACGGAGTCCAGCTCCCACGCGCGCAGCTGTCCCCGGACGGCGGCGCGGGCGGTGCGGACGGCACCCGGCTCCGCCGGAAAGGTCCACTCGGCGCAGTCGCCTTCGGTGTCGATCAAGTCGATCACTTCCCAGACCAGGAACTCACCCATGTCCGGTTTCTTGGGATTAGTGGTCACATACCCGATATCGACGCCGGTTTACCGTGTCAGGCCACCCGCTGTGGGGCGAACGGCGTACGCGCCACGCACGGGGCCCGCCACACCCTCGGGCCGGACCGCACTCCCCGCGCGGGCGGAACCCGCTCCGGCCCGCAGGGCACCTCCGCGTTTCACGGGCGCGGTCCCTCCACCCCTTCGAGGGGCCCGCCGGCCCGCCGGGCGACACCCCGTCACCGTCCGCCGGGCGGAGACACGACAGCGGTCCCGTCACCCTCGCTGGGCACACGGCCACGGGCGCGGTCACGTCACCCTCCCCGGCGTGGAAGCACGGCAGTACGTCCTCTCACCCTCGCTCGGCGCGGAGCCACGGCAGTGCGTCCTTGACCGCCGGTACGTCCTGGTCCAGCCAGTCCACGTCCCAGATCTCCTCGGGGGTGAGCCAGCGCAGTTCGTCGTGGTCCTCCAGCGGACGGGGGGCGGCGGAGCCGGGCAGCAGCTCGGCGACCCACACCACGAGGACGTAGCCCGGCTTCAGCGGCCACTCGCCGGGGACGCGCTCCAGCGGTTCCGTTTCGACGCCGAGTTCCTCGCGCAGCTCGCGTACGAGGGCCAGCTCGGGGGTCTCCCCCGGCTCGACCTTGCCGCCCGGCAGTTCCCAGCGCCCGGCGAGTTCGGGGGGCGCGCTGCGGCGGGCGGCGAGAAGGCGCCCTTCGTGCACCAGGGCGCCACCGACCACCACGATCCGTTCCGTCATGCGCCGGAGCCTACGGGAGCGGAGAGGGGGTGCTGACGCGGCGGATCACCGGGTGCCGTTCGGCCCGATCCGCTCGACCCAGTACAGCTGTTTGTGGCCGCGGGCGTCGAGGCTGTCCGCGGTCTTCTGCGCTTCTGCGCGGGTCGCGTACCTGCCGACGCGGTAGCGATTGCCGTTGTCGTCCTGCCGTATGACGAGCCAGGGAAGAGTGATCGTGCCGTCGTTCATCCAGCTCCTCCGCTTCCCGCCCCGGGCCCCCGTCCTGCCCCGCCCTCTGACGAAACCGCACTCCGCATATGCCCGAGCCTACGCCTAACCTTCACGCAGCGAATACGGCTTTTCACAAAGAGGTACGCAACCAGCCAGGAGGGGGCGCCGTCCCGGGGGGCGCACGCCGCCGAACACGCCGTCGCCCGCCCCCCACGCGCCCGCGAACAGGGCGAAGGCCTTTCCGCACCCGGCAGTTGAGAACGGCCAGATTCCAACCGGCCGCGCCACCAGTCCACTTGGGACCGGCGGCGGTCACGCGGACGCCTGATCACCCGACGGCTGGGTCAGGACATCCCGGGCATCACCGGGTGCCGGGTGTCCCTGGCCCCGGGTGCCGGTGTCCCGATCGGAACCTCCGGCTCACTTCACCGGCCGGTGGGGACAACCCGGTTCACGGGCGGGTCACTTCACCGGCAGGTGGTACGCGATGCGGTACCGGTCCGCCGGGACCACCACGTCCGCCGTCTCGACCGGGCGGCCCGAGGCGAAGAAGGTCCGCTGGATGACGACGACGACATGGCCGGGAACACCGCCCAGCGCGAGGAGTTCCTCGGCGAGGCCGGGGCGGGCCCCGACCTCCTCGGTGACGTTGTCCACGATCACGTCGATGGCGGCCATGCGCTCGACGACCCCCATGCCGCCGAGCGGGCCCTCCTCGGGGAGCATCACCGGTGTGCGCCCGGTGACGGCGAGCGGTTCCCAGGAGGTGGAGAGCATCATCGCCTCGCCGCCGTCCCGGTAGACGTAGTTCGTGCACATCACGCGGTCGCCGGGCCGGATGGCGAGGCGCTCGGCGATCGCGCCGCTCGCCTCGACCTGCCGGCTGTGGGACTCCCAGGTGCCGCGCGCGGCCATGTCGGCCTGCTCCTGGCGGAACGGGGTCGCACCGCTGTCCGCCCGGTATCCCGACCGGGCCACCCGGCGCGGCACCGGGCGTTCGCGCACATAGGTGCCGGAGCCGGAACGGCCCTCCACGAGCCCCTCCGCCATTAGGACCTTCCGCGCCTCCAGGGCGACCGTGTCCGACACCCCGTACTCCTCGCGGATCCTGGCCTGCGAGGGAAGGCGGGTGTGCGGTGGCAGTGAACCGTCGACGATCTTCTTACGGAGATCCCCCGCGACGCGCAGGTAGGCCGGCTGTTCACCGAAAGTCACTTAGCCGCTCCCATCAGGTTGTACAGACAGCAACAGCGTGGCAACCGTGGGTTGTCCCATGCAAGCAAAGGCCAAAGAATCACTCGATGTGATGACGTGAGCCCCCCAAGGGCTTTACGCAGGCACTTTCTCCCCGCTATAGGCGTCGTCACACCTCCATTCCGCTGCCGCCTTCACCATCGTCATCACCGGCGCCCGGGCCGCCGCCCGCCGGCGGGGTGGTGGCGAGACCCAGAGCCTCGCGGGTGGTGACCGTCCCCTTGGGTTCGATGAGCTTCAGGCCCTTCTCGTAGTGGGCGTAGAAGGTGTCCGCGTCGCGCGCCCCGGCTGCCTTCTCCCACTCCTTCTGCGACCGGTCGAGGTTCTTCAGCAGGGCCTCCACCTCATCGCTCGCGACCGGGTCGAAGGTGTGGCGGCGCAGTTGCCCGGTCTGCTCGACGATCGCGTCCGAGACCCTGTTCGCCCACTTCTTGTGGCCCGGCAGGTCGTCCTCGACGTACTCCTCGTCGGGTGCCGAGTCCATCGCCGTGTTGAGGAGGCGTGCCGCGCTCAGGTAGGCGAACTGGTCGCCGTCGAGCGTCGTCACGTCCTTGCGCAGCGAGCCGGTCAGGCTGCCCTGTCCGTCGGTGTTCCCGAACATGCAGGTGATCTCGCGGTCCCCGACCCGCCAGCTCTGCGAGGTCGGTGTGAAGTGGTAGACGTCGACGTCGTCCGGGACGGCCCAGACGTCCATCGCGTACGCGTCCATGAGCGCGTAGCACTTGTCGTCGGCCTGGTCGGTGACCGCGGAGTCGCCGGGGAAGGAGTCGCCGGCCACGGTGACCGAGGCGAACACCTCCGCGTCGTGCTTCCCGGCGCAGGGCACCTTGTCGACGTCGTAGGCGAGGCCCTCCAGAGTGTCGCCGGGCGCGTCGAAGCACTCGCCCTTCTCCAGCGAGAAGGTGCTTCCGGCCGCCCCTTCGCTGAAGCCCTTCCAGAAGTCGTCCGCTCCCCCGGTGGCGAACATGAGCGCGACCAGCAGGGCGCCGATCGACGACATCACGATGCCGCCGACCGCCATGCCCTTGCCGCGCTCCCCGCGCTTCCTGATCTGGACGAGCGCCACGATCCCGAGCACCAGCCCGACGCCGGGCAGGAAGCAGAGGATGCCGAGGACGAGCGCGGCGATCGCGAGCCCGTTGACGGGCGCTGGCCGGTTGTACGGGGAGTAGCCCTGGCCCCAGGTCTGGTACGGAGTCCCGTAGGGGGACTGCTGGTACGGGCCTTGCTGGTACGGGCCCTGATAGACACCTTGCTGGTACGGGCCCTGCTGGTACGGGTCCTGGGGGTGCGGGACCTGCGGATGCGGGGGCGGAAAGGGCCCGGGCGCCCCCGGAGCGCCCGACGGTGTCCCTTGCGGCGGGTACTGACCCTCTGGTTGCTGCGGCCCGGGCGGCGGGGGTATGGCCACGAGTTCCCTTGCTCCTAGTCCACGCGCGGTGGAACCTGCGTACGGCTGCCGGATGGCTGCGCGCATCGTAAGGGGGGCGCGGGTCGGGGGTGTGACGGAGGGCGGAAGTACGGACGGGGAGAGGTCGGGGGTGCCGATCGGGGAGCCCGGCCGGGGGTGCGGGGCCGGCAGGGGGCGGGGGCGTAACACGCCTACCGCCGACCGACGGTGACGCGCCATCACCCGTCGACCCGATCTAACCTGCGCGTATGACTGCACTGCCGGACTGCTTCTGCCCGACGGACGGCACCCGTGTCCCCTCCGGTTCGCTCGCCTGGTGCTGCCCGGTGTGCCGCGGGCCGCTCGATCTGGACTTCGCCCCGACCCCGGCCTCGCTCTCGTCGCTGACCGGCCGGGTGAACTCGCTGTGGCGGTATGCGGAGTGCCTGCCGCTGGCCTCCCCCACCGTGAGCCTCGGCGAGGGCCGCACCCCGCTGGTCTCCCTGCGCGAGGGAGTCTCCGCGAAGCTCGACTTCCTGATGCCGACGTTGTCGTTCAAGGACCGTGGGGCGGTGCTGCTCGCCGAGCTGGCGCTGCGGCTGGGACCCCGTCAGGTGCTCGCGGACAGCAGCGGCAACGCGGGCACGGCGGTCGCCGCGTACTGCGCCCGGGCCGGCCTGCCCTGCACCGTGTTCGTGCCCGAGGGCACCTCCCCGAAGAAGCTGGAGCAGATCGAGGCGCACGGGGCGCGGCTGCGGGTGGTCGAGGGCGACCGCGAGGCGACCGCGCGGGCGGCACGCGAGGCGGCCGACGAGGAGGGCGTGTTCTACGCCTCGCACGTCTTCAACCCGTACTTCCTGCACGGCACGAAGACGTACGTCCACGAACTCTGGGAGGACCTCGGCGGACGGCTGCCGGAGGTCATCGTGGTGCCGGTGGGCAACGGCACGCTGCTGCTCGGCGCCGCCCTCGCCGTCGCCGAACTGCACGGGGCGGGGCTGATCGACCGCAGGCCCGCCCTGTACGCCGTCCAGTCGGCGGCCGTGGCCCCGCTCGCCCACGCCTGGTCCGAGGGCGCCGAGGATCTGGTCGGCGTCACCGCGACGGCGCCCACGTTCGCCGAGGGCATCGCGATCCCGAACCCGCCCAGGGCCCGCCAGATCCTGCGTGCGGTCCGCGCCTCCGGGGGCGCCTTCCTGACCGTGACGGAGGACCAGATCAGGCACGCCCAGTCGGACCTGGCGGGCCGCGGCCTGTACGTGGAGTCGACCGGGGTGGCCTGCTGGGCTGCGGTGCGGGAGGGCGCGCTCGCCGGGCGCGAGGCGGTGGTCCCGCTGTGCGGCGCGGGAGTGAAGACGGGGATGGCGCGGGAGTGAGGGCGGGGTGTCGCGGGAGTGAGCGCGGGGGTGGGGAGCGTACGGGGGTGAGGCGGGGGCCGGGAACGTAGGGGGGGTGAGGGCCGGGGGTGATGTTTGCCTGGCGCTGAAGGCAGAGCCCCCGGTGGGTTCAGCCCTCGGCTTCGGCTTCGGCCCCGGGTTCGCCCTCAGCCTCGGGTTCGGGTTCGGGTTCGGGTTCGGGTTCGGGTTCGGCGCCTGGTTCGGCCTCGGTCGCGAGTCTCAGCTGCTCCTCCTCGACGATCCGGCGGGCCAGGCCGCCGTCCGAGACGTCGACAGCGTCCGGCGTCGCCTCCGCCATGTCGCTGCGGCGGGCGTAGGCGTCGAAGAGCAGGGACTTGTTCCGCAGGATGCTCAGCAGCCGTTCGTCCACGCTGTCCGCGACGAGCAGCCGGTGGACCTGGACGGGACGGACCTGCCCCATGCGGTGGGCGCGGGCCACGGCCTGGTGCTCCAGGGTCGGCTTGACCTGTGGCTCGCACAGGATGACCACGGAGGCCGCCTGGAGATTGAGGCCGATGCCGCCGGCCTCGATCTGGCAGAGCAGCACCGCGTGCCCGTCCGCCTCGGTGAACGCGTCGACCAGGCGCTGCCGGTCGGCCGCGGGCACGCTGCCCGATATCGGCCCGAACAGCCTGCTCCCCGGCGTCTCCTGGTCCAGGGACCGCAGCGCCTGCTGGACGGTGGCGAGCACGTCACGGAAGTACGAGAACACCACCACCTTGAGATCGTTCGCGGCGGCTTCCGCGGCCAGTTCGCGCAACCGCTGGAGCTTCGCGGACTTCTCGGGGTCGGCGTAGGCGGCCCGGCGCATCGCCATGAAGTTCCCCGCCGCGACGGCCCTGCGGTAGGCCCTCCGGTCGGCCGGGCCGAACTCCTCCCACTCGTCGACCTGGACGAGTGCGGGCAGTTCGGTCAGCACATCACGCTGGTTGCGCCGCAGATAGGCGGGGGCCACGGCCGTACGGAAGGTGTGCGGGCCCGCGGCGGCGCTGCTGTTGTGGATCGCCGGGAGCAGGTCGGGGCGCAGGTGGCGGACGAGGCTGCGGAACTCCTCGACGCGGTTCTCCATGGGCGTACCGGTGAGGAAGAGCACGCGGTCGCAGCGCGCGGTCCAGGCCGCGACCGCCTTGGTGCGACGGGCCTCCGGGTTCTTCACGTAGTGGGCCTCGTCGACGACGAGCATGCCGGGTGGTGCCCCGCCGACGGCCGCGGGCCCGGTGCCGTCCGGCACCGGCAGGGTGCGCAGCACGTCGTACGTGGTGACCGCGACGCCCCCGCGCTCGCGCCACTCGGTGTACGCGTCCTGCCGGTGGGCTCCGTGAACGGGGAAGGCGCGCAGGGTGCTGCGGGTGCCGATCTCCCGGGTCCAGTTGATCAGGACGCTGGCCGGGCAGACGACGAGGAAGTGGGTGTGCCCCTCGGCGGCGAGGTGGGCGAGCGCTGCGATCGCCTGGACGGTCTTGCCGAGGCCCATCTCGTCGCCGAGCACGACGCGGCGCTGGGCGAGGGCGAACCGGGCGCCGAAGGACTGGTAGCCGCGCAGCGAGACCCTGCGGTGGGTGTCGTCCAGGCGCTGCGCGTGCACCCGCTCGGCGACCTCGGACGGCAGGAACCCCTCTGCCGCCTCGACATCGGCGGCGCCCGCGGGGTGGTCGGCGATCTCGGCGAGCTGGCTGTAGTACTCCGGGGAGCGCAGCTCGAAGTCGACCCAGGCCTCGATCTCGGAGGCCGGTTCGCGCAGCAGGTCGGTGGAGGCCTGCGCGAGCAGCAGGCGTACGTCTCTGGCGGCGGCGTCGGCGGTGAGGTCGCGCAGGGCGACGATCGCGGCGAACGCGCTCTGCCGGCGGCGCCTTCCGGTGACGGCGAGCCGCAGCCAGCCGGCGGCGGGGGCCGCTTCGGGGAGCAGGGCGCCGATCCGCTCGTCGAGCCGCCGGGCGGCGTCCACGGCCCGCCGCAGTTCGGGCCCGGCCTCGACGAGCCGGCGCAGCGCGACGACGAGGGCGGTGGTCCGGGGCTCGGGGCGGTCCACGTCGATCCGGACGGAGACGGTCTCCTCGACGGCGCGGGCGATCTGCCGGGCCGCGGCGAGCGCCTGGTCGGCGGTCTGCGCGCCGACGCCCGGGATCTGCCGCAGTTCGTAGCGGCTCGCCTCGTACACGGCGCGCACCGAGGCGAGTCCGGCCGCCTCGACGGCCGCGAGCCGCAGCCGGCCCTCGGTGACGTCCTTCAGCCGGGAGACGGGGATGGACTCCAGCTCCCGGGCGACGAGTTCGTCCCTGAGCGGGGTGAGGGCGGCGCGGACCGCTTCGACGGCGCGGGTGTGGTCGGCGAGCACCGTGCGCGCGGCCTCGTGCAGCCGCGCGGCCTCCGCGAGCAGTTCCCGCGCCTGCCGCCCGACGGGCGGTTGGGCGACGGGCACCTGCCCGTCCGCGCCCCGCCCGTTCGCCGCCTCCGTACCCGCCATGACACCCCTCACGTGCCGCCCGATGCGCGCATCCTTCCACGCACCGCTGACACCGGACCCGGCCGAGCCACCGTGCCCCGCCGGCCCACCCACGGCGGTGGGACGGGCGAAGCCGTGCCCTCCGTCTGCCCGCCGCCCGAGCCGGGACACCGGCTTCGCCGCCGGACCCGGAATCGGGCCCCGAACTCCTCGCCGCACCACCACACCCGACCGACCCTGAGCTGACGGCGGAGCGGCGAGGGGCGGACGGCCGGAAGACGTCTTCGGCCGTGGTCGTCTTTTTCTCGCCAGGTCCGAACCAATGGAAGATCCGGTTCCGTCCTGTTCTGCTCCGGTTCGGGTGTCAACTCGCCCCGTTTCGGGCACATTTCAGGAATGGCTGCATCATGCAGGCGTCTCCGTGGGCGGCCGGGGCATCCTGATCGCACCCCCACGCATCACCCCTCGCACGCCAACCCCCCACTCCTGTCCGGCACCACCCGCACGACCGCCTCGACGGTCGGCCCGACTGCCAGGAGTTCACGGTGAGCGCCCCCTCCGCCTCCACGATCGCCCGTGGCCTCGGCCGCCTCCTGTGCCTCCATCTCGCCCTCGCCATGGCCTCCGCGGCCGCCTTCACCCTCCTCGGCGCGCACACCCACCGCACGGCGCTCTACGCACTGTGGGCGGCCCTGCCCCTCACCGGCGTCGCGTGGGCGTTCGCGCGGGCCGGCGAGAAGCGGCGGTCGCGGCGCGAGCGGGACGCCAGCACCGCCGACCCCACCGACTGGACGTCCGCCGCCTGAGCCCCGCCGACCGGGGTTCAGGCTCCTCGGCGTGCGGCCCAGACCGTGCGCTCGGTGCGTACCTCCAGGTCGTCGCGGCGCAGGACGCTGTGCGGACTGTCGGTGTCGAGCAACCGGTCCAGCGCGGCGAGGTCCTCGGCCGGGAGCCCCTCCTCGACCGTGCCGCGCAGACGCCGCAGACTCCCCAGGGCGTAGGCGCCGACCGCCGCGTCACGGGAGCCCTCGATGTTCACGGTGAGGGCGCGTTCGGCTTCGACGGCGAATCCGGCGGCTACGAGCTTCGGACCCCAGTCGGCGCCACGGTGGGGTACGTGCTCGACGTGGTACCGCTCGCTCGCGGCGTGGCAGCGTTCCTCCAGACCGGGCCGCTCCTCGGGCGCGTTCTCGGGCAGGAAGCGGGGGAAGCCGGCCAGTTCCAGGACCGCGAACAGCCCGCCGGGCGCGAGGGCGTCGTGGACCGCTCGCAGCGCCCGGTCCGGGTCGGCCATGTGGTGCATCGAGGCCGACGCCCACACCAGGTCCGGCGCACCGAGCTCGGGCCAGACGGCGGCGTCGAGGTCGGCCTGCACGGTACGGACCCGGTCGCCCACTCCCCGGGCGCACGCCTTCTCGCGCAGCCGCTGGAGGTGGGCGGCAGAGGAGTCGACGGCGGTCACGTACGCCTCGGGGAACCGGTCGAGAAGGGCGAAGGTGCCCGCCCCCGTCCCGCAGCCCAGATCCACGATCCGGCGCGGGGGTGTTCCGGTCGGCAGCCACCGCGTGACGTCGGCGAGGTGCTCGGCGAGGACTTCCGCGTCGAGGTCGAGGATCTCCGCCTGCCCCTCGACGGAGTCGCCGGAGCCCGAGTGGGCGTGAGCGTGGGAGTGCGTGTGACCGCCGTGGGGGCGATGGCCGGCGTGGCTGCCGGGGCCACCAAGGCCGTCTTGTCGTCCGGACGAGTGGGGGTGCGGGTGCGCGTGAGCCATGCCCTCACGCTAGAGGGGCCATGCGCACATGGCACGAATCCTTGCCGTTTCCGCAACAAGATGACCGATCCGGAGGCCGCACACGCAAGGCGACCCGAAGTGCCGTCCCTCAGGCGCGGGGGCTGCCCCCGGAGCTGTCGTCGGCGTCGGGACGCTGGTGGCCGCGACGGGCGTCACGGTCGAAGATCCCGAGGATCTCGCAGGGGCCTCCCTCGGCCCCGATGGCGTGCGGCAGCATCGTGGGGAACTCCGCGGCCTGGTTGGTCTCCACGCGCAAGCGCCGGTGACCCAGCATCAGGATGGCCGTGCCGGACAGGACGACGAGCCATTCCCGGCCGGGATGCGCACGCATGCGGGCGGGGTTGTCCGGCGGCGGCTCGGTCATGCGCTGCCGGACGACGCTCATGCCCGGGTCACCTTTGACGGGCCAGCGCATCAGGCCGTGGGCGGCGTCGATCATCGGGCTGACGACCACGTCGTCGGAGGCCGTCTCGACCAGCTGGTCCAGGGTGGTGTCGAGCGCGCGGGCGAGCGTGACGAGGCTGTCCAGCGCCAGGCGCCGCTGACCGTTCTCGATGCGGCTGAGCGTGGACTGACTGAGCCGGGCACGTGAGGCCAACTCCTCCAGCGACCAGCCCTGCGCCACCCGCAGAGCCCGGATCCGCTTGCGCACGAGGCTGTCCAGCTCGCCATCATTTTGCGTCATACGCAACATCGTATGCCTCTGATGCAAACCCCGGTTAGCGTCGCCGACGAATCCCCTGAACGGCCGCCGGCCCGGGGCCCGCACGCCCACGTCGGCCCCCGAGCCCGCACTCCCCCCATTCCACGTCTCAAGAGGAACCCGAGGCACCTATGCAGAACGAGAAGGGCCTGAGGCCGAATCGGCCCGCTCGGCCGGGCACGGCAGCCGCCGGAGAAAACGGCACCCCGCACCCCCCGGACGCCCGCCGGCTCCGTACGGTCCTGGTCGCCGTCTGCGTGGCCCTGATGGCCGTCATCGCCTCCGTGTCCGGGCTGAACGTCGCCCAGTCCGACCTGGCCGTCGCGTTCGGCGCCTCGCAGACGACGATCCTGTGGATCATCAACATCTACACGCTGGCCCTGGCCGCGCTGCTGCTGCCGCTCGGCGCGATCGGCGACCGGCTGGGCCGCAAGCCCGTGCTGATCACCGGTCTGGCGGTCTTCGGCATCGCGAGCGCGACAGCGGGCCTGGCCCCGTCGGCGGGGGTCATGCTCGCCGCACGCCTGCTCAGCGGCGTGGGCGCGGCGATGATCATGCCTGTCACCCTCGCCGTGATCACCTCCACGTTCCCGGAGGAGGAGCGCGGCAGGGCGATCGGCGTGTGGACGGGTGTCGCCGGGGGCGGCGGCATCCTCGGCATGTTCCTCTCCGCGGCGCTCGTGGACGTGGCGAGCTGGCGGTGGCTGTTCGTCCTGCCGGTCGCACTCGTCGTCGTGGCGCTCGTCATGGCCGTACGGTCGGTCCCCAACTCCCGTGAAGGCGCCGCGCGTTCCTTCGACACGGTCGGCGCGCTCACCTCGGTCGTGGCCGTGGTGGGGCTCATCTTCACGCTTCAGGAGGGTCCGCAGCGGGGCTGGACCACCCCCGCCACGCTGACCGGCCTGGTCGTGGGCCTCGTCTCCGCCGCCGCGTTCGTGACGTGGGAACTGCGCCGCCGGGACGCCGCGCTGCTGGACGTGCGCCTCTTCCGCGAGCGCGGCCTGGCCGGCGGCTCGATCACCCTGCTGGTGGTGTTCGGCGTGCAGGCGGGGATCTTCGTGGTCCTCTTCCCGTTCCTGCAGAGCGTGTTGGGCTGGTCGGGCCTGTTGTCGACGCTCGCGCTGATGCCGATGGCGGTCCTGATGATGGCGGCCTCGGGTCTCGCGCCCCGGCTGGCCACGCGGGTCGGGGCCCGCTCGACCATGGCCACGGGTGTCGCCCTGGCGGGCGGCGGCCTCGCCCTCATGGCGGTCATGGTCTCCGTCGACGGCGGCTACCTCTCCGTCCTGCCCGGCATGCTCGCCATGGGCACCGGCATGGGCCTGTCGATGACGCCGTCCACCGAGGTGATCACGGGCGCGCTTCCCAGCGGCCGGCAGGGCGTGGCCTCGGCGCTCAACGACGTCACCCGCGAGTTCGGCACCGCGCTCGGTGTCGCCCTGCTCGGAGCGCTGCTGTCGGCCGGCTACCGCGACGCCGTCCAGGACCGGCTCGGCGGCTTCTCCGACGACGCGGCCGACGCGGCCCGCGAGGGCGTCGCCACCGCCGTCCGTGCCGCCGACGGCGCCAGCCCCGACGGCCCGGCCCTCGCGCACGCCGCACAGCAGTCCTTCGTCGACGGCTGGCAACAGGCCATGTGGGCGGGCGTCGCGGTCATGGCGGCCCTGTTCCTCTACGTGGTGACGCGGGGCCCGAAGAAGGAGCAGTCTCCTACGCGGCCGAACGCGACGGACGCCCCCACGGACGTCGAGGCGCCCGCGACCCCGGACGCCGGCCTCGCCGGCCCCATGGCCACGCAGCCGGGAGCCCGCACCGCCCGGTGACGCGGCACAGGTTGGACCCGACGGCCGTTCACGGGTGCCCCGCCCCTGTCGCCGCCTGCCCACGATTCTCGCGCAGGGAGGCGACGCGGCCCCTCAGCCATGACACCAGGTTCTCCACGCCCTGATCCACCACGGCTCGCACGTACTCGTTTCGCTCCCCGACGAGACCGACCCCGTACCACTGGTCGCAGATGAGCTGCCTCACGTGTCGCTCGGGGAGCTCCAGCACTGCGGCGATGCCGGCGATGTACTTCGGCTCGGGCGGAGGGGGCATCTCGCCGATGGCCACCTCGTTCCACCATGCCGAGGCCAAGGTTCCCTCCTTGCCCCCCAGCTCCCGAGTCTTCGCCTCCATCCGGCCGTAGGTCATTCCTTCACCGATACGCCGGAGTACTTCCCTGCTGAACACGCTTTCGGTCATGACCGTCATCGTGTACGGAGATCGGCGTCCTGTGGCGAGCTGGGGGCTTCTCCGATCGCAGCTCAAGGATTCTGCTATGCATCCCTCGACGAGCTGACGGGCCGTCTGACCGGGAGCCGGACGAGGACGAACTGGGCATCGCAGCAGGGGCGCTGGCGGCCGGTGAAGAAACGCTCGCCTGGTCGGATGCGCACGGCCGGGAAACGAAGCGTGTGTCCTTCACGTGCCAGGAGACCGGGCTCTCGGAGGAGTTCGTCGGCCGGAAGCGCGGCATCACCTCGGTGGGGGTTTCCGCGGGGGCACGAAGCGAAACCCCCACCAGCCCGCCCACGTGCCGGTCGACCACTCGCCCGACTCACCGCTCCCGATGTTGATGAGCGTGGCGCAGGCGCGGGCGGACGGCCCGCGGGTGGGTGACGAGGGCGGCTCTCGTCCCGGCCGTCGTGGACCTCGTGGCCCGGACCTCGCAGAGTCGCTACGGTTGAGCCATGACCGCACTGCCCGACTGGATGCGCCCGCCCCGCGCGGAAGGCTGGTTCGCGGAGGACCTGGACCGCCTCCCTGAAGCGCCACGCCACACCGAGCTGATCGACGGAGCCCTCGTATTCATGATGTCCCCGCAGCGGTGGTGGCACGGTCATCTCGTCACGATGCTCACCGTGGCTCTCATGGAGCAGGCGCCGACCGACGTAAGGGTCGGACGGGAGATGACCATCAAACTCGATCAACGCAATCGGCCCGAGCCGGATCTGCTGGTGACGACGGCCGACTTCGACGGTGACCGCACCTGGTTCGCACCGGATGAAGTACGACTCGCTGTCGAGGTGGTCTCCCCCGAGTCCGCACACCGGGACCGCACAGTAAAGCTTCACAAATACGCAGAGGCCGGCATCCCGCACTACTGGCGCATCGAGGACGAGGACGGAGCACCCGTCGTCCACGTCTACGAACTCGACGAGCCAACCGCTACCTATGTACCCGTCGGCATCTTCAGAGGCTCGCTCGACCGTCCGGTGCCCTTCCAGATCGACCTCGACCTGGAGAAGCTCGCTCCACCCCGCCGCGGCTGAGTCAGTACGGACATGCGGAAGGGGTCGGACTCGCCGGAGTCCGACCCCTTCTGACCTGCACGTTTGACCAAACCATCTCACATGCAGTAACGAAACGACTACACGTTGAACCGGAACTCCACCACGTCGCCGTCCTGCATCACATACTCCTTGCCCTCCATGCGGGCCTTGCCCTTGGAGCGGGCCTCGGCGACCGAGCCCGTCTCGACCAGGTCCGAGAAGGAGATGACCTCGGCCTTGATGAAGCCCTTCTGGAAGTCGGTGTGGATGACTCCGGCGGCCTCGGGGGCGGTGGCGCCCTTCTTGATGGTCCAGGCGCGGGATTCCTTGGGGCCGGCCGTCAGGTAGGTCTGCAGGCCGAGGGTGTTGAAGCCGACGCGGGCCAGCGTGGCGAGGCCGGGCTCCTCGGCGCCCACCGACTCCAGGAGCTCCATGGCGTCCTCCTCGTCGAGCTCGGCGAGGTCCTGCTCCAGCTTGGCGTTGAGGAAGATCGCCTCGCCCGGGGCGACCAGGGCGCGCTGCGCGGCCTTGAAGTCCTCGTCGACCAGCTCGTCCTCGTCCACGTTGAAGACGTACAGGAACGGCTTGGTGGTGAGCAGGTGCAGGTCGTGCAGCAGCTCCTCCTTGCCGGAACCCTGGACGATGCCCGCGGAGAAGAGGGTGTCGCCCTTCTCCAGGATCTCCTGCGCCGCCTCGATCGCCGCGACCTTGGGCAGGACGTCCTTCTTGATGCGCGACTCCTTCTGGAGGCGCGGCAGGACCTTCTCGATCGTCTGGAGGTCGGCGAGGATCAGCTCGGTGTTGATCGTCTCGATGTCGTCCTTGGGCGAGACCTTGCCGTCGACGTGCACGACGTTCTCGTCCTTGAAGGCGCGGATGACCTGGCAGATCGCGTCCGACTCGCGGATGTTCGCGAGGAACTTGTTGCCCAGGCCCTCGCCCTCGCTGGCACCGCGCACGATGCCGGCGATGTCGACGAAGTCGACGGTCGCCGGAAGGATCCGCTGCGAGGAGAAGATCTCGGCCAACTTGGTCAACCGGGGGTCGGGGACGCCGACCACGCCGACGTTCGGCTCGATCGTGGCGAACGGGTAGTTGGCCGCGAGCACGTCGTTCTTGGTCAGGGCGTTGAACAGGGTCGACTTGCCGACATTGGGCAGACCGACGATTCCGATCGTGAGCGACACGTTGCGACTTCCCGTACGAGAGGATGGGCGAAGGGCCCTCGGAGAGCGCGGGCCGATCCACCAGTCTACGGCGTGCCCCGGGGCCTCCCGGCGAGGTATCGAACGCATGGCCAAGGTCTTTCCATCGCCTCGCCTTCGGCCGTACTCCGGCGTGTCCGAAGAGCGGTTCCACACATAAAACGACCTAAGTTGGTCCGGTGGAGCAACACAGGACGCGTCCCCCTCAGTACAGGCCGCGACGCGGCACGCCCGTTCCGGCACAGGCCGGGAGGGCCACGGCCGACGGTGTCCGGCGGAACGCACCGGCGGCGCGGAGGCCCGCCGCGGCGGGTGCGCGGACGGCAGGGCGGCTGCCCAACCCCCGGCTCACCGGGCTCGGCAGCGGACTGTTCTGCGGTGCCGCGATGTTCGCCCTGGCCTGCCTGGACCAGCTCCTCTTCGGCGGGTCCCAGACGGTCTACGGGGTGCTGTTCCTGCCCGTGTGCGTGCTGACCGCGCTGTGGGTACGGCCCGGCGACCTGGTGACCGCCCCCGTGGTCGTACCGATCGCCTTCACGTTCGGACTGCTGCCGGTGGCCGGGGACAGCGACGGCGGGATCAGCGACCGCTTCATGAGCCTGGTCACCGCGCTCGCCCTCCAGGCCGGCTGGCTCTACGGCGGCACGCTGATCGCCGGCGTCGTCGTGATCGTCCGCCGGATCCGGCTCATGGCCCGCCGCGCCGCCCGACGCAGGGCACAGGCGGCGCAGACGGGACCGGCGGGGCAGCCGGCTCCGCCACGCGGACCGCAGGTCGGCCGGCAGGCCCGCTGAGCTACCGCGTGAGCTTCGCCGCCCGCATGGCGGCGCCCACGATCCCCGCGTTGTTCTGGAGCTGGGCCGGGACGATCTCCGCGGTGATGCCCTCGATCAGCGGCAGGAACTTGTCGGCCTTGCGGCTGACGCCGCCGCCGATGATGAACAGCTCCGGGGAGAACAGCATCTCGACGTGCGCCAGGTACTTGGTGACGCGGCGCGCCCAGTGCTCCCAGGTCAGTTCGTGGTCGTCCTTGGCCTTGGTGGAGGCCTTCTTCTCGGCGTCGTGGCCGTTCAGCTCCAGGTGACCCAGCTCGGTGTTCGGGATCAGCTCGCCGTCGATGAACAGGGCGCTGCCGATGCCGGTGCCGAAGGTGAGCAGGAGGACCGTGCCGCCACGGCCCTTGCCGGCGCCGAACTGCATCTCCGCGACGCCCGCCGCATCCGCGTCGTTCAGCACGGTCACCGGCAGGCCGCCGATCCGCTCGCCGAGCAGGGCGCCCGCGTCGGTGTCGATCCAGGACTTGTCGACATTGGCGGCCGTACGGATCGTGGAGCCGCCGGTGACCACCCCGGGGAACGTGATGCCCACCGGGCCCGACCAGCCGAAGTGGTCGATGACGTCCTTGACGCCGTCGGCCACCGCGTCGGGCGTCGCCGGATGCGGGGTGAGCACCTTGAAGCGCTCCTCCGCGAGGTCTCCGCGGTCAAGGTCCACGGGGGCACCCTTGATCCCGGATCCGCCAATGTCCACACCGAAGATCTGCATGGCCCTACGTTACGTCGTAGGACTGACGGTCACTTCCCGGGCGTACCACCGGTGCGCTCGGCCACCAGGGCGGCCGCCTCGGCGCGCAGGTCGCGGCGCAGTTCCTTGGGCAGCGAGAAGGTGATGGACTCCTCGGCGGCCTTGACGATCTCCACGTCCTCGAAGCCGAGCCCGGTGAGCCGCTCGAGGACCTGCTCGACGAGGACGTCGGGGACGGAGGCGCCCGAGGTGACGCCGACCGTGGTCACGCCCTCCAGCCAGGCGTCGTCGATCTCGTCGGCGAAGTCCACCAGGTAGGCCTCGCGGGCACCGGCGAGCTTGGCGACCTCGACGAGCCGCACCGAGTTGGAGGAGTTGCGCGAGCCGACCACGATCACCAGGTCGGCCTCGGCGCCCATCTGCTTCACGGCGAGCTGACGGTTCTGCGTGGCGTAGCAGATGTCGTCGCTCGGCGGGGAGATGAGCAGCGGGAACTTCTCCTTGAGGGCGTCGACCGTCTCCATGGTCTCGTCGACCGACAGGGTGGTCTGGGAGAGCCAGACGACCTTGGAGGGGTCGCGGACCTCGACCTTGGCGACGTCCTCGGGGCCGTCGACGAGGGTGATGTGGTCGGGGGCCTCGCCGGAGGTGCCGATGACCTCCTCGTGGCCCTCGTGGCCGATGAGGAGGATGTCGAAGTCGTCGTCGGCGAAGCGGACGGCTTCCTTGTGGACCTTGGTGACCAGGGGGCAGGTCGCGTCGATGGTGGCGAGCTTGCCGGCGGCGGCCTCGTCGTGCACGGCGGGGGCGACGCCGTGCGCCGAGAACATGACGATGGAGCCCTCGGGGACCTCCGCCGTCTGCTCGACGAAGATCGCGCCCTTCTTCTCCAGCGTCTGCACGACGTACTTGTTGTGGACGATCTCGTGGCGGACATAGATCGGGGCCCCGTACTGCTCCAGGGCCTTCTCGACGGCGATCACGGCACGGTCCACGCCCGCGCAGTAGCCCCGGGGGGCGGCGAGCAGGACACGGCGGCCAGTCGAAGCAGTCATGGGACCCATCGTAAGGCCGCACCCGGCGGGTCAAAGATCGCCTCCTTGGAGAGACTGGGGAAGCCGGGAGGGGTGGGGCCCTGCACGACCCTCGGGAGGCACGATGTCCGACACGCGGACCACCGACGGCGCCGGAGCCGCGGAGCACGAACTGCGGCGCAGCCTCGGCTTCCGCGACCTGGTCGTCTACGGACTGCTGTTCATCGCCCCGATGGCTCCGGTCGGGGTCTTCGGGACGCTGGACGCGAAGTCGCACGGGGCGGTCGCGCTGGTCTACGTCGTCGCGACGGTCGCGATGGCGTTCACCGCTTTCAGCTACGCCCAGATGGTGCGTGTGGTCCCCCAGGCGGGCTCGGTGTTCGCCTACGCGCGCGCGGGCCTGGGAAGGGAGGCGGGGTTCATCGCCGGGTGGATGGTGATGCTGGACTATCTGCTGATCCCGGCGGTGGCCTACCTGTTCTCCGGCATCGCGATGAACTCCCTGGTGCCGGACGTCTCGCGATGGGTGTGGACGGCCCTCGCCGTCGTGATCACGACGTTCCTGAACCTGTGGGGGGTGCGCACGGCGGCCCGGGTCGGCTTCCTGGTGCTCGCGCTGGAGATCGTGGTGCTTCTCGTCTTCGTCGTGTCGGCCGTCGTGATGCTCGGGCGCGACGGCGCCCACCGCGACTGGCTGTCCCCGCTGGCGGGTGACGGCACGCAGGGCGCGTTCGCCCTGTCGGCGGTCATCGGGGGCGTGTCGGTGGCCGTCCTGTCGTTCCTCGGCTTCGACGCGATCGCCAGTTTCGCGGAGGAGGTGACGGGCGGGTCGGAGAAGGTGGCCCGGGCGGTCCTGTTCTGCCTGGCGCTGGCGGGCGTGCTGTTCGTGGCGCAGACGTATCTGGTGGCGCTGCTGGAGCCGCTGTCGTCCGCTCAGCTCGCCGCGGACCCCGGCAAGCAGGGTTCGGCCTTCTACGACGCCGTGGACGCCTCCGTCGGCTCGTGGCTGCACAACCTGGTGGCGGTCAGCAAGGCGATCGGAGCGGCCTTCGCGGCGCTCGCGGGGCAGGCGGCGGCCGGGCGGCTGCTCTACGCCATGGCCCGTGACCGGCGGCTGCCGCGCGCGCTGGCCCGGACGGATTCCGGGGTGCCTCGGACGGCCCTGCTGTGCGCGGCGGTGATCACGCTGGTCGCGGCGGTGTGGGCGGCGCGGCGCGACGACGGCCTCGACAAGCTGGTCTCGGTGGTCGACATCGGCGCGCTGACCGCGTTCACGCTGCTGCACGCGTCGGTGGTGGGCTGGTTCGCGGTACGCCGCAGGAGCGGGCCCCCCGTCTGGTGGCGGCACGTCGTCCTCCCCGTCCTCGGCGCGGCGATCACCGTCGCCGTGATCGTGGAGGCCTCGGGAACGGCCCAGGTGGTGGGCGCGATCTGGCTGGCGGTCGGCCTGACGGTCCTGTTCGCCCAGCACGGCCGGGCGGGCCGGGACGCGGACGTCGACGCGGGGAACGGAGCGGGCTGAGGGCGGGACTCGCGGGCCGTCGACCCGGTCCGGGCGGCCACCTGAGGGGCACCGACACGCCCGGCCCCCGTCGCCCGTGAGGTGCGGAACCGGGCGGGCGCCGGAGGTGCGGGGATGTCGGTGGTGGCCACTACGCTCGGGCGCATGGCTCTCAACACGTCCGCGGACGCTCCGCTGCCCGTCGGCGAGGTGTCACGGCTCATCGGGGGATGGATCGACCGGCTCGGCGCGGTCTGGGTCGAGGGGCAGATCACCCAGCTGTCGCGGCGCCCCGGCGCGGGTGTCGTCTTCCTGACGCTGCGCGACCCGTCGTTCGACATCTCGGTGAGCGTGACCTGCTACCGCCAGGTGTTCGACGCGGTCGCCGACGTGGTGAGCGAGGGCGCCCGCGTGGTGGTCCAGGCGAAGCCCGAGTGGTACGCGCCGCGGGGGCAGTTGTCCCTGCGGGCGACCGAGATCAAGCCGGTCGGCGTGGGCGAGTTGCTCGCCCGCTTGGAGCAGTTGAAGAAGTCGCTGGCGGCCGAGGGGCTGTTCGCGGCCGACCGCAAGAAGCCGCTGCCGTTCCTGCCGCAGCTCATCGGGCTGGTCTGCGGGCGCGCGTCGGCGGCCGAGCGGGACGTGCTGGAGAACGCCCGGCACCGCTGGCCCGCCGTCCGCTTCGAGGTGCGCAACGTCGCCGTGCAGGGCGTCCACGCCGTGCCGCAGGTCGTGCAGGCCGTGAAGGACCTGGACGCGCGCGACGACGTCGACGTGATCGTCGTGGCGCGCGGCGGCGGCAGTGTGGAGGACCTGCTGCCGTTCTCCGACGAGCAGCTCGTCCGTGCCGTGGCGGCCTGCCGTACGCCGGTGGTGTCGGCCATCGGGCACGAGCCGGACAACCCGTTGCTGGACCACGTGGCCGACGTGCGGGCGTCCACCCCGACCGACGCCGCCAAGAAGGTCGTGCCGGACGTGGGCGAGGAGTACGAGCGGGTGCGGTTCCTGCGGGACCGGGCCCGCCGCAGCGTGCGGTCGTTCATCGACCGCGAGGAGCGCGGCCTCGCGAACGCGCTGGCCAGGCCGTCGATAGAGGATCCGCACCGGATGATCGACGAGCGTGCGGACCAGGTGGCGGCGCTGCTCGACCGCGGCCGGCGCACGCTGGGGCATCTCCTGGACCGCGCGGACTCGGAGCTGACGCACACGCACGCGCGCGTGGTGGCCCTCTCCCCCGCGGCGACCCTCCGGCGCGGGTACGCGGTGCTGCAGAAGGCCGACGGGCACGTGGTCCGCGACCCGGCGGAGGTCACGGCGGAGGAGACCCTGCGGGCGCGGGTCGCCGAGGGTGAATTCACGGTTCGAGTCGATGCATAGGGTGGGCGCATGACCAGCAAGGTGGACGAGGCGCTCGGGTACGAGCAGGCACGGGACGAGCTGATCGAGGTCGTACGCCGCCTGGAGGCGGGCGGCACGACCCTGGAGGAGTCCCTGGCGCTCTGGGAGCGCGGCGAGGAGCTGGCCAAGGTCTGCCGGCGCTGGCTGGAGGGCGCGCGGGCCCGGCTGGACGCGGCCCTGGCCGAGGAGGAGTCCCCGGAGGGCGAGGACGCGGGGAGCGAGTCCGGGGGCGCGGGCTCCCGGTAGGCACGTGATCGTCGACGGCGGGGCGGCTCCCGGCGGGTGCCGCCCCGCCGTCGTGCTCCTGTGAAGCGGATCACCCCGCCATGCCTTTGGTTGAAGTTTCAACCTACTCGCCGTACTGTCGGTTCTGCCAACAGATCCCCCACGGATCCACCGCACGCACCGAGAAGGTTTCTTTCATGTCTCTCGTCCTTGACCCCACCGCCCAGGACCTGCTGTTCCGCGAGGCCCGCACCGCGAACACCTTCACCGACGAGCCGGTGACCGACGCGCAGGTCCAGGCGATCTACGACCTGGTCAAGTTCGGCCCCACCGCCTTCAACCAGTCGCCGCTGCGGATCACGCTGGTCCGCTCCCCCGAGGCCCGCGAGCGCCTCGTGCAGCACCTCGCCGAGGGCAACCGGGCGAAGACCGCCGCCGCCCCGCTGGTCGCGATCCTCTCCGCGGACAACGAGTTCCACGAGGAGCTGCCGGCCCTGCTGCCGCACTTCCCCGCCGCCAAGGACATGTTCTTCTCCGAGCGCCCGGCCCGAGAGAGCGCCGCCCTGCTGAACGCCGCCCTCCAGGCCGCGTACTTCATCATCGGCGTCCGTGCCGCGGGCCTCGCCGCCGGCCCGATGACCGGTGCCGACTTCGCCGGTATCCAGAAGGAGTTCCTGGACGACGACCACACCCCGCTGATGGTCGTCAACATCGGCAAGCCGGGCGAGGACGCCTGGTTCCCGCGCTCCCCGCGTCTGAGCCTCGACGAGGTCATCACGACCGTCTGACGGACCACGCCGCCGGCCGAACCCGGCAGCACCCGTACGAGAAAGGCCCCCGGCACACCGCCGGGGGCCCTTCTCGTACGTACGCGCGCGTGGCCGGGACGGGAGGCCGTGCGGCCCCCGTGAGGGCTAGGACGTCTTGAGCGACTGGGCCATCTTCGTCAGCGCGCCGAAGGACGCGGTGCCGGTCACCACGGTCGTGGAGCCGTCGCCCTTGAGGACGAGGGCGTCGTAGTGGTCGCCCTCGTAGCGCTGCCACGTCCGGTCGCCGATGCGCTGGGTCACCTTGGTCGCCCGCGCGCCCTGACTGGCCGAGTCGATGAACACGGGCGCACGCTGAGTGGACTGCTCGACCGCCACGTACTGACCGTCGGGGTCCTGGAAGCCGAGGTGCCAGACATCGAACTCGCTGCCGTCGTACCGCACCGAGGTCGGCTTCCACGCCGTCGGCAGCCCGTCGGGGGCCGCGACGGGATAGCTCGCCGCACGGCGCGCGGTCAGCAGCTCGACCCGGTAGTCGACCCGCTTGAGATCGGGCGCGGAGTCGTCGTGCGGGATGAAGATGTAGATGACGCCTGCCATGAGCCCGATGAGGCCCAGGGAGAGAATCATGCCCCGGACCGACTGCTTGCCTTTCGTACCTGCCACGCCCCTATCGTCGCAGGTGCCCTGGCCTGCTCATCCGTGGGCCCCCCTGCTCATTTTGTCAGCCTGGCGATAGAGTCGGGGGCACACCCTCATCCGGCCGTCGTCGTATCAGAAAGGTGCGTCTCGATGACCGAGCATCATCTGCCGTCCGAACTCGAAGTACCGTCGGAAGCCCCCGACCGCAACCTCGCCCTCGAACTCGTCCGCGTCACCGAGGCCGCCGCGATGGCCGCGGGCCGCTGGGTCGGCCGGGGCGACAAGAACGGCGCCGACGGCGCCGCCGTCCGCGCCATGCGGACCCTCGTCTCCACCGTCTCGATGAACGGCGTCGTCGTCATCGGTGAAGGGGAGAAGGACGAGGCCCCGATGCTCTTCAACGGAGAGCGCGTGGGCGACGGGTCCGGCCCCGAGTGCGACATCGCCGTCGACCCGATCGACGGGACGACGCTCACCGCCAAGGGCATGACCAACGCGATCGCCGTCCTGGCCGCCGCCGACCGCGGCACCATGTTCGACCCGTCCGCGGTCTTCTACATGGACAAGCTCGTCACCGGCCCGGAGGCCGCCGACTTCGTCGACATCAACGCCCCCGTGTCGGTCAACATCCGCCGCGTCGCGAAGGCCAAGCGCGTCACCCCCGAGGACGTCACCGTCGTCATCCTCGACCGGCCCCGCCACGACGGGATCATCAAGGAGATCCGGGAGACCGGCGCGCGCATCAAGTTGATCTCCGACGGCGACGTCGCGGGCTCGATCCTGGCGCTGCGCGAGGGCACCGGCATCGACCTGCTGCTCGGCATCGGCGGCACCCCCGAGGGCATCATCTCGGCCTGTGCGGTCAAGTGCCTCGGCGGCACCATCCAGGGCAAGCTGTGGCCCAAGGACGACGAGGAGCGGCAGCGGGCGGTCGACGCCGGGCACGACCTCGACCGCGTCCTCGGCACGAGCGACCTGGTCTCCGGCGAGAACGTCTTCTTCGTCGCCACCGGCATCACCGACGGCGAGCTGCTGCGCGGGGTGCGCTACCGCCCCGAGACCGCGACGACCGAGTCGATCGTGATGCGGTCCAAGTCCGGGACGGTCCGCCAGATCACCTCGGAGCACCGGCTGAGCAAGCTGCGTGCGTACAGCGCGATCGACTTCGACCGCGCCAAGTAGGACCACCGGCCGGCGGCACCGGCCGGGCGCCAGAAGGCGCGGAAGGGGCGCCCCTTGTGCGGAGGGGCGCCCCTTTTCCGTGCGTGGTCCCGGTGGGAGGGCCGTGCGGGATTCCCGTACGCGGCCGTCCCGGGCCGTCCCGCGCCGAACGGTCAGCCGGCCGCCGCTATCGGCCCGCGCGCCGTCTTCTGGAGCTCCACGTCGCGACGCCGGCGCCGGGCGAGCACGACCCGGCGCTCGGCGGCCGTCAGGCCGCCCCAGACGCCGTACGGCTCGGGTTGCAGGAGCGCGTGTTCGCGGCACTCGACCATCACCGGACAGCGGGCGCAGACACGCTTGGCGGCCTCCTCACGGGAGAGGCGGGCCGCGGTGGGCTCCTTGGAAGGGGCGAAGAACAGGCCGGCCTCGTCGCGGCGGCACACCGCCTCCGTGTGCCATGGCGCTTCCTGATCCCTGTCCCGCACTGGCGCCCGCTGGGCCGGAACGGCAGCTACCTGCAGGGACTGATGCGGCGGTTGCAGCACGGTCTACTCCTGACGACGGCTTCGCGAGCGTGCCGGGCACCGCGGGAAGTTCCACAGCGCCCTCCAAGAGACGATGCAGCAAGGCCTACCCGCTGTGCGCGCGCCTATGCACTGCGTTCCCAAGCCCGGGCGTTCTCCCGCGTGATCGATCGTCCATCACTGGACCAATTCCCGCGCGCCGTCCGCGCGTTCACGAGCGTCAACGGTCCAGGTGCTTGCGCAAACCCCGGTCCACACGGTCGGCGACCCGGTCGTTCAGCCGGCTCGTGACCCGGTCGAGGATGTCCGCGACGAGCTTGCCGCGCTTGGGCCGCGCCTCCACGTTGCCGAGGACGGCGAGGCCGTCGACGTACACCACGGGGGCGTCCGGGTCGCCCGAATCCATCGTGTGCACCTCGAAGTTGCCCAGCACGCCACCGCCGTTGCCGCGCAGCGACACGTTCTCCGGGACGCGGATGTCGATGTTGCCGAACACGGAGACCGTCTTGATCACGACCTGCTGGTACTCGAAGATCGCCTCGCTCAGGTCGATGTCGACGCTGCCGAACACCGCGTACGCGTGGATGCGGCGGCCCGCGCGCCAGCGGCCCTTGCGGACGGCCGCGCTGAACACCGCCACCACGCTCTCGTCGGCCTCGGCCGGGATCGCGCCCGCCGTCGGGCGGTTGGGCGCCGAGGCGTACGCGGCGGTCGCGCGGCCGGTGTGCGCGGCGGGCAGGTCCCGGACGAAGCGGTCGAGCTCACCCACCGTCTTGGTGGCCAGCACCCCCTCCACGCGCTCGGAGTGCTCCTCCGGCGTGAGGCGGCCCTCCGCGAGGGCGTCGCGCAGGATGTCGGTGATCCGGTCGCGGTCGGCGTCGGAGGCGCGCAGCTCGACCGGGGTCGCAGGCGGGGCCGGGGTCGCGTCGGAGCTCTTCTGAAGGTCCACGACAGCAGCGTACCCAAACGCGATAGATCGCGAATACCCCTTCCGCGCCCCCTGTGGAGAACCGGATGTCCGTCCGGTGTCCGAACTGAGCCTTACCTCACAGGCTCGGTACCCGCGCCAGGTCCTACGCTGGTGGACGCTGCCAATGGAGGCACGCCGCTGTCTGTCGAGTGAGGAATGGGCGAGATGCCTGAGTTCGCGTACACCGATCTGCTCCCCCAGGGAGAGGACACCACCCCCTACCGGCTGGTGACCTCCGAGGGTGTCTCCACCTTCGAGGCCGACGGGCGGACGTTCCTCAAGGTGGAGCCGGAGGCGCTGCGCAAGCTCGCCGAGGAGGCCATCCACGACATCCAGCACTACCTGCGGCCCGCGCACCTCGCCCAGCTGCGCCGCATCATCGACGACCCCGAGGCGTCGGGCAACGACAAGTTCGTCGCACTCGACCTGCTGAAGAACGCGAACATCGCGGCCGCGGGCGTCCTGCCGATGTGCCAGGACACGGGCACCGCGATCGTCATGGGCAAGCGCGGGCAGAACGTGCTCACCGAGGGCGGCGACGAGGCGGCGCTCTCGCGCGGCATCTACGAGGCGTACAAGAACCTGAACCTGCGCTACTCGCAGATGGCCCCGCTGACCATGTGGGACGAGAAGAACACCGGCTCGAACCTGCCGGCGCAGATCGAGCTGTACGCGACCGACGGCGGCGCCTACAAGTTCCTGTTCATGGCCAAGGGCGGCGGCTCCGCCAACAAGTCGTTCCTCTACCAGGAGACGAAGGCGGTCCTCAACGAGGGCTCCATGATGAAGTTCCTGGAGGAGAAGATCCGCTCCCTCGGGACGGCCGCCTGCCCGCCGTACCACCTGGCGATCGTCGTCGGCGGCACCAGCGCCGAGTACGCCCTGAAGACCGCCAAGTACGCCTCCGCGCACTACCTGGACGAGATCCCCGCCGAGGGCTCCGAGCTGGGCCACGGCTTCCGGGACAAGGACCTGGAGCAGAAGGTCTTCGAGCTGACGCAGCGGATCGGCATCGGCGCGCAGTTCGGCGGCAAGTACTTCTGCCACGACGTGCGCGTGGTGCGGCTGCCCCGGCACGGCGCGTCCTGCCCGGTCGCGATCGCCGTCTCCTGCTCGGCCGACCGCCAGGCCGTCGCGAAGATCACCGCCGAGGGCGTCTTCCTGGAGCAGCTGGAGACCGACCCCGCGCGCTTCCTGCCGGACACGACCGACGAGCACCTCGACGAGGCCGGCGACGTCGTGAAGATCGACCTGAACCAGCCGATGGACGACATCCTCGCCGCGCTGACGCAGCACCCCGTCAAGACCCGGCTCTCGCTCACCGGCCCGCTCGTCGTGGCGCGCGACATCGCGCACGCCAAGATCAAGGAGCGGCTGGACGCGGGCGAGGAGATGCCGCAGTACCTGAAGGACCACCCGGTGTACTACGCGGGCCCGGCCAAGACGCCCGAGGGATACGCGTCCGGCTCGTTCGGCCCGACGACGGCCGGCCGCATGGACTCCTACGTCGAGCAGTTCCAGGCGGCGGGCGGCTCCAAGGTGATGCTGGCCAAGGGCAACCGCAGCAAGCAGGTCACCGACGCCTGCGACACGCACGGCGGCTTCTACCTCGGCTCGATCGGCGGCCCGGCCGCCCGTCTCGCCCAGGACTGCATCAAGAAGGTCGAGGTCGTCGAGTACGAGGAACTCGGCATGGAGGCGGTCTGGCGCATCGAGGTCGAGGACTTCCCGGCGTTCGTCGTCGTCGACGACAAGGGCAACGACTTCTTCCAGGACCCCGCGCCCGCGCCCACGTTCACGTCCATCCCGGTGCGGGGCCCCGGCCTCGCGTAGGGCGACGCGCCCGGCGTCACGGAGGACGCCCCGCACGACCCCGCCCCGGGACTTCCCGGGAGCCGTACGAACGGCCGCCGAGCAGGCGGCCGTTCGTCGTGTCCGAGGCAGGCGCGGGGACCGGGGTTCCGGGTGACCGCGCGTGCCCGGGCGGGAACACCCGTCGCCTCCTGGATGCTGTCCCTCATGGAGGTGTCACCAATGGCAGATGGCCAGGGCGAAGGCGCGTACCGGATCGAGCACGACTCCATGGGTGAGGTGCGGGTGCCCGTGGACGCGAAATGGCGGGCGCAGACCCAGCGCGCGGTGGAGAACTTCCCGATCTCGGGGCAGCACCTCGAACGCGCGCACATCGAGGCCCTCGCACGGATCAAGGCGGCCGCCGCGAAGGTGAACGGCGAGCTGGGCGTGATCGACAAGGACGTCGCCGAGGCGATCCAGGAGGCTGCGGCGGAGGTCGTCGAGGGGCGCTGGGACACACAGTTCCCGGTGGACGTGTTCCAGACGGGGTCCGGGACGTCCTCCAACATGAACACCAACGAGGTCATCGCCACGCTCGCGACCGAGCGGCTGGGCCGGGACGTGCACCCGAACGACCATGTGAACGCCTCCCAGTCGAGCAACGACGTGTTCCCGTCCTCGATCCACATCGCCGCGACCGCCGCGGTGACCCGCGACCTGGTGCCCGCGCTGGAGCACCTCGCCGCCGCCCTCGGCCGCAAGGCGGAGGAGTTCGCCGACGTGGTGAAGTCGGGGCGCACCCACCTGATGGACGCCACACCCGTGACGCTGGGCCAGGAGTTCGGCGGCTACGCGGCGCAGGTGCGGTACGGGGTCGAGCGGCTGCGGGCCTCGCTGCCGCGGCTGGCGGAACTGCCGCTGGGCGGAACCGCCGTGGGCACCGGCATCAACACGCCGCCCGGGTTCTCCGCCGCGGTGATCGCGGAGGTGGCCGGGGCGACCGGGCTGCCGCTGACGGAGGCCCGCGACCACTTCGAGGCGCAGGGGGCGCGCGACGGGATCGTGGAGACGAGCGGGCAGCTGCGGACCATCGCCGTCGGCCTGACAAAGATCGCGAACGATCTGCGGTGGATGGCGTCGGGGCCGCGCACCGGCCTCTCCGAGATCAGCCTGCCGGATCTCCAGCCGGGGTCGTCGATCATGCCGGGCAAGGTGAACCCGGTGATCCCCGAGGCGGTGCTGATGGTCGCCGCGCAGGTGACGGGCAACGACGCGGCGGTCGCCGTCGCGGGCGCGGCCGGGAACTTCGAGCTGAACGTCATGCTGCCGGTGATCGGCAAGAACGTCCTGGAGTCGGTACGGCTCCTCGCGAACGTCTCGCGGCTGCTCGCCGACCGCACGGTGGACGGGATCGTCGCACACCGCGAACGGGCCCGGGAGTACGCGGAGTCCTCGCCGTCCGTGGTGACGCCGCTGAACAAGTACATCGGGTACGAGGAGGCCGCGAAGGTGGCGAAGAAGGCGCTGGCGGACCGGAGGACCATCCGCGAGGTGGTGCTGGAGTCGGGCTACGTGGAGCGCGGGGACCTGACGGAGCAGCAACTCGACGAGGCGCTGGATGTCCTGCGGATGACGCGTCCGTAACGGCCCGCCGCCGGGGAGAAACACCTGATGACGCCTCCGTAACAGGTCCCCGGCGACGACGGGAACCATGACGCGTCCCGCAGCGTCGCATGCCTGGGGCACCTAATATCTGTTCATGGCAGACGGTGGAGCGGTGAGACGAGCGGAAACGGGCGGGCCGGCGGCGTTCTGGGAGCCCGGGCACCAGATCCTGTGGCGGTACCGGGAGAACGGCGGTGAGGGCGTCCACATCTGCCGTCCCGTGACCGTCGTTCGGGACGACGCCGAGCTGCTCGCGGTGTGGATGGCGCCGGGCACCGAGTGCGTGAAGCCGGTGCTCGCCGACGGGTCGCCGGTGCACGGGGAGCCGCTGGCTTCGCGCTACACCAAGCCGCGGACGGTGCGGCGCGACCGGTGGTTCGGGACCGGGGTGCTGAAGCTGGCGCGGCCCGGCGATCCCTGGTCGGTGTGGCTTTTCTGGGAACCGGGCTGGCGTTTCAAGAACTGGTACGTGAACCTGGAGGCTCCGCTGGCGCGTTGGGCGGGCGGCGTGGACTCCGAGGACCACTTCCTCGACATCTCGGTCCATCCGGACCGGAGTTGGCACTGGCTGGACGAGGACGAGTTCGCGATGGCGCAGCGGGCCGGTCTGATGGATGCTCAACTGGCCGCGCGGGTACGGGAGGCGGGGTGGTCGGCGGTGGAGGTGATCCGCGCGTGGGGGGCACCGTTCTCGGACGGATGGCAGCTCTGGAGGCCCGATCCGGCCTGGCCGGTTCCCGCCCTGCCGGATGACTGGGACCGTACGCCCGCGCACGTGTCCTCATGAGACCCTTGATGCGCCCCCGTGGTACAACCGTAGGATCGTCTTCCGCAAGGGCGCACGGCAGCAACAACTCCCGCATGATGAGCCGGGCTTGACCACATGTCACCGAGGGGCGGCAGGACGTGAGCGAGGGGCACGAGGGGTACGGCGGCGTGACCGGCCGAGGTCCGGACGCCCAGCGCGGTGGCGTTATGACGGTCGTGAGGGCGGGGGCTCCGGTCCCGATGCCCCTGTCGGCGTGGCCCGTTTCCGGCCGCCGGCGGGCCGCTTCGGGCCCTGCGCCGGCTGTCCTCGCCACCGGTTCCGCACCTGACGACACGCAGAATCCGTTCCCGGGGCACACATTCCGGGTATCGGGGCTGCGGGACGAACTGCGCGCACGGCGCGCAGCCCCGGACGGATGGACTCGACACGCGTGACGGAGCACCCCACCTCGCACGAGCGCCGGCAGAGCGCCGCCGGCCGGCCGGCCGCCCCCGCGGACCCTCGCGGGGCGCTCCTGCGTACCTCGGACCAGCCGTCCCCGCAGCCGGGGTCGGGCGCCTTACCCGTTCAGGCGCGCGCGGGTGACGTGTCGCGCGGCACCGCCACGCCCTGCGGCAAGCAGGGTGCGGCCGGCGGGCAGGCGCCCGCCGGCGCCGGCCTGTCCGCTTCCTCCTCCGGCACGGGCTCCGGTACGGACGTGCCGTCGCCCGCGGCGCCCGGTGCGGGCGCGGAGCACTCCCAGCCCTCGGCCGCCGAGCCGGATCCGCACCGGCCCCGGCCCGCGCCGGAGAGCATCCCGGTGCAGCCGGACGCGGATCAGGACCGTTCCGCGCGTACCCAGCGCGGCAAGGAGCGCCGTACCGGGCAGAGCCTGCCGCAGGGCGGCCCGATGCCGATGCGGCGGGACGGGGACCGGCTGCGCTTCGTGGGCGCCGCGACCCGGCGGATCGCCCGGGGCATCGACCTCGACGAGATCGTGATGGGGCTGTGCCGGGCGACCGTGCCGACCTTCTCTGACGCGATCCTCGTCTATCTGCGGGATCCGCTGCCGGTCGGCGACGAGCGGCCGACGGGACCGCTGGTGCTGCGGCTGCGTAGGACCGACCGGATTCCCGAGGAGCGGGACACCGAGGGCGGCTTCCTGCCCCTGGCGCGTCCCGAGCCCGATGAGCTGTCGGCGATGACGGCCGAGCTGTGCGAGGTGCGCCAGGGCGGCGCCTTGGCCGAGGTGCTGCGCGGGGTGCGGCCGGTGTTCGCCGACGCCCCCGCCGCGCGCGCCGCGCTGCCGGAGCTGCTCGGCGACGACATGGCGGTCCCGAGCGGGCAGCGCGCGATCCTCGCGCCGCTGCGCGGCCGGCGCCGGGTGATCGGCGCGGCCCTGTTCCTGCGGCGGCCGGAGCGGGTCGCGTTCGAGGCGGACGATCTGCTGGTCGCCGCCCAGCTGGCGACGCACAGCGCCCTGGGGATCGACAAGGCGGTGCTGTACGGCCGCGAGGCGTACATCGCCGACGAGCTGCAGCGCACGATGCTGCCGGAGACGCTGCCGCGGCCCACGGGCGTGCGGCTGGCGTCCCGTTATCTGCCGGCCGCGGAGACCGCGCGGGTCGGCGGGGACTGGTACGACGCGATTCCGCTGCCGGGCAGCCGGGTCGCGCTGGTCGTGGGTGACGTCATGGGTCACTCGATGACGTCGGCGGCGATCATGGGCCAGCTGCGGACGACGGCACAGACCCTCGCGGGGCTCGATCTGCCGCCGCAGGAGGTGCTGCACCACCTGGACGAGCAGGCGCAGCGGCTCGGCACCGACCGCATGGCGACCTGCCTGTACGCCGTGTACGACCCGGTGTCGCACCGGATCACCATCGCCAACGCGGGCCATCCGCCGCCGGTGCTGCTGCACCTGGGCGGGCGGGCCGAGGTGCTGCGGGTGCCGCCGGGTGCCCCGATCGGGGTCGGCGGGGTCGACTTCGAGGCCGTGGAACTGGACGCGCCCGCAGGGGCGACGCTGCTGCTGTACACCGACGGGCTGGTGGAGTCGCGGCTGCGGGACGTCTGGACGGGGATAGAGCAGCTGCGCGAGAAGCTCGCCGCCACGGCCGCGCTGACCGGGCCGGATCATCCGCCGCCGCTGGAGGCGCTCTGCGACGAGGTGCTCGACATGCTCGGCCCGGGCGACCGGGACGACGACATCGCGCTGCTCGCCGCACGCTTCGACGGGATCGCGCCGAGCGATGTCGCGTACTGGTTCCTGGAGCCGGAGGACGCGGCTCCCGGCCGGGCCCGGCGACTGGCCCGCCGGGCGCTCGCCCGGTGGGGCATGGAGGACATGACCGACTCGGTGGAGCTGCTGGTCAGCGAGGTCGTGACGAACGCGGTGCGCTACGCGTCGCGGCCCGTGACGCTGCGGCTGCTGCGGACGGACGTGCTGCGCTGCGAGGTCGGCGACGACGTGCCCCAGCTGCCGCGGCTGCGGCAGGCGCGGGCCACGGACGAGGGCGGCCGGGGGCTGTACCTGGTGAACAAGCTGGCCCGGCGGTGGGGTGCGACCCGGCTGAGCACGGGGAAGGTCGTCTGGTTCGAGTTGAGCCGGGGCTGACGGAGCCGGCCGCGGTGACGGAGGCGGAGACGCGGAAGAGGGGCACCCGGAGATCCGGGTGCCCCTCTCGCGTGCCGTGTGCTGTGCGCGGCTACTGTCCCTGGCTCTGGTCGTCCTGGCCGAACGGGTTGTCCGGGAGCTGACCGCTCGGGGTCTGCGACGGCGTGGACGGCGGCGGTGACGACGGCGGGGTCGTCGACGGCTTGTCCGAGGGCGTCGGCGGACTGCTGCTGGAGGGCGGCTCCGACGACGGTTCCTGGGTCGACGGCGTCGACGACGGCGTGTCGGACGGCGACTGGCTGATGGTCGGCGTGTCCGTCGGCTCGACCGCCGCACCCGAAGTGGTGTTCAGGTCGAACTTGCTGACCTTGCCGTCCATCGCGCCGAAGGTGTACGCCGCCCATATCTGGGCCGGGAAGCCACCGCCGTTGACGCGGCCGCCCTCGGCGAAGAGGCCGGTGGCGCCCTTCATGGAGACCTGGTGGTGGTTCTTCGCGTCCTCACCGAACAGGCCGACCGAGGTGACGAGGTTCGGCGTGTAGCCGGTGAACCAGGCCGACTTGTTGTTGTCGGAGGTACCGGTCTTGCCGGCGACCTGCTGGCCGTCACGGGACGGGTTGTCCCGCACCGAGACACGGGCCGTACCGTCGTCGACCACGCCGGTCAGCACCGAGGTGACCGTGTCCGCGGCCTCTTCGCTGATGACCTGCTCGCCGATGGGGTCGGGGATGTCGACCGTGAGGTCCTTGTGCTCGGCCGAGGCGAGGATCGACGGGGTGACCTTCTTGCCGTGGTTGTCGAGCGTCGCGTACACGCCCGCCATCTCCAGCGGGCTGGCACCCATGGAGCCGAGGGTCTGGGCGGGCACCGCCTGGAGTCCCTTGGTGTTCATGCCGAGCTTGCCGGCGACCTTCAGGACCTCGTCCATGCCGACGTCGACGCCCATCTGGGCGAAGACGGCGTTGATGGACTTGTTCATCGCGGTCTGCACGGTGACGTCGCCGTAGCTGTGCTCGTCCTCGTTCGGCGGCGCGAAGGCGATGTCGCTGCCCACGACGGGACGGCGGTTGGTGCCGTCGTAGACCGTGTTCGCCATGATCGGCCTGCCGGAGCGGGTCTTGGCCTCCTCGGCGAGGGCCGCGGCGAAGATCAGCGGCTTGAACGTCGAGGCCGCCTGGTAGTCCCGGCGGGTCGCGTTGTTGATGTAGTGCTTGAAGTAGTCCTGGCCGCCGTACATCGCGAGGACCTTGCCGGTCTTCGGGTCGACCGACGCGGCGCCGGCCTGGAGGTTGGCGTCGACCTTGCGCTTCTTCGGGTCGAGCTTGCCGGTGAGCTGCTTCTTCACCGTCTGCTCGAGCAGGGCCTGCTTCTTCTTGTCGATGTTGAGCTTGATCGTCCAGCCGCCCGCGTCGACCAGGGCCTTGGCGTCGTCGAGGTCGTCCGCCTTGCCCTGGGCGACGAGCTGCTGGGCCAGCTCGTTCTGCGCCTCGGTCACCAGGTAGCCGGTCTGCCCCTGCATGCCCGCCGCGCCCTGGGGGTCCAGGGGCTTGGGGAACTTCATGCCCTGCCGCTTGCCCGAGTCGAGCCAGCCCTGCTCGACCATGTTGTCGAGGGTGTAGTTCCAGCGGGCCTGCACCAGCCGCTTGCCGGTGTCCGTGGCGACCGCCCAGTCGTACTGGCTGGGCGCCTGGAGCAGCGAGGCGAGGTACGCGCCCTGCGCGACGCTGAGCTTGCTGGCGTCGACGCGGTAGTAGGCCTGCGCGGCGGCCTGGATGCCGTACGCGTTGCGCCCGTAGTAGCTGGTGTTGATGTAGCCCGCGAGGATGTCGTCCTTGGACTTCTTGCGGTCCACCTTCAGCGAGATGACCATTTCCTTCAGCTTGCGCGAAACGGTCTGGTCCTGGCTGAGGTAGTAGTTCTTGACGTACTGCTGGGTGATCGTCGAACCACCCTGCTTGCCCTTGCCGGAAAGCGTGTTGAGCAGGCCGCGGGCCGTGCCCTTCAGGTCGACGCCGGAGTCCTTGTAGAAGGACTTGTTCTCGGCGGCGACGAACGTCTTCTGGACGCCCTTGGGCACCTTGGACAGGTCGACGATCTCGCGGTTGACCTTGCCGGTGCGCGCGAGGGTCTTGCCGTCGCCGTACTCGTAGACGTTGCTCTGCAGTCGCGCGGCCGCGTTGCCCTCGGGCACGGAGACGACCATGTAGAGCACGATGAAGGCGCCCATGCCGAGCAGGCAGACGCCGAGGAACGTGCCGAGGATCGTCTTCCAGTTCACGAACCTGCGTATGCCGGTGCGGCGGGGCTTCCCGCCCGCCTTCGCGCCGGTATCGGGGCCCGCCGACTCGTGTCCGGACGAGCGCTTGGGCGCCGCGCGGCGGCCCTGCGCCTGCCGCGCTCGTCTCTCTTCCGCTCGTCCCATGGGTCGATCCGCTCCGCTTCACTCTCGTGTGGCACACACGTTCGTCGCTCAGGTCAGCTCAGCAAGCTAACACCGCGCGCTATGACAAAGGGCCGCCGATCCGGCCTTTTCCGGACGTGACAATCAGCACGCCCTCCGCAGGGGCCCCAACAAAACCGACGACCGGGAGGCGCGGAAGGTTGCGATGCGCGGTAAAGTGATATCACTTAGCTAGACCAAAGCTATGCCGTACGAGACGGGGGACCCACCATGTCGTCACACGCTTCCCACGCGTCCTCGCCCACCCCGGGGGCACCGGACCCCGCGACCCCGGCCGACCTCCCCGAGATGCCCGCGCCGCATGTGCGGGAGTTCACCGCGCACAGCATCGGCGGGGGGCTCGCGCTGCTCCTCGGCCTGCTCGGCCTGCTTCTCGGCGCCGCCCTGTGCGCCGTCGGCGGCGGGGTCGTCCGGTCCGGCGGGGCGCAGGCGGCGCTGATCATCCTGGGCGTCGCGGTCGCCGTCGCCGCGTTCTTCGCGATGTGCGGGCTGAACACCGTCGCGCCGGGCGAGGCCCGCGTGGTCCAGCTCTTCGGGCGCTACCGCGGCACGATCCGCCAGGACGGACTGCGCTGGGTGAACCCGCTCACGTCCCGGACCAAGATCTCGACCCGCGTCCGCAACCACGAGACGGCCGTCCTCAAGGTCAACGACGCCTACGGCAACCCGATCGAGCTCGCGGCGGTCGTCGTCTGGAACGTGCAGGACACCGCCCAGGCCACCTTCGAGGTCGACGACTTCCTGGAGTTCGTCTCCACGCAGACCGAGGCGGCGGTCCGGCACATCGCCATCGAGTACCCCTACGACGCCCACGACGAGGACGGCCTCTCGCTGCGCGGCAACGCCGAGGAGATCACCGAGAAGCTCGCCGTCGAACTGCACGCGCGCGTGGCCGCCGCCGGCGTGCGGATCATCGAGTCGCGCTTCACGCATCTCGCGTACGCTCCCGAGATTGCCTCCGCGATGCTCCAGCGCCAGCAGGCCGGAGCGGTCGTCGCGGCGCGGCGGCAAATCGTGGACGGCGCGGTCGGCATGGTCGAGGCGGCGATCGCCCGGATCACCGAGCGCGACATCGTGGAGCTGGACTCCGAGCGGAAGGCGGCGATGGTGTCGAACCTGATGGTGGTGCTGTGCGGTGACCGCGCGGCGCAGCCCGTCCTGAACACGGGATCCCTCTACCAGTGACGTCTCCCACGGAGGGAACTCCGCCGCGTCGGCCGCAGCAGCAGCGCAAGCAGGTACTGCTGCGGCTCGATCCGCTGGTGTACGAGGCGCTGGCCCGCTGGGCCGGCGACGAACTGCGGTCCGCCAACGCGCAGATCGAGTTCCTGCTGCGCCGGGCCCTCGGCGAGGCCGGGCGCCTGCCCGGCGGCGCGGGTCCGATCCCACGCCGGGGGCGGCCGCCGGTCTCCGGGGAGCCGGAGAGCTGAAAGGTCCTCGGCCCGCCAGGGACATGGCGGGCCGAGGACATGGCGGACCGGAGACATGGCGGCCCGGGGTTCACCTCCACCCCGGGTGCCGCGCGAGCCGAGAGCCCCGCTGTCCGGGCGCCGCGGCCTGATTCGAAACCGTGACAATCGCTCCTGACCAGGGAGCCTCTGCCCGGCCACACCCCGCGGTCGGCCCAGCGTCAGGGACTGTGCACAGCGGGTATACACGGCATGTATACGCACTGTGTAGAGTGCTCCGCATGTCCATCGGTCACACCCTCCTGGGGCTCCTGGAGTCCGGCCCGCGCCACGGTTACGACCTGAAGCGGGCCTTCGACGAGAAGTTCGGTCACGACCGGCCGCTGCACTACGGCCAGGTCTACTCGACGATGTCGCGGCTGCTGAAGAACGGCCTCGTCGAGGTCGACGGCATAGAGGCGGGCGGCGGTCCCGAGCGCAAGCGGTACGCCATCACCGACGCCGGGATCACCGACGTCCAGCGCTGGCTCGCCACGCCGGAGAAGCCCGAGCCGTACCTCCAGTCGACCCTCTACACGAAGATCGTCCTCGCCCTGCTGACGCACCGCGACGCGAGCGAGATCCTCGACACCCAGCGCTCGGAGCACCTGCGCATGATGCGCATGCTGACCGAACGCAAGCGCAAGGGCGACCTGGCCGACCAGTTGATCTGCGACCACGCGCTCTTCCACCTCGAAGCCGATCTGCGCTGGCTGGAACTGACCGCCGCGCGCCTCGACAAGCTCGCCGAGGCGGTGACGACCCGATGACCTCCGCCACCCCTCCCCCCGGCTCCCTGCTGACCGCCTCGGAGCTGCGCAAGGCCTACGGCCCGACCACCGCTCTGGACGGGGCCGAGTTCTCCATCCACCCCGGCGAGGTCGTCGCCGTGATGGGTCCCTCCGGATCCGGCAAGTCGACCCTGCTGCACTGCCTCGCCGGCATCGTCCCCCCGGACTCGGGCTCGATCACGTACAACGGCCGCGAGATGGCGACGATGAACGACGCCCAGCGCAGTGCGCTGCGGCGCTCCGAGTTCGGCTTCGTCTTCCAGTTCGGCCAGCTCGTCCCGGAGCTGACCTGTGTCGAGAACGTCGCGCTGCCGCTGCGGCTGAACGGCACCGGCCGCAAGGAGGCCGAGCGCGCCGCCCTGACGTGGATGGAGCGCCTGGAGGTCGACGACGTCAAGGGCAAGCGGCCCGGTGAGGTCTCCGGCGGCCAGGGACAGCGCGTCGCCGTGGCCCGTTCGCTGGTCACCAGCCCGCGGGTACTGTTCGCCGACGAGCCGACCGGCGCGCTCGACTCCCTCAACGGCGAGCGCGTGATGCAGCTGCTGACCGACGCCGCCCGCTCGACCAACGCCGCCGTCGTCCTCGTCACGCACGAGGCACGCGTGGCCGCCTACTCCGACCGCGAGATCGTCGTACGCGACGGGAAGTCACGGGACATGGAGCGGATCGTATGAGTGACCGCCCGTCCCCCGCCGCCGCCCCGACCGGGGCGGCGCGCACCGCCCCGAGGCTTCCGCAGTGGTCCCGCGACCTCGGGATGGGCGCCAGGTTCGCGCTGACCGGCGGCCGTGAGGCCTGGGTGCGCGTGCTGCTCACGGCCGTCGGGGTCGGCCTCGGAGTGGCGCTGCTGCTGCTCACGACGGCGATCCCGAGCGCCCTGTCCACCCGGCACGGCCGGGAGAGCGACCGCAACGACATGACCTTCAGCTCGACGGTCATGAAGAAGTCGGACCGCACCCTCCTCGTCGGCAACACCGACACCACGTACCGGTCCGCCGACGTACGCGGCCGGCTCCTCCAGCGCGAGGGGGCCCGTGCCCCGCTGCCCCCGGGCCTGCGGACGTTCCCCCACATCGGCGAGATGGCCGTCTCGCCCGCCCTCGACCGGCTGCTGAAGTCCGCCGACGGAGCGCTGCTGCGTGAGCGCCTGCCGTATCGCGTCACCGGGACGATCGCCGACTCCGGGCTGATCGGACCGCACGAACTCGCCTACTACGCGGGCAGCGAGAGCCTGTCCGTGGCGGGCAGGCCGGACCTGCGGGTCACCCGCATCGACGCGTTCGGATCGAAGGACCGCTCCGAGTCGCTGGACCCCGTCCTGCTGCTGCTCGTCCTGATCGTCTTCGTCGTGCTCCTCATGCCCGTCGGGGTGTTCATCGCCGCGGCCGTGCGGTTCGGCGGCGAGCGGCGCGACCGCAGACTGGCGGCGCTGCGGCTGGTCGGCGCGGACGGGCGGATGACCCGCCGGGTCGCGGCTGGCGAGGCCATGGCCGGGGCCCTGTTCGGCCTCGTGCTCGGCGCCGGGTTCTTCCTGCTCGGCCGCCGACTCGCCGGACTGATCGACCTGTTCGAGATCAGCGTCTTCCCGAGCGACCTCAATCCCACACCGGCGCTGGTCGCCCTGGTCGCGGTCTGCGTCCCGGCGGCGGCCGTCGGCGTGACCCTCTTCGCGCTGCGCGGGGTCGTCATCGAGCCGCTGGGCGTGGTGCGCACCGCACGGCCCCCGAAGCGCCGCCTGTGGTGGCGGCTGCTGCTGCCGCTCGGCGGACTGGCCCTGCTCTACCCGATGATCGGGCAGGGACGGAGCAACGGGAACTTCAACGAGTCCATGGTGATCGGTGGCGTCATCCTGCTGCTGGTCGGCGTGACGGCACTGCTGCCCTGGGTCGTCGAGGCGGTCGTCTCCCGGCTGAACTCGGGCGGGGTCGCCTGGCAACTGGCGATCCGCCGACTCCAGTTGAGCAGCGGCACCGCGGCCCGCATGGTCAACGGCATCGCCGTGGCGGTGGCCGGCGCGATCGCCCTGCAGATGCTGTTCGCCGGTGTGGAGGGCGACTACACGAAGCCCTCGCAGCGGGACCTGTCACGCGCCCAGATGTCGGTCACCGTGCCGGGCGGCGTGCCGCTCGACGAGGCCGCGGGAAAGCTCGCGCGGACCGAGGGCGTCCGCAAGATCATCCCGCTGTCCTTCTCCTACGCGGGCGAACGCGCCAAGGACCCGCGGCTCTCGGGATCCGTGACCGTCGGCACCTGTGCGGCCCTGCGTGAGGTGGCCGAGCTGCCCTCCTGCAAGGACGGCGACGTCTTCGCGGTCCAGGACGCCCAGTACGACAGGGACACCCCGAAGCTGGCGCGGCCGGGCCGCACGATCTACATCGACCCGAGCTTCAACGGCGGCGTCGCGCACAAGGCCCCGTTCACCCTGCCGGGCCGCGTCCTCGAGGCGGAGGGCCGCGACGGCCCGGCCGGCTACGACCGCGGGGGCATCCTGATCACCCGGGGCGCGTTGCCCGCCGGCGCCGCGGCGGCCGTGAACGGGGAGGTCTACCTCACGCTGGACATGTCGGTGCCCGACGTCCGCGACCACGTGCGGAACACCGCCGCGTCGATCGGCCCGCTCGCGGAGGCGATGACCTGGACGGCCAGCGAGCAGTCGCGGCGCTTCACGTCGATCCGCACCGGACTGTTCGTCGGCGCGACCTGTGTCCTCTTCCTGATCGGCGCGAGCCTGCTGGTCTCGCAGCTGGAACAGCTGCGGGAGCGCAGGAAGCTGCTGTCCTCGCTGGTCGCCTTCGGAACCCGGCGCCGCACACTGAGCCTGTCGGTGCTGTGGCAGACCGCGATCCCGGTCGCTCTCGGCCTCGCCCTCGCGTCGGTGGTGGGACTCACCCTCGGCACGGTGCTGCTGAAGATGACGAACACGCCGGTGCGCGTGGACTGGCCGAGCATGCTGGCGATGACGGGGATCGGCGCGGGCGTGGTCCTGCTGGTGACGCTGCTCAGCATGCCGCCGCTGATCCGCCTGATGCGGCCGGACGGTCTGCGCACGGAGTAGGCCGCGTCCCTCGCACGTGCGGGTGGTCCTCCCGGTCGGGAGGGCCACCCGCACGTGGTTCAGATGCTGTACTCCCGCACCACGCGGCGGACCTGGGCGAAGAGCATGCCCACGTTCACCGCCTTGCGGCAGACGACCACGGCGACCACGTCCTGCTGCTCGTTCATGCGCACGAACAGATGCGTGAGGTTGTCGCTGTTGACGAGGATCTCCTGGAAGAAGTGCTGGTCGCTCTCGACCCCGCGGCGTTCCTTGAAGACGTCCTCGATCATCTGGACGGTGCGCCCCTGGAACAGGTCGAGGGTCGCACCCGCGAGCAGGTCCAGCACCTCCGGCGGGTGGTTGTCGACGGTCTCGTAGGAGAGCAGCATGCCCGTCGACATGTCGACGGCACCCGAGGCGAGGCAGTCCGGGGCGTCGGTGCGCAGTGCTTTGACCAGGCCCATGATCTGGTCGGAGAATCCCGGTCGCATTTGCTTGGTGGCCATCTCGTCATACCCCTTCGGTCGCGGTCTCGGTCACGGCTCCGGCGAACGGGCCGGAGGTGTACGGGGTCCCGGCGGCCGGCTCCGGGTCGTCGCCCGCGAGGATCGATCCGATGCGTCCGAGGACCGGGCGGGTCTGCTCGTGGAGCCGTTCGAGGTCGATGCCCTCGTCGCCGAGGACGATCATCAGTGCGGTGTCGCCGACCGCGTAGAAGGCGGCGCAGCCCTGACTGCCGTAGGTCACGGTCTGCCGGAAGGTGCCCCGGGCGGTCGCGGCGGTCGCGCGGCGCGCGATGCCGAGTCCGGCGGCGGCGATCGCGGCGAGGCTCTCGGCCTCGATGGTGTCGGCGGTGTCCGCCGCGATGAGCATTCCGTCGGCGGCGGCCACCGCCGTGTCGGTGATTCCGGTCACCCGTTCCCGGAGGCCTCTCATCTCGTTGGCCAGTGCCTCGTGATTCATGAGCTGAACTCCCTGGTATCGGGGTGCGTTTGGTCAGGAAAAGGCGGTGCGGGGTCAGGTGCCGGAATCCGGCGTCCAGATCCGGTGCCGCAGACGGAAGAACCCTTTCCAGTTCACCGCGGCCCTCTCGGGCGCGAGCGTTTCGGTGATTCCGCTCGCTCCGGGTTCGCGGCGGGGCAGGGAGGGGGCGTCCGGACCGGGGAGTACGAGGGCGGCCGACCGAAGCGCCGGGGAGGGGCCCACGGCATCGGGGTGGTCGGGCCCTTCACCGTCCGGGACGTCCGCGGGGCTGCCGTCACCGGACCCTTCGGAGGCATCCGTACGGGCGGTGCGGTCGCCCTCGGTGACGGCCGCCCCCGTGCCCTCCCCCGCAGAGGACGGGTCGGCGGCCTCCGCTGCGGAGTCCGTGTCGTCCGCTCCGGCGGTCAGCGCCGCGGCCAGTGCGGAGAGCAGCTCCGGATCGGGGCCCGGCACAGTGGATGGCGAACGCTTCCTGAGGGACTCGGTGGGCGGGATGCGTACGGTGACCGGGGAGGCGGACGCGGGCGCCTCGGGCAGTACCAGCAGGCCCTCGCCGAGCAGGCGGGCCATCCCGACCGTGGCGGTGTAGACACCGAGTCCGGTCACGAAGGCGATGTCACGGGCGGTCCGCCGGCCGTCCGCATGAAGAAACAATTCCCTTTGCTGTACCGGCAGTTGGTCCCGTAACTCGTCCGCCACGACGCCCTGTACGGGACGTTCACGGTCCGGCCGAACGGGCCGGGGCAGCGATGCGACAGCCGCCAGCTTGCGCGCCGCTTCCTGAAGCAGCCGCCCCGGCATCTCCCCCCGGTCGACGGGCGCGTAAGGCTCGAAGGCGGCGTCCAGCGGGTCGCACGCCTCGACGTCCCCGGCGACGACGGCGAACGCCGCGTCCTGCATGGCCATCATGCAGACCACCCGGAGCTGTGCGGCGCCCGCGTAACCGTGTGCGATCAGCCCGGCCTGCGGCCACCGGGTGCCGCCGGCCTCCCGGAGCAGTTCGGCCCACTGCTCGCCACTGACCCGGCCGGAGCGCAGCAGACGCGCCTCGGGGCCCGGAGCGCCCGGGCTCTCGACGGCGACGACGCAGCCGTCGTGCAGGTGGAAGACGCCCCCGGGCCTTCCGGACACCCGCAGTTTTCCCGTCGCGCGCGCCTGTCGGCATTCGCTCAGCGCGCTCGACAGCAGGTCGAATCCGACCCGGCCGAGGGAATCCCGAATGCCCGACATCGCTCCCCTGGACCTTCCGGCATTTCGCACAGACGCCTGACGCGTCACACTGAGGGGGTATGTGTATCAGCCGGGGCGCACGCATTCGCGGGAGTCGCACTACCTGACGGAAGTTGAGAATTCCCGCCTTTCGAAAGCCTTCATCGGTCGCTCAAATGACCGCCTGTGCGCGGCAGTTCAGTCCCGTGGGCCCAACACCCGGACGGGCAGCGGGCGCAGCGCGTCACGCAGGGCCGCCGCCAGTTCCTCGTACTCGGTGCCACGGGCCGCGCCCGAGCGCATGGCGAGCGCGATGCGCCGGGTGGGGGCCGGATCCGCGAAGTATCCGGTGAGGAGCTGGTTGCTGCGGGTCGTCTCCACCTTGACGGCGGTGCGCGGCAGCAGGGTCACGCCGAGTCCGCCGGCGACCAGTTGGACGAGGGTGGACAGTCCCGCGGCGGTGGTGGTGACGGGGGCGTCGGCGCGCCCGGCCTCGCGGCAGATGTCCAGCGCCTGGTCGCGCAGGCAGTGCCCCTCGTCGAGCAGCAGCAGACGCAGTTCGCGCAGCGCCTCGCGCGGGATGCCCTCCCGGCCGCCGAGCCAGTGGTCGAGCGGGGTCACCAGCACGAAGTCCTCGTCGAACAGCGGGAGTTCGGTGACGCCGGGCACTCCGAGCGGCACGGCGAGGAGCAGCAGGTCGAGCCGTCCTACCGCGAGCCCCTCCAGCAGGCTGGCCGTCTGCTCCTCGTGCACCTGGAGGTCGAGGTCGGGGTACCGCTCGTGGACGAGCCGCAGGACGGTGGGCAGGAGGTAGGGGGCGACGGTCGGGATGACGCCGAGGCGCAGGGCTCCGGTGAACGGCGCGCGGACGGCCTCCGCCTCCTCCATCAGCGCGCCGACCTCCTCCAGCACCGCCTTGGCCCGTACGGCGAGACGCTCACCGGCGGGCGACAGCAGCACCTTGCGGGTCGTACGCTCCAGCAGGGTCACGCCGAGGGTGTCCTCCAGGGCGGAGACGGCCCCGGACAGCGCGGGCTGGCTCATGCCGATCGCGGCGGCGGCGTCGCGGAAGTGCAGATGCTCGGCGACGGCGGCGAAGGCGCGGAGCTGGGCGAGGCTGGGCTGACGGCGCCCGTTGCCCTTGGCCCCGGGGCGGCCGATGTTCGCGCCCCGCCCGAGGGGGATCGACCGGCCGGCGGGGACGCTCCTGCCCACGGCTGTCGTGCCGCCCACGGGGTCGGCCTCGTGGCTGGAGCTCGTCACGGCCGCACCTCTCTCCGGATCGCTTCACCGACGGTCACTGATAGACGCAACCGATCAACCCGACCGAGTGTAGCTATTTCCCGAATCAATGCAGCCTGTGCCAACATCACGTTCGTCCAACCCAAGGGAAACGCCCCCAAAAGGGACGGCTCCCCGTTGCAAGGAGAATGCGTGCTCACTGTTGGTGACAAGTTCCCCCAGTTCGACCTGACCGCCTGCGTCTCGCTGGAGAAGGGCGCGGAGTTCGAGCAGATCGACCACAAGACCTACGAAGGCAAGTGGAAGATCGTCTTCGCGTGGCCCAAGGACTTCACCTTCGTGTGCCCCACCGAGATCGCCGCCTTCGGCAAGCTGAACGACGAGTTCGCCGACCGTGACGCCCAGGTCCTCGGCTTCTCCGGCGACTCCGAGTTCGTGCACCACGCCTGGCGCAAGGACCACGCCGACCTGCGTGACCTGCCCTTCCCGATGATGGCCGACTCGAAGCACGAGCTCATGCGTGACCTCGGCATCGAGGGCGAGGACGGTTTCGCCAAGCGTGCCGTCTTCATCGTCGACCAGAACAACGAGATCCAGTTCTCCATGGTGACCGCCGGCTCCGTCGGCCGTAACCCCAAGGAGGTCCTGCGGGTCCTCGACGCTCTCCAGACGGACGAGCTCTGCCCGTGCAACTGGACGAAGGGCGAGACGACCCTCGACCCGGTCGCCCTGCTGGCCGGTGAGTGATCTTCCATGGCTCTCGACGAACTGAAGTCCGCCATACCGGACTACGCCAAGGACCTGCGCCTGAACCTCGGTTCGGTGATCGGCAACAGCGACCTCCCGCAGCAGCAGCTGTGGGGCACGGTGCTGGCCTGCGCGATCGCCTCGCGTTCGCCGCGCGTGCTGCGTGAGCTGGAGCCCGAGGCGAAGGCCCAGTTGTCGCCCGAGGCGTACACGGCCGCCAAGTCGGCCGCCGCGATCATGGCGATGAACAACGTCTTCTACCGCACGCGGCACCTGCTCTCCGACCCGGAGTACGGGACGCTGCGCGCCGGTCTGCGGATGAACGTCATCGGCAACCCGGGCGTGGACAAGGTCGACTTCGAGCTGTGGTCGCTCGCCGTCTCCGCCGTCAACGGCTGCGGACAGTGCCTCGACTCGCACGAGCAGGTGCTCCGCAAGGCGGGCGTCGACCGGGAGACGATCCAGGAGGCCTTCAAGATCGCGGCCGTCCTCCAGGCCGTCGGCGCCACGCTGGACGCCGAGGCCGTACTCGCCGAGTAGTCCTCGCCTCGCACAACGCTCAGGGCCCCGCTCACCACGACGGTGAGCGGGGCCCTGAGTGGTTTCCGTGCCGCCTCCGGTCGCCGGAGGCGGCACGGGACTTCCTACGGCGTGAGGCTCTTCGCCGGTGACGCGTCGAGCGCCGTGGCGCCCCGCGGCTCGGGAGAGTGCCGCAGACCCGCCTCATGGGCGTACGAACGCAGGTACGTGACAACGGTGTTGGTGACCGCGACCAGCGGGACCGCGACGACCGCTCCGCCGATGCCGGCGATCATGCCGCCCGCCGCGACCGACAGGACCACCGCGAGCGGGTGGACGCGCACCGCGCGGCCGAGGATGAACGGCTGCAGGACATGGCCCTCGATCTGCTGGACCGCGAGGACCACCGCGAGGGTCATGAGGGCGGTGAACACGCCCTGGGTGACGAGGGCGACGACGATTGCGAGGGCTCCGGAGATCACCGCGCCCACCAGCGGGATGAACGCGCCGAGGAAGATGAAGACGGCGAGCGGGACGGCCATGGGGACGTCGAGGAAGTAGATACCCAGGCCGATGAAGATGGCGTCGATCAAGGCGACTATCACCGTGCCCCGCACGTACGCCGTGAGGGTGCGCCAGGCGCGCGGGCCGGCACCCGCGACTCCGGGGCGGGCGGCGGCCGGGACGAGCTTGAGCGACCACTCCCAGATCCGCTTGCCGTCGTAGAGCAGGAAGAGCGTCGAGAACATCGTCAGGAGGATGCCGGTGAGGCCCTCGACGATGACCGTCACGCCCTGCAGTCCGGCCGAGGTGATCTGATCGGTGTTCGCGCCGACCGCCTCGCGGAGGTTCTTCGCTATCTCGTTGATCTGCTTGTCCGTCACGTGGAACGGGCCCTTGAGGAGCCACTTGCGCAGCTCGTCGATGCCGTCCTGGATCTGGCCGGAGAGGTTGTCGATGTTCTCCTGGACCTGCCAGACCACGAACCAGCCGATCAGACCCATGATGACGAAGCCGAGGATCGCCGTGAGCGCGGTGGCGAGGCCGCGCGGTACCCGGTGATGCGTGAGCCGGGCCACCGTCGGCTGGAGCAGCGCGGTGATGAGGAGCGCGGCCACGAAGGCCAGCACGACGAGTTGCACGGCGCTGATGACGCGCATCAGCACCCAGACGGTGCCGGCCAGGATGAGCAGCCGCCAGCCGGCCTCGGCGGCGACGCGCACGCCCCACGGCACCGCGAGCGCTGGGTCGGGACGGGGCGTCAGCGCGTACGAGGCCGGTGCGGACGTCTTCTCGGTGGCGGGGCGGCGAGCCGGCGGCGCGGCCGGTTCACGGTCCGCCGCCGGGTGTTCGGGGGTGCCCAGGTCGTCCAGGACGTCCAGGTCGTTCAGGTCCTCCGGGGAACCGGGCGTTTCCGGCGTGTCGGGAACCGGTCCGTCCGGCTTCTCGACGGAAACACGCACTGCGGACCGGTCCTGAAGGTCGGGGGAGCCCTGTGACTCCTTCTCGACCTCGGCCCGGCGTTCGTCCAACCGCTCTCCCAGCTCGGTGAGTCCTGCGCCGAGCCTGCCGAGCCACCCTGGTACTCGCGACATGATGCGTCCTTTTCCCCCGTTGCTCCCCACCACTCCCCCCAGGAGTCCTCGGATCCGACCGTACATGGCCGAAGCCCCTCCCCCTATGACGGGGAGGGGCTTCGAAAGGTTGAGCGCCCGACGTGGAGCGGGGGACTCAGTACCAGCTGTTCGCCTGCCAGAACGACCACGCCTCACAGGGGCTGCCGTACCGGCCGTTCATGTAGTTGAGGCCCCACTTGATCTGTGTGGCCGGGTTCGTCTGCCAGTCGGAACCGACGGACGACATCTTGGAACCGGGCAGAGCCTGGAAGAGACCGTAGGCACCGGAGGAGGCGTTGACCGCCTTGTAGTTCCAGCTGGACTCGTGGTTCACGATGTTGCTGAAGCACTGGAACTGCCCGCTCGGCACCATCTGGCGAGCCATCGCCTGGATCTGCGCGACGGAGTACGAGGACTGGACGCTGAAGGTGGTCGCGTCGCGCGTCGCGGAACGGCTGGCCTTCTCCGCCGCTTCCTTGCGCTCCTTGGCCTCCTTCTCGGCCTTCGCCGCCTTCTCCGCGGCCTTCTGCTTGGCCACGGCGTCGTCGGCCGCCTGCTTGCGGGCGGATTCCTCCGCGTCCTTCTTGGCGCTCGCGTCCGCGGCGATGGCCTGCGCGTCGGCCTGCTGCGTCAGGGACGCGGTCTGCACCTGGGCCTGCTGACCCGTGGGGATGTCCGCGAGGAGGGTCGAGTCGCTAGCCGTCGCCTCGGCGTCGATCGAGGGCTGAGCGGTGCTGCCCGAGGCAACTCCGACGACGCTTCCAACGGCGGTGACCGCGGTGGCCGAAGCCACTGCGAATCCCCGGACCGAAATCCGGCTCACACGGTTTCCTTCCAGCATCGCCCGCTTAGGTGACCCTCGCGGACGCAATCGTGCCCCTCGGCGCTGGCCTCCCAACTGCGGGGTCACGGGAGGCACGGGCCCGGTGGGCAACTCCCGCTCGGGGAGCGCCGCGTGGTGCACGGGCGGCATACGACGGCTTTATGGAGTTCTGAGGTTCCGGTGGTGCCATACCGCTGGGGGTACAGATGTGTCGTATGCGGGGCCTGACAGGAGTGAGACTCTAGCCGTATCCAGATGCCGCAAGGCAATTCCCCGTCGCGTGTGAAAGCTCACACCTCGTTTGCGGCCGATGTTTTCAGGAAACGGGCGCGCAGCAGGACGCCGCCCGGCTAGGCTCCTTCGCCTTTGCCGGACGGCGCCAACCAGCGTGTATCCACCACCCTTTGACCAGGTGGGGACAGTCGGGATCAGATCTGCCCGTCCTCCAGCATTTCGGTCACGAGTGCCGCAATCTGGGACCTCTCCGAACGATTCAGCGTGACGTGCGCGAAGAGCGGGTGGCCCTTCAACTTCTCGACGACGGCGACCACTCCGTCGTACCGCCCGACCCGCAGATTGTCCCTTTGCGCCACATCGTGGGTCAGAACGACCCGGGAGTTGGCGCCGATCCGGGACAGGACCGTCAGCAGGACGTTCCGTTCCAGGGACTGGGCCTCGTCCACGATCACGAACGCGTCGTGCAGGGAGCGTCCGCGGATGTGCGTGAGCGGCAGGACCTCCAGCATGCCGCGCGCCGTGACCTCCTCGATGACCTCGCGGCTGGTGACCGCGGAGAGCGTGTCGAACACCGCCTGGGCCCAGGGGCCCATCTTCTCGGACTCGGATCCGGGCAGATAGCCGAGCTCCTGCCCGCCCACCGCGTACAGCGGCCGGAAGACCATCACCTTCTGGTGCTGGCGGCGTTCGAGGACGGCCTCCAGGCCCGCGCAGAGCGCGAGCGCGGACTTGCCGGTGCCGGCCCGGCCTCCCATCGACAGGATCCCGATGTCCGGGTCGAGCAGCAGATCCAGCGCGATGCGCTGCTCCGCGCTGCGGCCCTTGATGCCGAACGCCTCGCGGTCGCCGCGCACCAGCCGGACGTTGCCGTCGGGGGTGACGCGGCCGAGGGCCTTGCCCCGCTCCGACTGGATCGTCAGGCCCGTGTGCACGGGCAGGTCGGCCGCTTCGGGGACGTAGACGTGCCCCTCCTCGAAGAGGATGTCCACCTGTTCGCCCGGCAGGGTCAGTTCGGACATTCCGGTCCAGCCGGAGGAGCCCGTGATGGCCAGCTCCGCGCGGTACTCCTCGGCGAGGAGGCCCACGGAGGAGGCCTTGATCCTGAGCGGCAGGTCCTTCGAGACGACGGTGACGTCGAATCCCTCGGCCTGGAGATTACGGGCGACGGCGAGGATGCGGGAGTCGTTGTCCCCCAGGCGATACCCGCTGGGCAGGACGCTGGGGTCCGAGTGGTTGAGCTCGACGCGTACGGTCCCGCCGAGCTCCCCGACCGGAATCGGGGAGTCGAGGCGGCCGTGCCGGACCCGGAACTCGTCGAGCAGGCGCAGTGCCTGCCGGGCGAAGTAGCCGAGTTCGGGATGGTGCCGCTTGGCCTCCAGCTCCGTGACCACGACGATCGGGAGCACCACTTCATGCTCGTCGAAGCGGCTCAGGGCGTTGGGATCGGCCAGCAGGACGCTGGTGTCGAGAACATAGGTGCGCCGGTCAGGCGTGCGGCGCTTTGTGCTGGTCACCACGGAAGGACGTACCCCCTCGGATGAGGTCGGGGAGCGACGGAGGAGATCTGGACCGGTCTCGGGCACCGATGCACGGGCCGAAAACCGGCCCTCCGCTTCGTCCGTACTGACCGCACGGTCGGGCTGGTGCAAAGGGCCTCCCGGGCGGACGGCCCCGTGCCGTCCGCTGAGATACGACACCCGTGGTTCGGGCGTCGACCTGCAAGCGTTATGCCCTCGAACGCGCCAAGCCATGCAGCCGGACCGGACGGCGCGTGCGTTAACTCCTGATGACGTACGCGCCCCGGGGCCCCCACCGCCTCATCGCGGGACCCCGGAAATCAGCCGCCGTAGCGCCGGTGTCGCGCCGCGTAGTCGCGCAGCGCGCGCAGGAAGTCGACCTTGCGGAAGGCCGGCCAGAAGACTTCACAGAAGTAGTACTCGGAGTGGGCCGTCTGCCAGAGCATGAAGCCGGACAGCCGCTGTTCCCCGCTGGTGCGGATCACCAGGTCGGGGTCGGGCTGGGCACCGGTGTAGAGGTGCTTGCCGATCAGGTCGACGTCGACGGCCTCGGCCAGCTCCTCCATCGAGGTGCCCTTGTCGTCGGCGTCCAGGATCATCGCGCGGACGGCGTCCGCGATCTCCTGGCGTCCGCCGTAGCCGATGGCGACATTGACCACTATCCCGTCGACGTGAGCCGTGGTCTCCTCGGCCTCCTTGAGGGCCGACTGCATCTGCGAGGGCAGGATGTCCGGCGTGCCGACGTGGTGCACCCGCCAGCGGCCGTCGGCCGCGAGAGTGCGCACGACGCCCTCGATGATGCCGAGCAGCGGAACGAGTTCCTCCTGCGGGCGGTCGAAGTTGTCGGTGGAGAGCAGCCACAGGGTGACGACCTCGACGTCCGTCTCGGAGCACCAGCCGAGGAACTCCTCGATCTTGTCGGCTCCGGCACGGTGGCCCTGGGCGGTGGTGGAACCCGCCGCCTTCGCCCAGCGCCGGTTGCCGTCCATGATGAGCCCGATGTGCTTGGGCACCTGGTCGTGGTCGAGGTGGCCTTCCACCCTGCGTGCATAGAACCTGACCAGCAGACGGCGCAGGTTGTCGCGCAAGGTCACGTGTTGTCAGCCCCTCCGTGCGGGTGGGACAGGCGCGCCCGAGCACAGTCCCTGTCCAAATGGCGGTCCCCCGGGGCGAAGCCTACCCCCGTGAAACATGGGCTCCGTCAAAGGGTGTCAGAGACCTGACAGTGCGGGCGAGCGAGCGGACCCGTGCGCTCCAGTTGCGGCGGCGGGGGCCTTGGGGGAGTTCGGACGCCACCCCCGGAAGCCGTGCCGGGAGGTTCGGGACGCCGGCGCCCGGGACCGGGTTCCACCGCCCGGGGGACGCCCGGACTCGCGCGAGGGAGCAGGTGGGGGACGGAACGTCGCACAGGGCGGCACTGCGTCACCGAATTTCCCGGCATCCACCGGCGCCTCGCCACGGGGGCGCACGGGGGCGCCCGCCGGGCGGGGCGACGCGGGCACAAAAAACGGGCCGGTCCGTGGGGGGGAGACGGACCGGCCCGAGGGGGGGTTTCCACCATAACCCTTCGTAAGTGATGCTGCGTGCATCCGCGTGCCACAACTACTCTCCGGAGTCGCCCGACGACGCCACGATGAGTGCGGAACCATCGATTCCGGGCGTGATCATGGCCGAATTCCAGCTGATTCAAAGGGAATCGCGGAGGATCGGTGGAGATCCAATGGGTTCGGAGCCGATTGAGGGGGAGCACCCCGATGCGCGGCGACGTACTCCGGGCGGGTGACGGGTGTGGCGTACTCCCTTGACGCCGTCGCTACCTTCGCAGCCATGACGACCTTCACGACGGAGCGAACGTCCGAGCCGGTGCCGCTGGAACGGGCCGCGACGGCGCGAGCCCGGCGGCGCGGACTGCTCGGACGCGACGGGATCGAGGGGGCGCTGCTGCTGGCTCCGGCGAACTCGGTGCACACGCTGGGGATGCGGTTCCCGATCGATGTCGCCTATCTGGACCGCACGTCACGGGTCCTGGCGGTGCGCACGATGCGTCCGGGGCGAGTGGGGCTGCCGCGACCGCGAGCCCGGGCGGTCCTGGAGGCGGAGGCCGGGGCGATGGAGCGGTGGGGCGTTCGACGCGGGGTACGGGTCGTGGTCCAGGACGGCTGATGTCACGTCACTCCACGAAGGCAGCACCGCGCAGCCCCCTCCACTGCGCGGTGCCACACGCGCAGCTTTGCTCACGCGAATTACCTTGGTCTGAACTTACGTCAGGCGAACAGCCCAGGCGAGCCACTCTCGATAACGATGTGGAAACCCTGTGCAGATCCGCCGGCCGACGCTCGGCACCCACCCCGCACCTCGTCCGCCATCCGGACGGTCATCTCATACTGAGTGCCCTTCATTGGGGTGTTTTCGGTCAATCCTCGCGCGGGGGTCGCGATCCCCTCTTCTCGCGCGGTCCGGCGGCCTAGTCCGGCTTGCGTGCCTCGATCAGGAAGCGGCTGCTGTGGGCGACGAACGGACCCCGCGCCTCGATCTGTCGGTGCAGGGCGCGTAGTTGGGGCAGGTGGGCCTCGACCGTGAACCCGGGGACCATCCAGATCACCTTGCGCAGGAAGTGCACGACGGCGCCGATGTCACGGAACTCGATGCGCAGCCGCTCCGAGCGCAGGTCGACGACTTCGAGCCCGGCGGCTTCGGCGGCGACGCGGGCGACCTCCGGGTCCCGGCTGCCGCGGACCTCCTCCGGCAGCGGGCCGAGGAAGTACTCGACGAGTTCGAAGACACTGGCCGGCCCGACCTGCTGGGAGAAGTAGGTGCCGCCGGGACACAGCACGCGGGCGACCTCCTCCCAGTGGGTCTCCACCGGGTGCCGGCTCGTCACCAGATCGAACGCACCGTCCGCGAACGGCAGCGGCGCCTCCTCCGGGGACGCGACGACCACGGCACCGCGGGGGTGGAGCAGCGCGGTCGCCTTGCGGACGTTCGGCGGCCAGCCCTCGGTGGCGGCGGTGAGCGCGGGCAGCGTCGGGGCGGAGTTGAGCACTTCGCCGCCGCCCGTCTGGATGTCGAGGGCGGCCCGGGCACGGCCCAGCCGCTCCCCCATCGCCCGCGCGTACCCCCACGAGGGCCGCTCCTCGGTGGCCCGCCCCTCGAACCAGGAGAAGTCCCAGCCGTCGACGGACGCGGCCTCGGCCTCGGCGACGAGGTCCTCGAAGGTGCGTGTGGTGCTCATGGGCGCATTGTCGCAACGGGCAGGACGGGCGGCGACGGGTTTTCGCCGCCCGGACATGCCGGCGGCTGGTGAAGGCGCTCAGGGGACCAGGGGGCGTACCCGCTCGGCGGCGAAGCGGACGAAGCCCTCGGGGTCCGGTTCGTCGGCGGTCGGCTGGAGGACCACGGTGTCGGCGCCCGCGTCCGCCACCCGCCGGACGGCTTCGGCGACGGCTTCCGCGTCACCCGCCACGCCATGCCCCGGCACGGGGTCCTCGCCGTTGGCGGCCATCTCGGCGCGCAGCCGGGCGGTCGCGTCGGGTCCGGTCGCGGCGTGGAGATAGACGATCACCCGGTGCCGTCCACCCGTCCGTCCGGCCGCCTTCCGTCCCTCCTCGATGAGACCTCGGGCGTGCCGCACCCCGTCGAGGGTGGTCGAGGCGGTGAGGACGGTGCCGTCGGCGGCCTCCCCGGCGAGCCGGAGTGTCCGGGGGCCGGTGGCGCCGGTGAGGACCTCGGGTGCCGATGCGGGCGGCCAGTCGAGGGCGACCTCGTCCAGCTTCACGTAGCGCCCCTGCCTCGACACGCGCTCGCCGTGCAGCAGGGCGCGCAGCGCGTCGAGATGTTCGCGCAGCAGCGTCAGGGGCGACTCGGCGCGTGCTCCGACCTGTTCCATCCAGTCCTGGACGCCGTGGCCGACCGCGACGGCCACGCGTCCCGGGAACAGCCGGTGCAGCGTGGCGGCTTCCATCGCCGTCACGGCGACGTTCCGCAGCGGGACCGGGAGCAGGCCGACGCCGACCTTCAGGCGCTCGGTCCAGGCGAGGGCGGCCGCCGCGGCGGAGACGCCCCCTTCGAGGAAGCAGTCCTCCCACAGCCACAGTTCGTCGAGCCCCGCTTCGTCCGCCGTACGCGCCACGGCACGGAGCCGCTCGGGGGGCAGTTGCGGCCGGAAGACAACACCGAGTGAGGTCATCCCGCATTCCTACCGACCGCGCGTTCCCCCGACAACCTTTTCAGGACTTGTCGCCGGCCGAACCCCTCGGGAAGGTCACCTCCACGCGCCGGTTCTTGCGGCGGCCCTGCTCCGAGGTGTTGTCGGCGATCGGGTAGTCCTCGCTGTAGCCCCGCACCTCGAACGTGATGTCCGTGTCCGACGAGCCGAGCGCGGCGGCCAGCCGGTCGTGGACCTGCTCCGCGCGGTTCTTGGACAGCGTCAGGCCGTGCGCGTACGAGCCGAGGCTGTCGGTGAAGCCGAAGACGCGGACGGTCGTCGCGTGCTGGGCCTTGATCTCGTCCGCGATCGCCTGGATACGGGACTGGGCGTCCGGGTTCAGCTTCGAGCTGTCCTTCGGGAAGAGGACCTCCGCCTGGAGCGCGAACGTCACGTCCGCGTTGGTGTCCTCCCTGCGCTCCTCGCCTCCCAGATCCTCCACGACCGACTTGATGTCCAGCACCTTGGCACCCGCGAGCGTGGCACCGTCGGCGAGCTTGAGCCCGGGGCTGTTGGCGTCGACGTCGGGGGGTGGGGAGGTGGTGACGCTGCCGGGCGGGGCGCTGGGGTCGTCGTCGGCGTGTGCGGGGCCCCCGGCAAAGACGAGGGTGGCCAGCACTGCCAGAGCCGTGAGGGTACGGGCGCTGCGAGGAGTGGCGGCCATGGCTACTCACCCTCGGCGAGGTCGACGGACGTCGGGGGCAGGGCGCCGACCTGGAAGCTGACCGTGTCCGTGCCGTCCGGCGGAGCGGGGAACTGCGCGAACCACGATGCCGTGTCCCCGGGCCTCAGCCGCGAGAACTTCGTGCAGAGGCACCGACCCGAGGTGTCCCGCAGTACGAGGTACTTCTTCTTGCCCTTCTCGTCGACAAGGCTCGCACCCGACAGAGAGCCGCCGTTGCTCGCCAACTCCGTCTCATTGCTCTGCCAGTCGGCGCCGAGCCAGGAACTGCTTCCGCCGTTGGTGACCTGCCCCGCCACCGTCACAAAGCCGCCCTGATCGCGCTGGGCGGAATTGATGGTGACGGTGATGTCGCCGTCCTTCGCCGTCGCCAGAACCTTGTCCGCGGAGGGCGACGACGACTCTTTGCTCCCGCCGTCGTCCTGGCTGGCGGTGGGCGACGAAGCGGGCGAACTCTCCTGCGACTTGTCGTCGTCGCCGCTTCCACCGCAGCCGGCCACCGTGAGGAGCAGCCCAGTCGTGATCGCCACCGCGGTCATTGCCCTGCGGCCCATCATGGCGTGCCGGAGATCCATCGGTACGGCTTCCTCTCACTCGGCCAGATGCACTGAGAACAGCACATTCGCGTCCGGCAGGTCATCCGGATTGAAATCTCCGGGGTCGATGTTCACGATCCGCCCGTCGCAGTCCAGCTCGACGGGCTTCGTGGGGTCCGAGTCCGGGGCGAAGTCGCAACGCGGTTGGATGACAGCCACGGCGTGCGCCTGTGCGTGCTTGCTCTCCGTGCCGGGAATGATCGAGTCGCCGACGGTGTAGTTGGTCCGGATGCCCACCCGGTAGCCGGGAAAGCCGTCCGAGACCGTGGGCTGTGCGCCACCCTCAACGGTCGAGTCGTTCTCGGAGGCCAACTGTTGAGCGGCTGCCGTGGCTCCGGCTCCCTGCGGTCCCTGGAGCCCCGTCAGCCAGTCCAGCCAGGTGTCGTCCTGGCCCACGGCGGCCTTAAGGCCGTCCATCAGTTCATCGCGGGCGTCCTGCGCGGCAGCCAACGCAGCAGCGTCCGCCGCGGTTTGAGCTCCATTGCGGGCGGACGCTGCTTGGGCGAAGGCAAAGAAGGCGAACGCGGCGAAGAGCAGAATCCCCGTCAGCCAGATGTAGATCGGGAGAGTCTGCCCTCGATCACCGCGGAGGAGGAGCGGGGTCAGCCGCCGCCGACCACTCGGTCCACCGCGTCGCCGATCGCACCGGAGATCAGGCCGTCGAGGCCCAACTGGTCGATCAACGTGAAGATCCCCGCGATGATGATCATCAATCCCGCGTACTCCACGAACCCCGCTCCCGCGTCCCGGTTCGTGTCCCGCATGCGGGAGATCACGGTTCGTGTCCACATGGCGAACCTGCTCATCGGCACTGCCCTCCCACCCGACGCGACTAACGACCCGTGCACCGTACGTGAGAAGGCCCTTACTCCGGGTGGGCCCAGGGGCCCAACTTCCGGGCCGGGGAGTCATCGGCCCCACCCCTCGTGGGCCGTGCCCAGCCAGTGGGCGATCGCTTCGCTGCGCGAAGAACTGTGCAGCTTCGCGAAGATGCGGTTGATGTGATTCTTGACGGTCTTCTCGGTGATGAAGCAGGTGGCGGCGATCTGGCGGTTGTTCATGCCGGCGGCGATGAGGTCCATCACCTCCACCTCCCTCGAACTCAGGCCGAAATCCGGATGGTTGGGGGCGCGGCGGTGAAGTCCCGCCACCACTGCGGGCCGAGCTTCCGACGACTGTCCCACAAACGGTTGCAGGTGCGAAGAGAATGGCTCTGGTTGGTAGGAAACTCCGAGTGAATCCGGGACAGCGGAGCGGCCGTCGCGGACGTCCCGTACGGCGGAGATCAGTTCGGCCGCCGTGAACTCGCCATGGACGAGATAGCCCGCCGCGCCCTTGCGTAGGGCCTCCGCCACCACCTCGGGTTCACGGCTGTAGGTGAGCATCATGACCGGGGCGATCCTGGTCAGTTCGGGCAGGGCCGTGAGGCCGTCGGTGCCGGGCATGCGGACGTCGAGGAGGACCACGTCGGGTGTGTGGCGCAGGGCGCAGGCCAGCGCCTCCTGGCCGTCACGGGCCGCCGCGACCACCACGGTGTCGGGGTGCGACTCCAGCAGCGCGGTCAGTCCGGCCCGGACGACGGGATTGTCGTCGGCCACGAGGACGCGCAGGGGCGGGCCGGGAAGTGCCTGGTCAGGCATGTGCGGCCTCCTCTTGGTTGGTGGGGGGAGCGAGGCGTGCGGCCTCGCGGAGGGGAACGGTGAGGCGGATCTCGGCGCCTCCCTGCGGGGCCCGGTCCAGCGCGAGCCGGCCCCCGACGCAGGCGGCCCGCTCCGTCATGCCGAGCAGGCCGAAATGGCCGGATCTCGTCCAGGTGGCGAGCAGGGCCGGGGTGGCGGCCTCCGGGAGGCCCGTTCCGTCGTCCTGCACGCGCACCGAGAACTCGTGCTCGGCGACGCCCACTTCGACGGCGGCCCGGGTCGCGCCGGCGTGACGGTGGGTGTTCTCCAGGGCCTCGGACACGATCGCGAGGACGTGGTGGGCCGCCGCGCAGGGCAGGACCGGGGCGCTGCCCCGGTGCCGTACGGAGACGGGGATACGGGTCCGGGTCTGGAAGTCGGCTGCCAGGGAACGTAGTTCGGGCAGGAGGTCGGTGTCCGGGGCCGTGAGGTCGGTGTGGCGGCGCAGGTCCGACAGGAGGGTGCGGGACTCGGTGGCGGCGCGCCGCGCGGCGCCGGCCACGACGGTCGCCTGACGTCGCAGTGCCTCCGGGTCCGCGGCGTCCGCGGAGCCGGCGAGGGCGTCGGCGGCGAGCGCGAGGCCGTGCAGGGTCTTGGCCACCGAGTCGTGCATCTCGCGTGCCAGGCGCGCCCGTTCCGACTCGACGGCCTCGGCGACGGCGAGCCTGCTGGTCGCCTCCGACAGCGCCTGGCTCGCGGTGCCGAAGCGGAACATCAGGTTGCGCAGGGTGACGCCGATGATGCCCGCGCCGACGCAGAAGCCCGCGATGAGCAGGGTGTTGGCGCCGGCTCCGGGCCGGTGTTCCCAGGCCCGGAACACCGTGAGGAGCACGATGAACTGGAGGCCGGTGAAGACGCCCGCGCCGCGCCAGCCGTAGAGGAGGCCGGAGAGGAGCGGGGTGCAGACCGTGGCGTAGGCGAGGGGGGAGGCCGGGGACGCGGTGAGGAGCAGGACCGCGCCGAAACCGAGGTCCAGCGCCATCAGACTCGGGTGGGCGAGGAGGCGGGGGCCGAAGCGGTCCCAGTCCCGGAGCATGGCGTAGGAGCCCATGACGCCGAGGACGGCCGCGGCGAGGACGGCGTAGCGCGCGAGGCCGTCCGTCGCGTTCGTCATCGCGAAGGGCGCGCCGACGGCGATGGCGGCGAGGCGGACGCCGAAGGCCTGGCGGCACAGCGCCTGGAGCGCGTTGAGCTGGAGGCGGATGCCGCCGGGTGCGGGGACGTCGTCGGCGAGGTAGCCGGTGCCCCGTGCGCGGCTTCGTCCGGTGCGGGGGAACGAGCCGCGCCCGAGCGGGCCGGCGGTCTTCGCGAGGCGGCGCAGGATGCCGTTCATCAGCGCCCCAGGATCGAGCCGAAGTTCGTTCCCGAGCCCAGGAACATGCCGGTGGCGATGAGGATCATCGTCGCGGGGAGCATGAAGACGAGGGTGACCATCGTCGCCTTGGGGATGGTCTTGGCGGCCCGGCGGCGGGCGTTCTGGGCGTCGGTGCGGCGCATGTCGGTGGCGAGCTGGATGAGGGTCTCGGCGATCGGTGAGCCGAGTTCCTCGCCCTGCTGGAGGGCCGAGACGAACTGGGCGACCTGCTCGGAGGAGTTGCGCCTGCGCAGCTCGTCGAAGGCCTGCCGGCGGCTGACGCCCATGTCCATCTGGCGCAGGGTGATGCGCAGTTCGTCGGCCCAGGGTCCCTCGTACTTCTCGGCGACCCGGTCGAGCGCCTGGCGGAAGCCGAGGCCGGCGGAGACGACGACCGCGAGGACGTCCAGGAAGTCGGGCAGGGTGCGGTCGATGACGTCCTTGCGTTCGCGGACCGCCTGCCAGATCAGGGCGTCGGCGGCGACCAGCCCGAAGGCCAGGGTGAGCACGGCGAACAGGAGCTGGCCGTTGGAGAGGAAGACCAGACCGAGGACGACGCCGAAGATGCCGTACACCGCGCGGCGGGCCGCGTAGCGGTTGAGCGTCAGGCCGCCGGGGTTGCCCGCCATGTCGATGCGGCGGCGCTTGGCGTCCACCCGGCGCGGGCCCATCAGGCGCAGCACGGTCGGCGCGAAGCGCATGCCGAGGCGGTCGACGGCCGAGTCGGCCGTGGAGACACGGGTGCCGCCGACCTCCAGGGCGAGCTGGAGGTCGCTGGGGAGCTTGGCGTCGGCGCGGATCATCCGGACGCCCAGGAGGACGCCGGCGACGGCCGCGCCCATCAGGACGGCGAGCAGCAGCGGCAGCATGGTGACCCCTCCCTCACACTTCGATCTTGCCGAGCCGGCGGATGACGAAGAAGCCCACGGTGTAGAGGCCGAGGGCCAGCAGGACGAGTCCCTGGCCGAGCGGGGAGCCGGTGACGCGGGCGAGGGCTCCCTCGTTCGAGGAGTTGATCAGGACCAGCGAGCCGATGCCGAGGAACGGGACGGTGAAGGCGGTCGCGTTGACCTCAGAGAGCATGGTGCGGACCTCGCGCCGGGTCTCCTTGCGGTCCTCCAGGGTCTGGGTGAGGTTGCGCAGGGAGTTGACCACGGAGCCGCCCGCCTTGTTGGCGAGGACGAGCGTGGTGACGAGGACGATCAGCTCGCGGGAGGGCAACCGCTCGGACAGCTCGCCGAGCGCGTCGTCGATGGTACGGCCCAGCATCAACTGGTCGGCGACGTGGGCGAGTTCCTCTCCGGCCGGGGCCTCCAGCTCCTCGGCCGCCATAGCGAGTGCCGTGCGCAGGGCGAGGCCTGCCGCGGTGGCGTTCGCCAGCAGGCGTGCCACGTCGGGGAGTTGGCTGATGAATGCCTCGATGCGCTTCTGGCGTTGCCAGTTGAGGAAGACGGCCGCGCTCCACACGCCGAGGACGGCGGCGATCGGGCCGAAGAAGGGGGCGAGGGAGGCGGCGGCGATCAGCCAGAGGGCGACGACGACGAGGGCGACGTAGGTGAAGAACTCCCCCGCCGTGAGGTCGAGTCCGGTGGCGGAGAGGCGGAGGTGGATCGCGCGGCCGAGCCGGGTGCGGCGCAGCCTGCGGTCGACACCCGCGAAGCGGCGTACCCGCCCGGCGGCGGTGCGCAGCGGGCCGCCGCCGGAGAGGCGGTCGACGAGCGCCTGGCGCTGGGCGCGGCCCGAGGCGTACGTGTGCACGCCGGCGACGGCGAGTGTGCCGCCGAGGACGGTCCCGCCGAGGGCGAGGAGGGCGGGGTCGTTCATGGCAGCCTCCCTTCGGAGGTGGGCGGGGTCATCCGATGGCCTGCCGGGTGGTGAGGACGTCGATGGCCTCGGTGACGCCGAAGGCGGGCGGCAGCGGCTCGTTGGCGACGTACAGCTTCTCGGCGACCGAGCGCGGCAGCGGGAGGTGCTCGAAGTGGCCCCGGACGACGCGGTCGGGGCCCACGGGGCGGGGCACGAACCGGGTGACGGGACTGACGCGGAACTGTTCGCGGCCGTGCGAGACGAGCAGGGCGATCTCGGTGACCTTGCGGGAGCCGTCGGCGTGACGGGAGAGCTGGACGACGACCTCGACGGCGGAGTTGATCTGGTCCTTCAGCGCCTCGAAGGGGATCTGCACCTCGGACATGGAGCCGAGGGTCTGCAGGCGCATCAGGGCGTCCTCGGCCGAGTTCGCGTGGACGGTGGCGAGCGAGCCGTCGTGGCCGGTCGACATGGCCTGGAGCATGTCGAGGGTCTCGCCGCCGCGGACCTCGCCGACGATGATGCGGTCGGGGCGCATGCGCAGGGAGTTGCGGACCAGGTCGCGGATGGTGATCTGGCCCTTGCCCTCCACGTTCGGGGGCCGCGATTCGAGGCGGATGACGTGTTCCTGCTGGAGCTGGAGTTCGGCGGAGTCCTCGATGGTGATGATGCGCTCGTGGGACGGGATCAGTCCGGAGAGCGCGTTCAGCAGGGTGGTCTTGCCGCTGCCGGTGCCGCCGCTGACGATGACGTTGAAGCGGGCCCGGACGAAGGCGGCGAGGAGCATGAGCATCTGCTCGTCGAGGGAGCCGAGGCCGATCAGTTCGGGGAGCGTGTAGGCGCGGGGGAAGCGGCGGATGGTGAGGGTGGGGCCGGTCAGGGCGAGCGGCGGGATGATGACGTTGACGCGCTCGCCGGTGGGCAGCCGGGCGTCCACCATCGGGTTGGACTCGTCGACGCGGCGGTTGACCGTCGAGACGATGCGTTCGATGGTCTGCATGAGCTGTTCGTTGGACGCGAAGCGCAGCGGCAGCTGTTCGACGCGGCCGGCCCGCTCGACGAAGATCGAGTCGGGGCCGTTGACCATGATCTCGGTGATCGAGGCGTCGGCGAGGAGCGGTTCGAGGACGCCGAGTCCGAGGGCCTCGTCGACGACCCGGCGGATCAGCTGGGAGCGTTCGGCGGAGGAGAGGACCGGGCCCTCGCGGCTGATGATGTGGCCGAGGACGCGTTCGAGGCGGACGCGGCGTTCGGCCGCGGCCAGGCTGGACATCTCCGCGAGGTCGATCTCCTCCAGGAGTTTCGCGCGGTAGACGGCGACGAGGTGTCCGTCCTCACGGGCGGGTCCCCCCTCGTCGGGGGTCGCGATGCGGGAACGCAGGCTCATGGTGTCGGCTCCTCCCGGTCAGTCGTCGGTGGGCATGGTGGCCGTGCGGGACAGGTCGTAGCCGCCGAACAGCGGGATGAGGCCGGGGACGTGGACCGTGACCGTCGCGGTGGTGAGGTCGGCCCCCTGGGCGGGTGCCACCTGAGGGTCGAGCCAGCCGCTGACGGCGGCCTGTCCGGCCGCGGCGCCGTCGCCGCCCTGGGAGGCGACGCGCGCTGCGGCCCGCGCCCCGGAGCCGGCCTGGTTGGCGCCGTACCCGATGAGACCGAGCTGGATCGTCGCCATGCCGATGAGCAGCAGGATGGGCAGGAATCCGGTGAACTCCAGGATGGAGACGCCCCGGTCGTCACGGAGGCGGCGGGTGCGCCGGCCGTGGCCGGGGGTCGGGGCCACGCTCACGGCGGGGGTCCGACGGGTGGCGCGGGACGCCGGGGCGGCGGTCCTGTCCTGGCACGCTGCGGCGCCGCGGGGGCCCCGCCCGGAGCGGCGGGCGCCCGCCGCGCGGCCGATCCCGGCTCGGCGTCGGCCGGTACCGCGCGGCGCGCGGGCCGTGCCCGGACCGCCCGGCGCGCACTGCCCGCTTCGGAGTCCGGGGCGGAGGTCGAGCCGGATCCGTGGTCGTCGTCGCAGGAACGTCCTCATCCGTCGTCCCCTTCCAGTGCCGCGCCCGCCGTGCCCTTCACGTGGAAGCCCGCGTCGAAGCCGGGGAAGAACAGCGGCACGTCGACCTCGACGGTGGCCTTCATGACCGGGCCGGCCGGGGCGCAGCCGATGCCCGCGCCCTGCCAGGCGCCCGGGAGGTGCCTGCTGCCCGCCGCAGCGCAGGCGCCGCCGACGTCGCCGTTCACCGCGTACGCGGCGGTCGCGGCCCGTGCCGCCTCGTCGGCGGCGTTCCCGGCGAGGGAGTACGAGTAGCCGTACAGCACGCACTGCCACAGGATCGTCATGACGACGAGCAGCAGCGGGAACATGCCCGCGAACTCGAGGGTGACGGCTCCCCGGTCGCCGCCCCGGCGGCGCAGGCTGAGCGCGCCCCGGTCGGCCACCGGTGCCTTGCGCCGCCGGCCGCCGGCCCCGCCCTCCTGGGGGACCACGAGGCCCAGTTCGCCCGCCAGCGCCCACAGGGCCTGCTTGACGGTCGAGCGGGCGTCCAGGTCCTGGAGCCGGCCCGCGTCGACGACGGCCTGGAGTTCCTTGAAGGCGGCGGGGACGCAGGCGCGGGCGACCTTGGTGCCGGTGACGCGTTCGACGAGGGACGGCTGGATCTCCGTACCGCGGGCGAAGCGGTTGACGACCGTGGTGGTCTCCTCCGCCTTGCGGATCTGGAGGCGGTCCCACATACGGACCATCCGCTTGGCCGCACGCACGGCGACGACGTCGGGGGTGACCAGGAGCAGCGCCACGTCGGCCAGTTCGACGGCGGCGGCGGTGGCCGAGTTCATCTGGGAGCCGCAGTCGACGACCACCACGTCGTGCCGGGAGCGCAGGGCGCCGAGGACCTGGCGGGTCACCCGGTCGGTGACCTCCTCGCCGCGTTCGCCCTCGGCGGGGGCGAGCAGCAGGGCGACGCCGCTGTCGTGGGTGTAGACGGCGTCCTGGAGGACGCGCGGGTTGATGTCGGTGATGGCGGCGAGGTCGGCCACGGATCGGCGGAACTGCACGTCGAGGTAGGACGCCACGTCGCCGGACTGGAGGTCCAGGTCGAGCAGCGCGACGTCGCGTCCGGACGCCTGTGCCGCGAGGGCGAGTTGGACGGCGGTGACGGTCGCGCCGACGCCGCCCTTGGCGCCGGTCACGGTGACGACGGTGCCGCCGGGGCCCGTGTACAGGGCGGGTGCGCCGCTGTGCAGGTGGCGGCGCATGCCGGCGGACCAGGAGGCGGCGGCCTGGACGCGTTCGGCGAGGGCGTCGTAGCCGAGGGGCAGGCCGATGATGCCGCGGGCGCCGGAGTCCATGGCGGCGGTCAGGACACCGGTGCTGGTGTCGGCGGTGATGAGGACGACTCCGACGGCGGGGAAGCGCATCACCAGGTCGCGGATCAGGTCCAACGCCGGTACGGGCCCGATGCGTTCGTGGACGAGGACCACTTCGGGCAGTTCGTCCAGCGACTCGGCGGCCAGCCGGGCCAGCGTGTCGAGGAGGGCCGTGGAGTCGGGTACCGGCGGGGCGGGCTCGGCGTCGGCGAGCTGGCTCAGCAGGGTGGTGAGGGCGCGGGCCGAGTCGATGTCGCCGACGGCGGAGAGGATGCGGACGGTCATCGGCCCAGCTCCTCGTCGACGTGCCGCGCTCCGGGCCGCGGGGCCTGTGCGGCGCGCGTCCGCGGCGCCGGCCGCGGGCCGTGGTCCGTACGCGTGGGCCTCGGGCGGGGACTCCGGCAGCGCCCCGTGGGCATGGAACTCATGCGCGGCCTCCTACTTGTCCTCGTCGAGGGTGTACGTACGGTCGCCCGGCGCGACGGCCGCGTCGGAGCCTCCCGCGACCAGGGCGAGCCGGACGTGTTCGGCGAACGACTCGGCGTAGGCGACGCGTTGGGCGTCCGCGGTGCCGAGCGCGAAGGTGATGGGGACGGCCTGGTTGGCGTTGTTGCGCCGGTCGGAGCTGGACTGGCCGGGGTCGAGCGCGGTGAGTTTGCCGACGTCGATGACGCGGGCGTTCTCGACGATCACCTTGGACTGGTCGACGCCCTTGTCGTTCTCGGCCTTGAAGGTGGCGTAGATGTTGACCCGCGAACCGGGGTTGATCTTGCCCGCGACGCCGGTCGCCGCGTCGATCATGATGGCGATCTCCTGCTGCCCGGCGGCCAGTCGGGGCCGTTCGACGATCATGTCGGCCTGGAGCAGGGAGCCCTTCTCCAGCTGGGTGACGGCGATCTTGCCGCGGATCTGCGAGAGGCTGGTGACGGCGGTGGACGACAGCCAGCGCTCCGGCATCGAGATCTTCTCGAACTGGTCGGCCGTCAGCTCCTTGTAGGGCGCGATGTCGTCCTTCAGGCGGTACGCCGTGACCTCCGGGCCGACCTTGGAGTTCACGTCGCGGATCACCGAGAGGACTCCGGCGAAGGCGCCGAGGGCGCACAGGACCGAGAGGACCAGCAGGATGACGCCGCGGCGCTGGCGCGAGTTCACTGAATCTCACCTCGTGGAGCGGGACCGGGGACGGGACCGAGCTGTCTGTTCTGCCAAGGTGCCGGGGGGTGTGCCCCGGGGTGGTACAGCATGCTCCGGACAACCTCGATCTGCGGGGGACGGCGGGGTCGTGCGGTGGTGCCTGGTGCTGTTCTGATGTGCCCGGTGGTGCGGAGGGGCCTAGGTGACGCCCCGGGGAAGGGCGCGCACCGAGGAGGCTGCCCGCACGACGGTGGCCGGAAGCTCCTGTGCGGAGGGCGGTGGCAGGGGCGCGGCACAGAACCCGCAGCGGTCACCGATGAGTTCGAGGCCGCACCAGTGGCACTGCTCGCGCCGGACGGACGAGACGAGCTGGTGGAGCACGGAGACGTCGTGCAGTCCGGCGGCGAACTCGACGAGGCGCGACGTCCCCCACCAGCGGGCGGATTCGGCGGGCAGCGGGACGGTCGCGGCGCCCTGGACACGCCAGGCGGGGGCGAGGGTCTCGGTGACCCAGTCGGAGGGCGCCTGCCCCGCCGCCGAGAGCAGCCGGGTTCCGAACTCCGGTCTGGGCAGATCCTGTTGGCCGACCCGGACGATCTCGGGACGCGGGTTGGCAAGGACCGCGAACTGGGCTCCCGGCACCCACGACTTGGCGTGCGAACCGAGGGTGACCGGAACGCGGTCGAGCTTGGCGACCGAACCGAGCAGGGCGCCCGCGTAGATGTAGTGCGCGAGCAGTCGGGCGGCGGAGGCCAGCACGCCGGGACTGAAGTCGCACACGGACAGCTGGCGCAACTGCTGGGCGAGCAGGGCGATTCCGAGCGGCGGGAGGTCGAGCCCGAGGAGCGCGATGCGGTCGCTCTCCAGGACCGAGCGGACCGTGCGCAGCCGCTGGGTGACGGCGCCCTCGGCGGAGGACGGGTACAGCGCGATGACGTATCCGTGCTGCTCGATGAGGGCGTGCATCCCGGTGAGGGAGTCCTCCAGGGTGTCCAGGGGCTGGACGACCGCGGGCGGGGTCTGCCGGTCGTGCGGTGGGAGCACCAGGTCGGGACTGGTGACGGCTATCGCGGTCGGCACGCTGCACACACCCCGTTCGCTGGGGCGGGGTGGTCAACCACCGCCTCAGATCGCCCCTTTTATCGCCATGGAGCATCACGGACGACCTCGAACGGCCTCAGATCGTCACGGTGACGTCCTCTTGCATCAGCACCATATCCACGGCATGGCCCGCTCAACACCGAATCAGCGAGATCATCTCACCGAAGGTGCGGGAGTGATCAACGGAGAGTAAGACGCGCGTGGGGCAACTCAACTGCCTGACAGGGGTGTTGGGCGCTCCAGAGGTCTTGACAACCGGATTGGTCTGGACCAACTTGTATCCACCGGCGGTGGCCACCGTTCCGATCCCCCTCCCCCACCTCTCCCCCGGAGGACCCAGTGGACCGCGTCACCAGAATGCCCAGGCGGAGATGGGCGGGAACCCTCGCCGCCGCCGTCACCGCGTCCGTCCTGTCCCTCACCGGTCTGGCCGGCCAGGCCCAGGCCGCGGACGTCAACAACGCCAAGAACGGCGGTTACGAGTCCGGCCTGAGCAACTGGACGTGCTCTGCGGGCAGCGGCGCGACCGTCTCCTCGCCCGTGCACGGCGGCTCTGCCGCGCTGAAGGCCACGCCCGCGGGCCAGGACAACGCGCAGTGCACGCAGTCCGTCGCCGTCAAGCCCAACTCGACCTACACGCTGAGCGCGTGGGTGCAGGGCGGCTACTCCTACCTGGGCGCGACGGGCACGGGCACCACGGACGTGTCGACGTGGACCCCGGACTCCTCGTCCTGGACGCAGCTGAAGACCACCTTCACCACGGGCGCCTCGACCACGTCGGTGACGGTCTACACGCACGGCTGGTACGGGCAGGCCGCCTACTTCGCGGACGACCTCTCGGTCCTCGGCCCCGACGGCGGCGGTGGCGGTGACCCGGCTCCCACGGTTCCGGCGGCCCCCGGCGGCCTGGGCGTGTCCTCCACGACCTCCTCGTCCGTCTCCCTCGCCTGGAACACGGTGTCGGGCGCGACCGGCTACAACGTGTACCGGAGCGGCTCCAAGGTCCAGTCGGTGACGGGGACCTCCGCGACCGTCTCCGGGCTCGCCGCGTCGACGGCTTACTCGTTCCAGGTCACGGCCACCAACGCGGCCGGTGAGTCGGTGAAGTCGTCGGCGGTCACCGGGACGACCACCGCGTCCTCGGGCGGCGGTGGCGGGGGCAGCGTGCCCGCGCACGCCGTGACCGGCTACTGGCAGAACTTCAACAACGGCGCGACCGTCCAGAAGATCTCCGCCGTGCAGTCGCAGTACGACATCATCGCGGTCGCCTTCGCGGACGCTACGACCACGCCCGGCGCGGTGAGCTTCACCCTCGACTCGGCCGGCCTCGGCGGCTACACCGTCGACCAGTTCAAGGCCGACATCAAGGCCAAGCAGGCGGCGGGCAAGAAGGTCATCATCTCCATCGGCGGCCAGAACGGCACGATCTCGGTGAGTGACTCCGCGTCGGCCACCAACTTCGCCAACTCGGTCTACTCCCTGATGCAGACGTACGGCTTCGACGGCGTCGACATCGACCTGGAGAACGGCCTCAACGCCACCTACATGTCCCAGGCGCTGCGGTCGCTGTCCGCGAAGGCCGGCTCGTCCCTGGTCATCACGATGGCCCCGCAGACCATCGACATGCAGTCCACGTCGAACGGCTACTTCCAGACCGCCCTGAACATCAAGGACATCCTGACCGTCGTCAACATGCAGTACTACAACAGCGGTTCGATGCTCGGCTGCGACGGCAAGGTGTACTCGCAGGGCTCGGTCGACTTCCTGACGGCGCTCGCCTGCATCCAGCTCGAAGGCGGCCTTGCCCCCTCGCAGGTCGGCCTCGGCCTCCCCGCCTCCACCAGCGGCGCCGGCAGCGGTTACGTCTCCCCGACCATCGTGAACAACGCCCTCGACTGCCTGGCCAAGGGCACCAACTGCGGTTCTTTCAAGCCCTCCAAGACCTACCCGGGCCTGCGCGGCGCGATGACCTGGTCCACCAACTGGGACGCGTCGGCGGGCAACGCCTGGTCCAACGCGGTCGGCCCCCACGTCCACGCGATGTAACCCCGCCCCCACCGCCCGACACCCCTGACGCACCGCCCTTCCCCTTCACCCCGCTCCCCGCTTCCGTGGGGGGCGGGGTGAAACATTTCCGGGGCCCGGCGCATCGAGTAGGTGACGGCGTCGAGTTCACAGTCACCCGGGGGAGTCGGATGAGAAAGGATCAGGTGGACGCGTACGCGGAGTTCGCCGGTGCCCGGGCCGGACATCTGTACCGGTCCGCCTGTCTGCTGACCGGTGGGGACATCCACCTGGCCGAGGACCTCGTGCAGGAGGCGCTCGGACGGATGTACGTCAACTGGGGGCGGGTGTCACGCAGCGACAACCCGGCGGCGTACGCGCAGACCGTGCTGACCCGTACGTTCCTCGCGCACCGGCGGCTGCGCAGCAGTTCGGAACGCGCGACGGACGTGTTCCCCGACCTTCCCGACCCGGCCGGCGGTGGCGACACACCGCTGCGGCTCACCCTCGTCGAGGCGTTGCGCCGGCTGCCCCCGAAGGACCGGGCGGTGGTCGTCCTGCGCTACTGGGAGGACCGCAGCGTCGAGGAGACGGCCGAGGTGATGCGCACCAGCTCCGCCGCCGTCCGCACCCGCAGCGTCCGGGCGCTGGCCCGGCTCCGCACCGTCCTGGGCGGCAGCCTCAGCGAACACGCGGCTCCCTGAGCGGACCACCCCTCACCGCCCGCCTTCCCTCCTGGCTCTTCACCTCGTCGGCTCCTCACCTCCTCGCTTCCTCACCTTCACCGGAAAGGCTGGTTCCCCATGCCCACCGACGACCTTCCCGTCGACGACCTCCTCGAGGAGCGGCTCGGCAACGCCCTGCACCGGGCCGGCAACGGATTCGACCCCGACCGGCGGTCACTGGCCGCGAAAGGCGAGGCGCGGGGACGCCGCCTTCGGTCACGCCGCCGGATCGCGCTGACCGGGAGCGTCGCCGGGATCGCCCTCGTCGGGGTCGGCGGCGCACTGCTGATGCCCCGCACGGACGAGGGACGGGCCCCGGCGGCCACGAGCACCTCGAAGATCCGGACGGAGAAGCACGGCCGGGGGATGTCGGCCGCCGACATGATCCGCGCCCTCGAAAAGACGCTCCCCAAGGGCACGTTCAGCGATGAGGCGGGCCGCCCGAGCGATGATCCGCTGGGCCCGTACGCGTACGCCGTCCACGACGACGGGCACGGCAAGGCGGCCGTCTCGGTCGCGGTGAACCTGGTGGACCCCGCGAGCCCGCAGGCCGTGGAGGCGGTCACCTGCCCGGACCGGAGCTCCGCGGGCTACGACGCGTGCCACACCAGCACGCTGGGGGACGGCTCACGCCTGATGATCTTCCGGGGCTACGAGTACCCGGACCGGCGCGCCGACACGAAGTACTGGTACGCCCAACTCCTCACCCCGACGGGCCGGCAGGTCAACGTCTCCGAGTGGAACGCCGCCGCCGAGAAGGGGAGCCCCGTCACCCGGCCCGAACCGCCGCTCTCTCCGGCCGGGTTGAAGCGCGTGGCGACGGCCGCGGTGTGGCGCAAGGCGGCCGAGGGGCTGCCGAAGCCGCGCGACACGAGCGACCCGACGACGACGTGGCGCACCCCTGCCGACGGGGAGGCCGTCCTCGACACACTGGTCTCGCTGCTGCCCGCGGACGTCACCGTGGCGTCGCGGGGAGACGACGACCAGGAGTACGCGTGGGTGATCGTCGACGACGGCGAGGGCCGCAGCCTCGTGCAGATCAACGTGCAGCCGAACATGGGTGACGTGGAGGGCCAGTTGTTCGGCGGCGCGGAGACCCTGCCCGACGGCACGGAGGTCGTCACGAAGAAGGCCCCCGGCGAGAAGGGCGGCTCCGGCGTCGAGATGTGGACGGCCGACACGATCCGGCCGGACGGCCTGCGCGTGGTGGTCTCCGCGTTCAACGCCGACCGGCAGGACGCGGCGGCGACCCGCCCGGCCCCCGCCCTGACCCTGTCCGAGCTCAGGGCGATCGCGACCAGCGCGAAGTGGCGGAGCCTCTCGTAGCGGCTCCGCTAGAGGAAATCCGCCCACGGCTGGTCCCAGACCTGCTTGACGCACAGGACCAGGAACAGCACGCCCGCGAGCACGAGCATGGCGTTGCTCAGCGGCCCGTTGCGCCACTCACGCGGCGTGCGGGCCGAGTTGAGTAGGCGGAGCAGGGTCAGCGCGAGGAAGGGCAGGAAGGCCGCGCCCAGCACCCCGTACAGGATCACCAGGCGGAACGGCTGGCCCTGGAAGAGGAGGACGATGGGCGGGAAGGTCAGCCACAGGAGGTACCCGCGGAACGCCCAGGACCGGTCGTGCCGGCCCGCCGCGACCTCCTCGCCCCCTTCCCGGCCGCCGGCGCGGTAGTGGGCGACGAAGTCCGCGAACATCAGGCTCACGCCGTGCCACACCCCGATCAGCGAGGTGAACGAGGTGGCGAAGAACCCGATGAGGAAGAACTTCGCGGTCGCCGTGCCGTACTCGGCCGCCAGGATGTCGCCGAGCTGGATCAGCCCCTTGTCGCCGCTCGCGATGGCCACCTGGGAGGAGTGGAGCATCTCCGCGCCGACGAAGAGCATCGCGATCACGAAGATGCCGGTGGTGGCGTAGGCGACCCGGTTGTCGAGCCGCATGACCTTCATCCAGCCGGTGTCGGTCCAGCCCTTGGCGTTGACCCAGTAGCCGTAGGCGGCCAGCGTGATGGTGCCGCCGACACCGCCGATCAGGCCGAGGGTGTTGAGGACGGAGTCCTTCTCGTCGGGCAGGACGGGGAGCAGGCCCGCGAAGGCCTGCGGCAGGTTCGGCGTGACCCGGATCGCCAGGTACACCGTCACCACGAACATGACGCCCACCAGGACGGTCATGACCTTCTCGAACACCGCGTACCTGTTGAACCAGACGAAGACGAGGCCGACCAGCCCGCAGGCGACGCCCCACCACTGGAGGTCCATGACCTCGGGGAACAGGGCCTGGAGGGGCAGCGCGCTCGACGACATCGCGGCGGCGCCGTAGACGAAGCCCCAGACGACCACGTAGACGACGAAGAAGTACGTGGTCCAGCGGCCGAGGCTCGCCCAGCCGTCGAAGAGGGTGCGGCCGGTGGCAAGGTGCCAGCGGCCCGCCGCCTCCGCCAGCGAGATCTTGACCAGGCAGCCGATGACAGCGGCCCACAGCAGGGTGTAGCCGAAGCTGCTGCCCGCGATCAGCGTCGCGACGAGGTCTCCCGCCCCGACGCCCGTCGCCGCGACGACGATGCCGGGCCCGATGTACCTCCAACTGGATTTACGGGGGCGGGAGACGGCCGGGCCGGTCTCCCCTGGCGCTGACGTGCCGGTGGTCTCCGTCATGCGGTTCAAGAAAGCGCAAAGACGGGGGCGGGCACAAGGGCGCGTAGGCCGATCGCCACGCGATGTGCACAGCGTGGTACCAGAGCCCGCACCTCGGGCGGGGCGCCCGGATCGCCCTCGGGCCTGCCCTCGCCCGCGGCCGGTTCCGGTCACCCGTCCATGGGTGTCTCTTGACCTGCTCATGCCATAGCCGCACGATGAGCCCCACATCCGCACCGGCACGTCGCCATGAACCACCCCCCGCTCCACTCCACCATTCCGGAGAGACACCGGAATTCCAGGAGAATCCAGGAGATTTCATGCGACTTCGCACACGCGGCCGCGGCAGCCCCCACGGCGCGCGAAGAGGTGTGCGGCGCACCGCCGCACTCGCCGTCCTCGCGGCCCTCGCCCTCGCGGCCCCCCTCACCGCCACCGCCACCGACGCCACCGCGGGCGGCGCGCGGACCCCCGCGTCCTCACCCGACGACATCCGCCAGTACGAGATCCACCAGGCCTCGACCCCGGTGTCCCGTACGGCGATCCAGCGCTCCGGCGTCACCGTGGACGAATCCGACGAGGAGACCGTCGTCGTCTCGGGCCGCGCCGACCAGATCACCGCGCTGCGCCGCCAGGGATACACCGTCTCCCCGCTCGGCGCGGCACCCGACCGCGCCGCGGGAACCGGCGGCACCCGCCTCTTCGACTTCCCGACGGCCGACGCGAAGTACCACAACTACGCCGAAGCGAACGCCGAGATCGACCAGCGGCTCGCGGCCTACCCGAACATCATGAGCAAGCGGGTGATCGGCAAGTCCTATCAGGGCCGCGACATCATCGCCGTCAAGGTCAGCGACAACGTCGGCACGGACGAGAACGAGCCCGAGGTCCTCCTCACCTTCCACCAGCACGCCCGCGAGCACCTCACGGTGGAGATGGCCCTGTATCTGCTGCGCGAACTCGGGGCCGGCTACGGCGGCGACGCGCGGGTGACGAACATGGTGAACAACCGCGAGATCTGGATCGTCCCGGACCTCAACCCGGACGGCGGCGAGTACGACATCGCGACCGGCTCCTACCGCTCGTGGCGCAAGAACCGCCAGCCCAACGCCGGTTCCTCGTACGTCGGTACGGACCTGAACCGCAACTGGAACTACAAGTGGGGCTGCTGCGGCGGCTCTTCGGGCTCCAAGTCCTCCGAGACCTACCGGGGCGCGTCCGCCGAGTCGGCGCCCGAGGTGAAGGTCGTCGCCGACTTCGTCCGCGGCCGGGTCGTCGGCGGCAAGCAGCAGATCACCGCCGGGATCGACTTCCACACGTACAGCGAACTGGTGCTGTGGCCGTTCGGGTACACCTACTCGGACACCGCGACCGGTATGACGGCGGACGACCAGAACGCCTTCAGGACCGTCGGACAGAAGCTGGCCGCGAGCAACGGCTACACGGCCGAGCAGTCCAGTGACCTGTACATCACGGACGGCTCGATCGACGACTACCTGTGGGGCACCCAGAAGATCTTCGACTACACCTTCGAGATGTATCCGACGTCCAGCTCGGGCGGCGGCTTCTACCCGCCCGACGAGGTCATCGAGCGCGAGACCTCCCGCAACCGGGACGCGGTGCTCCAACTCCTGGAGAACGCCGACTGCATGTACCGGTCGATCGGCAAGGCGGCGCAGTACTGCGCCTAGGGCACGGACCGGTCGGTGGCCGGGGATCCGCGCGGCCGGGCGGGCCGGGCGCGCGGATACCCGTACCGGCTAACGGCTTTCGGCCTCGTCCACGGGCTTCCGGTCCGCGGGCTTCTCGACCGTCACGGCGGTCGCGGACGGCTCGTCCGCCGACTCCTCGGCCGCCTCGGACTCGTCGGGCTCCCCCGCCGGGTCGGCCGCCTCGGCGTCGTAGTCCGACAACTCCTCCTCCGGCGCCTCCTGTTCGGCTTCGGCACCGTCCTCGAAGTACGTGTCCAGGACGGCGTCGAGCTGCTCCTCCCACTCCGCGAAGCGGGAACGGGCCGCGGCCTCGATCTCGATGGGGTACCACCGGGCGTCCGGCGTGTGCACCGTGACGGTGAACCGCTTGCCGAAGCGGGGAGACTCCGTCTCCACCGCGCCGATCTCGTCCCAGCGGAACTCCGCCTCCTGATCGTCCAGACGCAGGCGGACACCGCCGTGGTCGGCCCTGATCGAGGCCCGCCGGTCGGAGGCCTCGAAGACGGGGCCGTCCGGCTCGGCGTCGCCCTCCTCGTCGGCCGCGGCGTCGGACTCCGCTCCGGCGTCGGACTCCGCCGCGGACCCGGCGTCCTCGGGGACCGCGTCGGCGGGCGCCTCGTCGGACACCGCGTCGCCGGAGGCCACCGGGTCGGAGGCGGCCGCGGAGGGGGTCTCCTCCGCGGCCGCCTCCCCGGTCTCCTCGACCGCGTCCTTCGGCTCCGCGGGCACGGGTGACGTAAGCCCGGGGATGTACGCCGGGTTCACCGCGGCGGCGTCCAGGGGCTGGCTCTTCGAACCTATGCGCTGCTCCACAGCGCGAAGTATGGTCGAAGATCCTGTGCCGGGCACAGCCAGCCCCCACTTAGCTATGCCTCTGTTACACGGGAACGCCCGTCCCCGCTACACGAACAGACTGACCACGGCGGCCACCGCGAACCCCGCGACGGACAACACCGACTCCAGAACCGTCCAGGTCCGCAGGGTGTCGCGCTCGCTGATGCCGAAGTACTTGCTCACCATCCAGAAGCCGCCGTCGTTGACGTGCGAGGCGAAGATGGAGCCCGCCGAGATCGCCATGATGACGAGCGCGACGAAGGCCTGGGAGTGGTCCCCCTCGGTGAGGAGCGGCGCCACGATGCCGGCCGTGGTGACGATCGCGACCGTCGCCGAGCCCTGCGCGACCCGCAGCACCAGGGAGATCAGGTAGGCCAGGACGATGATCGGCAGGCCGACGTCGTGGAAGGTGTCCGAGAGGGCCTGGGCGACTCCGCTCGCCTTCAGCACGGCGCCGAAGATGCCGCCCGCGCCGACCACCAGGATGATGTTGCCGACCGGCTTGAGGGACGAAGTCGACACGGTCTCCAGGGACTTGCGCGACCAGCCGCGCCGGATGCCGAGCAGGTAGTAGGCGAGCAGCAGGGCGATCGTGAGGGCCACGAAGGGGCTGCCGAAGAACTCGATGACCGAGCGCAGGGTCGACGGGTCGAGGACGATCGAGGAGAAGGTGGCGGCGAGGATCAGCACCAGCGGCGTGCCGATGATGCCGATGACCGTGCCGAGCGGGACGGGCTCCTCGCGCGGGTCGACGCCCTGCGCGCGCTGCTCCTCGACGACGGCCTGCTTGGCCTCCTCGGCCGCCTCGACCATGTCCTGCGGTACGGGGACGAAGATGCGCCGGCCGATCCAGGCGGCGTACACCCACGCGGCGAGGACGGAGGGGATGCCGCAGATGATGCCCATGAGCAGGACCCAGCCGAGCTGCACGTGCAGCAGGCCGGCGGCGGCCACCGGGCCGGGGTGCGGCGGCAGGAACGCGTGGGTCATCGACAGGCCGGCGAGCAGCGGCAGGCAGTAGAGCAGGATCGACTTGCCGGAGCGCTTGGCGGAGGCGTAGACGAGCGGCGCGAGGACGAAGATGCCGACGTCGAAGAAGACCGGGATGCCGAAGATGAGGCCGGTCAGGCCCATCGCGAGCGGGGCGCGCTTCTCGCCGAAGAGGTTGAGCAGGCGGGAGGCGAGAACCTCGGCGCCGCCGCTGACTTCGAGGATCGCGCCGAGCATGGTGCCGAGGCCGATGATGATCGCGACGTGGCCCAGGATGCCGCCCATGCCGGACTCGATGACCGAGACCGCGTCGGACTTCTGGACCGTGCCGAACAGTTCCGTGACGGAGAGTCCGGCGGCGAGGCCGACGGCTATGGAGACGGCGAGCAGGGCCACGAAGGGCTGGAGTCTGACCTTGATGATCAGGAAGAGGAGGAGCGCGATGCCGAGGGCGGCGACCGTGAGCAGTCCGGCCGTGCCGTCGAGAAGGGTCAGGAGGCCGCCGGTGTGCGGTGGCGTCTCGGGGGCTGTCGCGGCGAGCGGATACGACGACATGGGTGGAGGGCCTCGTTTTCGTGAGTCCATCGTGCTTTCGGGCAGGGGGGATCGCGGTGCGGCGCCTCCTGGGTCGGGGGCGCCGCACCGTGACGACGTACGGGGTGCGGGTGTTGAACGGGCGTGAGCCCGCGAGAGTGCGTCAGCCGAGGACGGCGAGGACGTCGATCTCGATGAGGAGCCCGGCCGGCAGACCGACGTAGACCGTCGTGCGGGCGGCGGGGGGCGCGGTGAGGCCCTGCTCCTCGAAGTACTGGTTGTAGATCTGGTTCATCTCGGCGAAGTGGTCGACGTCGGTGAGGTAGACGCGGATCATCATCGCGTCGTCCCAGCCGGAGCCGCCCTCTTCGAGGATCGCCTTGACGTTGGCGAGGGTCTGGAGGGTCTGCTCGCGCAGGGTGGGGCCGGCGGGCGTCGGGGGCTTGCCGTCCTCGGCGGGCAGGAAGCCGACCTGGCCGGCGACCTGGAGGATGTTCCCCTTCTTGACGCCGTGCGAGAACTTCGCCGGCGGGGTGGTGTGGGTCGAGGGGGTGAGAGCGGTCTTGTCGGTCATGCGGTGATCATTCCTTCGTGGGGGCTTTGCCGGAGTAGTCGCGGCTGATGGCGTCCGCCGTACGGCGCACCAGCGGGAGAAGGGTGAGGAGTTCGTCGGCGGTGACGACGACGTTGGGCGCGGAGACCGACATGGCGGCGGCGACCCGTCCGTCGGCGCCGCGGATGGGCGCGCCGACACAGTTGATGGACTCCTCATGGCCACCGAGGTCGGTGGCCCAGCCCTGTTCGCGCACCGTCGCCAGCTCCTTCATGAAGGCGGGGGCGCTGGGGGTCGAACGGGCCGTGTACATGGGGTAGTCGAGCTTGTCGGCGACGCTGCGCCGCTCGGTCTCGGGCAGGTCGGCGAGAAGCAGTTTGGCGACGGCCGCGACGGTGATGGCGACGGGCTTGCCGATCCGCGAGTACATGCGCACCGGGTAGCGGCTCTCCACCTTGTCGATGTAGAGGACCTCGTTCTCCTCGTACACCGCGAGGTGGACGGTGTGGCCGCACTGCTCGTTGAGACGGACGAGGTGGGGGTGGGCGATCTCGCGGACGTCGAGGTTCTCGACGGCTTCCTGGGCGAGGGCGAAGAGGCGGGCGCCGAGGCGGTAGCGCTGGTCGGACTGGCGGTGGACCAGGCCGTGTTCGTGGAGGGTGCGCAGCAGGCGGAGCGCGGTGGACTTGTGGACGCCGAGGCGGTCGGCGACCTGTCCGAGGTCGGCGGGGCCCTCGGCGAGCAGCGGCAGGATGCTCAGCGCTCGGTCGACGGTCTGGCTCATGGCGTACGTACCTCCTCGGCGGCCCGTGCGTCGGCTTCGGTCCAGCCGGGGCCGAGACGAAGTGTCTCCCACGCCCGGTCGTCGAGGGCGGCCAGCCGGTCGGCGTGCCCGCGGGCGGGCGGCTGCGCGAGGTCGCCGGGGACGGTGAGGGCCGCGGCGGCCATCAGGTGGCCGTGCCGGATGCGGTCGCGGACGGGCAGGCCGCGCAGGGTGGCGGAGAGGAATCCGGCGGCGAAGGCGTCTCCGGCGCCGACGGCCGCGACCACGTCGACGTGCAGGGAGGGGACGAAGGTGCCGTCGGCCCGCGCGGCCCCCTCGGGGGTTCGCCGGTCGAAGACGACGGCTCCGTCCTTGCCGTGCTTGACGACCAGGACGTCCGGTTCGGGCAGGGCGGCGCGGACGGCCCGTGCCCCGTGCAGGTCCCAGGCGTCGCTCGCCTCGTCGTCGCCGACGAAGACGAGGTCGGCGCGGCGGGCGAGGTCGAGCAGGACGCGCGGGCCTTCGGGGTGGTCGCGCCACAGGCCGGGGCGGTGGTTGACGTCGAAGGAGACGAGGGGGCGGCCGGGGCGCGGGGCGGTCAGCTCGCGCATCAGGTCGAGGCAGTCGGCGGACAGGGCGGCGGTGATGCCGGACAGGTGCAGCACGCGCGCGGACCGGGTGGCGGCCAGGTCGGTGTTCCCGGCGGTCATCGCGGAGGCGGCGGATCCGGCGCGGTAGTAGGCGACTTCGTGGGCGTCGGTGGCCCGGTCGCCCGCGGTGCGGAAGTAGATGCCGGTCGGGCGGTCGGGGTCGCGGCGGACGGCGGAGGTGTCGACGCCGTACGCGGCGACGGTCTCCACCAGGTGGTCGCCGAACCCGTCGGCGCCGACCCGGGAGACCCAGCGCGCGGAGTGCCCGGCGGAGGCGAGGACGCACGCCACGTTGGACTCGGCGCCGCCGATGCCCCGCTCGAAGGAGGGCACGTCGGCGAGGCGCCCGGCCCGGGTGGGCAGGAAGGTGACCATGGACTCGCCGAGCGCCACCACGTCAACGGCGTCGGTGCCGGTGGCGGTGTCGATGCCGGCGGTGGCGTCGGGCGACGCGGCACCCGCGGGTCCGTTGCTGGTCACGATGGTCGGGGCTCCTCGGTGTAGCGGCCGACGGCGGCGAACGGCACCGTTGACCCTGCGTTGGCTGGGATGTTAGACAGCAGTAAGCGACATACGCAATGAGCGTTGCACACCCTGCAATGCTTCTGGGGACAGCCCACCGCGCACCCGGGACACACACCAAGGAGGCCCCATGAGCGCCGACACCGCCGCCGCACCACTGGCCGCTCTCGCGGCGGAGCGCGTCGACCACCGCTTCAAGGGGCTCCCCCCGGACGCGGACGGCCTGACCGTGGGCGAGCTGGCCGCCCGGCGCCTGAACCTGTTCACGGACGGCTTCACCACTCCGGTGCTCGCCCTCTCCGCCGAGCGCCTGGCCCACAACCTCGAACTGATGGAGACGTACGCCACCCGGCACGGGCTCGCCTTCGCCCCGCACGGCAAGACGTCCATGGCCCCGCAGCTCTTCTGGAAGCAGATCGAGCACGGCGCCTGGGGCATCACGCTCGCCGTGCCCCACCAGGTGCGCGTGGCGCGTGCGTTCGGCGTCGACCGGATCTTCCTGGCGAACGAGCTCGTCGACGCGGCCGCGCTGCGCTGGATCGCCGCCGAGCTGGCCGGCGACCCGGACTTCCGCTTCGTCTGTTACGTCGACTCGGTACGCGGGGTGGAACTGATGGACGCCGCGCTGGGCGGCGGCGCCCGCCCGGTGGACGTGGTCGTCGAGCTGGCCGCCGGCGAGGGCGCCCGCACCGGCGTCCGCACGGAGGCGGAGTGCGCGGCGGTCGCGGACGCGGTGGCGGCCACCTCGACGCTCCGGCTGGTGGGCGTCGCGGGCTACGAGGGCGAGGTGCCGGACGCGGACCCGGAGCGGGTGCACGCCTGGCTGCGCCGGCTCACCGCGCTCGCGGTGGCCTTCGACGGCGCCGGACGGTTCAAGGGCCTCGACGAGGTCGTGGTGAGCGCGGGCGGCAGCGCCTGGTTCGACGCCGTCGCCGACGTCTTCGCGGAGATCCCCGAACTCTCGCTGCCCGTACTGAAGTTGCTCCGGTCGGGCGCGTACGTCTCGCACGACGACGGTCACTACCGGAAGCTGACGCCCTTCACCCGGGTCCCGGAGGAGGGCGCGCTGCATCCGGCGTTCCGGCTCTGGGCGCAGGTCGTCTCCCGCCCCTCCGACGAGCAGGCCTTCGCGAACGCGGGCAAGCGGGACGCGGCGTACGACCTCGACCTTCCCTTCGCCCAGGTGGTGCGCCGGGACGGCGTCGAGCGTCCGGCGGACGGCGTCGAGGTCACCGGGCTCTCCGACCAGCACGCGTGGCTGCGGACGGGGCCCGGGGCGGATCTGGAGGTCGGCGACTGGCTCGGCACGGGCCTGTCGCATCCGTGCACGTCCTTCGACAAGTGGCAGCTGATCCCGCTGGTCGAGGCGGACGGCACGGTCGTCGACTACATCCGCACGTTCTTCTAGAAGAGTGGGTCGTTCCATGGATCACGCCGATCTCGTCATCCGGGACGCGGACGTCGCCGACGGCAGCGGCGCCCCGTCCTACCGCGCCGACGTGGCCGTCCGCGGCGGCCGGATCGTCGGCATCGTCAAGGAGGCGGCGGCCGCCGGCTGTCTGCGGCCCCGCGGGACGCGCGAGGTGGACGCGGAGGGGCTCGTGCTCGCGCCCGGCTTCATCGACATGCACGCGCACAGCGACCTCGCGCTGCTCCGGGACCCCGACCACAGCGCGAAGGCCGCCCAGGGCGTGACCCTCGAAGTCATCGGCCAGGACGGCCTGTCCTACGCGCCGGTGGACGACCGGACGCTCGCCGAGGTCCGCCGGGCGATCACCGGGTGGAACGGCTACGGCGAGGACATCGACTTCACCTGGCGCTCCGTCGGCGAGTACCTGGACCGCCTCGACCACGGCATCGACGGCGAGGGCATCGCTGTGAACGCCGCGTACCTGATCCCGCAGGGCACCGTCCGCATGCTCGCGGTCGGCTGGGACGACCGCGAGGCCACCCCCCAGGAGCTGGACCGGATGCGGCAGTTGGTCGCGGACGGGCTGCGCGAGGGCGCGGTGGGCATGTCCTCCGGACTGACGTACACCCCCGGGATGTACGCCAAGGACGCCGAACTCACCGCCCTGTGCCGGGTGGTGGCCGAGCACGGCGGCTACTACTGCCCGCACCACCGCTCCTACGGGGCGGGTGCCCTCAAGGCGTACGAGGAGATGGTGGCCCTCACCCGCGAGGCCGGCTGCCCGCTGCATCTCGCCCACGCCACCATGAACTTCGGCGTGAACGAGGGCAGGGCACCGGACCTGCTCGCCCTGCTGGACAAGGCGCTCGCGGACGGCGCGGACATCACCCTCGACACGTATCCGTACACGCCCGGCTGCACCACGCTCGTGGCGATGCTGCCGAGCTGGGCGAGCGAGGGCGGGCCGGAGGCGATCCTCGCCCGGCTGCGGGACGACACGACCGCCGAGCGCATCCGGCACCACATGGAGGTCGTGGGCGCCGACGGCTGCCACGGCGTCCCCATCGAGTGGCGCACCATCGAGATCTCCGGGGTGAGCGACCCGGACCTCGGCGGGTACGTCGGCAGGTCCGTCCAGGAATCCGCCGACCTGCGCGGCGAGACGCCCTGGGTCACCGCGCGCCGGCTGCTCGTCGAGGACGAGCTCGGCCCCACGATCCTCCAGCACGTCGGCCACGAGGAGAACGTCCGGGCCATCATGCGGCACCCGGTGCACACCGGGGGCTCCGACGGAATCCTGCGCGGCGACAAGCCGCACCCGCGCGCCTACGGCACCTTCCCGCACTATCTCGGCCGGTACGTCAGGGAGTTGGGCATCCTCTCCCTGGAGGAGTGCGTCGCCCACCTCACCGGCCGGCCCGCCGGGCGGCTGCGGCTGCCCGACCGCGGGCTGGTCCGCGAGGGCTACCGCGCCGACCTGGTCCTCTTCGACCCGGCGACGGTGGCGGCGGGGTCGACCTTCGAGGCGCCGCGCACGCTGCCGACCGGCATCCCGCACGTCCTGATCGACGGCCGGTTCGTCGTCGAGGACGGCCGCAGGACGGACGTCCTGGCGGGACGGGCGGTCCGCCGCACGGCGTGACCGCCCGCCACCGTCGCCCTACGGCTTGGGCAGGACGCAGCCGCTCGCGGCCAGGTTGAGCTTGTTGCCGGTCGTGAAGCACGCCGGGATCTGGTAGGTCTCCTCGGCGTAGTTGATGCCCTGGCGGACGGTGACGTTGCCGCTCGCGTCGACCTCGCACGGGTTGTTCACCGTGCAGCGCTCGCCGTCCTCGTTGCCCGTGTTGTTGACGGCGACGACCTTGCCGGTGGCCTGGTCGACGACCGGGGAGCCCGAGGTGCCGCCGATGGTGTTGCAGGCGGAGGTGTAACGGAGCGAGTCCTTCCAGGTCCAGTCACCCTCCTTGAGGCGGTACACGAAGCCGTCGACGTTGCAGTTGTAGAGCCGCTTCCAGTAGCCGGAGGCCACGGTGATGGCCGTGCCGGCGGTCGGGTGCGTGTTCTGCACGGTCAGCGCGCTGATGCCGTACGAGTTCTTGATGGTCGCGTAGGTGCTGGTGAGCTGGTAGATCGTGATGTCCGTGTCGGTCATCGTGGAGTACGCGACCTTGCTGGCCCGCAGCGTGGCGACCTTCGTGCCGGCCGAGTTGAGCAGGCCGAAGGTCCGGCTGGAGCTCTGGCCGACGATCACCTCACCGGGCTCCGGGAAGCCGGTCTCCAGGCAGTGACCGTTGGAGAGCACGAGCGCCGGGTCGGTGTCGGCCGAGTTGGGGAAGCGGACGACGGATCCGGAGCAGTTGCTGAGCGCGACGGTCCCGGCGAGGCTGACGGCCTGCAGGGTCGGCGCCGCCTTGGTGTCCGCCGTGACGGCGGAGGCCGAGGTGTGCGCGGGAGCCGACTCGGGCGCGGGTGCCGCGACCGCGGGTGCCGCGCCCGCCCCGGCGATCACCAGGGCGAAGAGCGCGGCGACGAGAGGCTTTCTCATGTGGGGGTCCCCTCTTGCGACGTGGGGCGGCCGGAGGTCTTCCGGCCACCTTCTGTTTTGTCATGCGCATTGTGAGGGGGGTGGGGCGGGTGGACAAGAAGCGGTTTCCGGCCGGGGATGTCCCGAACAACACCCTTTACAGAAAGGCCTGTTCGTATGCCTCGTATGCCTCCGCGACGAACCGGAGGAGCTGCTCCGCGCTCGTGGCGACCCGCGCGTCGAGCGCCCGCGCCCGGGTCTCGCGGCTCGGGGTGACCCGGTTGGTGAAGAAGACGGCGGGCCCCGAGTGGAGGCCGCTCTCGCGCCACGCGGCCAGTTCCGTGAGCCCCGCCGAGCGGTCCGGCCCGCGCTGCACGTCGGAGACGAGCAGGTCGATCCGGTCGGCCGCGAAGGCCCGTTCCGCGCCGTCCCGGTCGGTGGCCACCCGCACGCGGGCACCCCGCTGCTCCAGCACGTCGACGAACCGGGTGTTGCGCTCGGGGTGGTCGTCGACCCAGAGGACCTCCATCCCGGCGTACGGCCGCCGCGCGGTCCCGGTGCGCGCGGGTTCCGGATCGCCGTCCGGACGGCCGGGCGCGAGCTGCGGAACACCCTGCTGCAACCGCCCCACCAGGTCGTCCGCCTCCTCCAGCGCCATCAGCTCCTCGACGAGCAGGCCGAAGTTCGCGTCGAGCGCCAGCTCCGGGAAGCCGGTGGGCAACTGCTCCTCCAGACCGGCGAGCAGTTCACCCCGGTCCTCGGCCCCGTCCCGCTCCGGCGCGACCAGGCCGTACGCGCGCAGACAGCTCACCGCGACCGCCCAGTCGCCCTCGACGGGCAGGCCGAACGGCCGGCCGAGCACCCGGCGGGCCGCCCGGTAGCGGAGGAACTCACGGGCCGCGTGCACGTCGGCGCCGTCGCGGGCCAGCAGCACCCGGTAGAAGTCGGGATACAGCTGCTGGAGGAGCAGGACGCGGATCACGGCCTCGGCGCTGAAGGCCTGCCAGACGGGGTTGAGCGCGGACTCCAGGCCGAAGCCGTTGATGAGCCGCTTGATCCGGCGCGGGTTGCGGGCGGAGCGCTGGGCGATCAGCTCGGCGAGGTGGTCGCCCAGCAGGTCCTGGATGCCGGAGCGCCGGGCGCAGGCGTCCACGTACGCGCGGACCTCGGACAGCGCCGGGACCGGCACCCGGTAGCTGGTCTGGAAGACCTTCTCCATGAAGGCCGACCCGGCCGGGGACAGGTCGCGCAGGAGGCCGCTCGGTCCGAGCGCGGAGCGGTCGCAGCCGATCACGAAGGCGAGCCCCGGCACGTCGAGGTAGACCTTCACCGCCTCGCAGACCGCGAGCACCGTCTCCTCGGAGCAGCGGTCGAGGTCGTCGATGAAGACGACGAGCAGGCGCCGGGTGTCGTGCGGCGCGGACGCGGTCCACTCCGCGGTCAGCTCGCGCAGCGCGTCGCGCATGGCGTTGCGCGAGCGGGCGTCGACGGACAGGTCCTGCCAGAGCCGGTCGACGAGGGCGGCGGCACCGAGCGGTCCGGACAGGACGGTGAGCGCCGCCCGGAACACGCCGACGAGCGCCCGCCGCTCGGAGACGCGCTGCAGGGCCCGGCGCAGCACCCGCCGGTCGAACCGCACGAGGACGGACTTGATCAGCCCTTCCAGCGCGTCGGCGCCGGTGGAGGTCCAGGCGTTGTACCAGACCGTGTGGACGCCCTGTCTGGCCCGCAGCTCCGCGTCCACGAGCCGCATGAGGCTGCTCTTGCCCATGCCCCACCCGGCGTCCACGGCGAGGGTGAAGGGGGTGGCGGCGCGCGAGCCGTGCAGCAGCCGGGCGAGTTCGCGGGCGGCCCGGCCGGCGCCCAGCAGATCGTCCCCCGGCCCGGTCACCGGCTCGTCGTTCAACAGCGAGAACTCCATGGCCTGCCTCCCCCTGCGGCAGGGGTCAACCTACTGGGCGGAACGGCCGGCCGGTGGCCTCCCGTCGCCCTGAGGGAGGAACCTCCCCGGCCGGGCTTCCCGGCCCGCGTCCCCGGGCGCCCGGGGACGCGACGTGGCGATCACCAGGGCTTACGGAGCGCCGGGCGGACAAAGCTGTCCGAATCGTCACGTCTCACGTGGTGGAAAACACCCCCCGGTCCTCGTTACGCGGCCGTAAGCTCACGGACATGCAGGTGATCCAGTCCACGAAGCTCGCCAACGTCTGCTACGAGATCCGGGGTCCGGTTCTTGAGGAGGCGATGCGGCTGGAAGCGGCCGGTCACCGCATCCTCAAGCTCAACACGGGCAACCCGGCCGCCTTCGGGTTCGAGTGTCCGCCGGAGATCCTGGAGGACATCCTCCGCAACGTCTCCTCGGCGCACGGCTACGGCGACGCCAAGGGCCTGCTCGCCGCCCGGCGCGCGGTGGTCATGCACAACCAGACCCTCGGCATCGAGACGGACGTCGAGCACGTCTTCATCGGCAACGGCGTCTCCGAGCTGATCGTGATGGCGATGCAGGGCCTGCTGGACGACGGCGACGAGGTCCTCGTGCCGGCGCCGGACTACCCGCTGTGGACGGCGGCCGTCTCGCTGTCCGGCGGCACGGCCGTGCACTACCGGTGCGACGAGCAGTCCGACTGGATGCCCGACCTCGCGGACGTGGAGCGGAAGGTCACCGACCGCACCAAGGCGATCGTCATCATCAACCCGAACAACCCGACCGGCGCGGTGTACGACGACGAGATGCTGCGCGGGCTCACCGACATCGCCCGCCGCCACAACCTGCTGGTCTGCTCGGACGAGATCTACGACAAGATCCTCTACGACGGTGCCACGCACACCGCGACCGCCAAGATCGCCCCCGACCTGCTCACCCTCACCTTCAACGGCATGTCGAAGGCGTACCGGGTGGCGGGCTACCGCGTCGGCTGGATGTCGATCTCGGGGCCGCGCGGGCACGCGGACTCCTACATCGAGGGCCTGACGATCCTCGCGAACATGCGGCTGTGCGCGAACATGCCGGGCCAGCACGGTGTGGTCGCGGCGCTCAGCGGGCGGCAGACGATCAACGAGCTGGTGCTGCCGGGCGGACGCCTCAAGGAACAGCGCGACGTCGCGCACGAACTGCTGACGCAGATCCCGGGCGTGACCTGCGTGAAGCCGAAGGGGGCGCTGTACCTCTTCCCGCGCCTCGACCCCAAGGTGTTCAAGGTCAAGGACGACCGGCAGATGGTCCTCGACCTGTTGCAGCGCGAGAAGATCATGGTGGTTCAGGGGACGGGCTTCAACTGGCCCGAGCCGGACCACTTCCGGGTGGTCACGCTCCCGTCGGTCGGGGACCTGACGGACGCCGTCACGCGCATCGGCAACTTCCTGGACGGCTACAGCCAGCCGTGACGGAGGGCTGCGGGAAGGGCACGGCGTTCACCCTCCGTGCGTGACCCGTCCAGTTCCGCGAACCGGCTCAACTTTAGACCAGATCCAAGCTAGGATGGTTTCCTGTCAGGCACAGGAGGCCATCCCATGTACGAACCGATCCGCACGAAGTCGGTCCACACGGTGGCCGGCACCCCCTCCTCCGACTTTCCCCACCGGTCGCGCGAGGAGGAGCTGGACATCCAGCTCGCCGGTCACCTCGCGGCGCTGCTCGCCGTGACGGACGAGATCCGCACGGTGGCGCCGTCCGCGGATCTCGACACCGCGGCCGAGCGACTGGCCGGTCAGGTGACCCGCCTGCGCGGCGGCTCCACACCGGTCCGCGCCCCGGCCGCCGCCGTCGGCGAGGCCCTGCTCGTGACCCTGCACCAGCGCGCCCACGACCTCGCCGGCCGCGCCCTCGTCGTGGCGGCCTCCCGCGCCGACACGTCCGCGGCGATCCTCTCCGCGGAGCGCATGGACGCCCACGCGGCGGCCACCGGCGCCCGCGAGCTCGCCACCCGCTGAGCCCCGCGTCACCGGGCCCGGGGCCCCTTGATCGGCCTCGGTCCGCGCGCTCCCGCAGCGACGCGCGGACCGGGTGCCATGACCACCGCGCCCCGTGCGACGGCACGTTTCACGCGTCCACCGTCCGCCCGCCACGACACCCCGCGCACCCCAGGAGCGGCAGCGTCCCCTCCGGTTGCGTACCGGGACCCGGTCGTCACCCCGCGTTCACCCTCCGAGACGGGGAACGTTGGATTCCGAGGTGCACTCTCCAGGCGTGAGACGTATCGCGGGCATCGTCCTGGCGGTCCTGTTGATCGGCGGAGTGGCAGCAGCCGTCGTCGCGGGCCGCAATGGTCAGGACAAGGGCACGGCAACGAAGACCGTGCAAGGTGTGATCGGTTCGGAGAAGGCGGAGTTCTTCGCCGACCCCGACGTGGTGAAGGCCCTCGCTGCCAAGGGCTACACCGTGAAGACGGAGACCTCCGGGTCCTGGGCCATGGAAGGCCTCGACCTCAAGGGGTACGACTTCGCCTTCCCCTCGAGCCAGGCGCCGGCCGACGAGCTCGCGGACAAGTACCACGTCCGCCAGCCGCTCCCCCGGCCCTTCTACTCGCCCCTCGTCGTAGTGGCACACCGCAGCGCGGCCCAGGTCCTCGCCGCCAACGGACTGGCCACCCTCGACAAGAACACCGGCACGCTGAAGATGGCCGCCTACCTGGACGCGGCCCGGCACGAACGGACCTGGCAGCAGCTCAAGGGCACCTCGGCGCACGGTGAACTGACCGGCACGCTCTTCATCGCCAGCACCGACCCGGAGACCTCCAACTCCGGCGCCCTCTACCTCGCCGCCGCGTCCTACGTCGCCAACGGCGGGAACGTCGTCGCCGACGACGCCGCGGTCGGCCGGACCGCGCCCCTGCTGCACCGGCTCATCAGCGTCCAGGGCGCCCAGCAGTCCAGCACCGACGCCGAGTTCCGGGACTTCGTCAGCGGCGTCGGCAACCCCCTCGTCCTGGTCTACGAGTCCCAGGTCGCGGCCCTGCTCGCCGAGGGCCAGGACACCGGCGACCTCACCGTGCTCTACCCGGACACCACCGCCAACAGCGACCACACGGTCGTACCGCTCACGCCCGCGGGCCGGGCACTCGGTGAACTCCTCAGCACGGACCCGACGTTGCGCAGGCTCGCCGTGCGGCACGGCTTCCGGCCGCAGGGCGCGACCGGCGAGTTCACGGCGGCGACCGCCGCCCACGCCACCTATCTCAACCAGAAGCTGACCGGCGTCCGGCAGGCGCCCGTGCCCGCCTCCAAGGTGCTGCACGAGATGGCGCGCCGGGCCGGAAACTAGGGGGAAGCGCACATGACCACCGAAGACACGTTCACGCTCACGCCGCCCGAGGCCGTGGCGCCCGTGCCGCGCGAGAAGGCCGGCGGGCTCGTGCCCGTCGACGCCGCCGTGCAGGACGAGATGGCCCGGCGGGCCGCGGAGTACATCGACGGACTCGCCCTCCTGGACGCCCGCTCGCCCGAGTTCGCCGGCAAGGTCGGCGAGATCGCGGGCCTGGGCACCAGCGAGATGCGCGGCGCCGCCGCCCAGTCCAACCGCATGCTGGAGCGGACCATCCGCAGCCTGCCCTCCCGGGGCGAGGACGCCCAGTCGCACGTGGCGGGCTCGCTCGTCGAACTCCGCCGCGTGGTCGAGGACCTGGACCCGCGCGACCTGTCCGCGAGCAAGGGCCGCAAGTTCCTCTCCAAGCTCCCCGGCGGCAACAGACTGCGCGACCACGTCGCCAAGTACGCGTCCGCACAAGGCACGTTGAACAAGATCGTGGGCTCGCTGCGCGGCGGCCAGGACGAACTGCGCCGGGACAGCGCGGCACTGCAGACCGAACGCGTCCGGCTCTGGGAGACGATGGGCAAACTCCAGGAGTACGTCGTCCTGACCCAGGCCCTGGACTCCGCGGTCGAGGCCCACATCGCGGGCGTCGACACCACCGACCCGGCGCAGGCCGACACCCTCCGCTCCGACGTCCTCTTCCCGGTCCGGCAGAAGCAGCAGGACCTGCTCACCCAGCTCGCCGTCTGCGCGCAGGGCTATCTCGCGATGGACGTGGTCCGGCGCAACAACGAGGAACTCATCAAGGGCGTCGACCGCGCGGCCACCACCACCGTCTCCGCCCTGCGCATCTCCGTGATGCTCGCCTCCGCGCTGGACAACCAGCGCAAGGTCGTCGACCAGGTCAACGCCCTGCGCGGCACCACCGAGGACCTCATCCGCGGCAACGCCGAGATGCTCTCCACCCAGAGCGGCGAGATCCAGCGCATCGCCGCCGACCCGGCCGTCGGCGCGGAGACCCTGCGCAACGCCTTCCAGCAGATCTACCGCACGCTCGACGCCATCGACACGTACAAGGTCCGGGCGACCGAGACGATGGCCGCGACGGTGGAGTCCCTCACCTCCGAACTCCAGCAGGCGGGCACCTACCTGGAACGCAGCCGCAGCCAGGGTGCGCTGGAGGGCGGGCTCGGATGAGACGCCTCCGGCAGGCGGCCTGCGCGGCCGTGGCGCTGCTCGCCGTCAGCGCGTGCACGGCCCAGGGAAAGGGGAAGTCCGGGGACGACAGCGCCCCCGAGCCCGGCACCCTCCGTATCCTCGCCTCCAGCGAACTCAGCGACATGAAGCCGGTCCTCGACCGGATCAGGCAGGACACCGGCATCACGGTCAAGCCCACCTACATGGGCACCCTCGCCGCCGTGGACCTGCTCGCCCGCGGCACGGCGGACGACGCCTACGACGCCCTGTGGCTCTCCTCCGACGACTATCTGCACCTGCGCCCCGAGGCCGCGAAGAAGGTCGTCTCCGAGACGCCGGTCATGTCGAGCCCGGTGGCGATCGGGGTCAAGCCGGCCACCTTGAACACGCTCGGCTGGAAGGCCGACGACGTGACCTGGTCCCAGGTGGAGAAGGCCGTGGCGCAGGGGAGGCTGACGTACGGCATGACCGATCCGGCGCGCTCCAACTCCGGTTTCTCCACGCTGATCTCGGTGGCCTCCGGACTCTCCGGCGCCCAGTCGGCCCTCACCGACGCCGACGTGGACAAGGCGACGCCCCAGCTGCGGGAGTTCTTCAAGGGACAGAAGCTGACGTCGGGTTCGTCCGGCTGGCTGGCCACCGCCTACGAGCGCCGCGGCACGGTGGACGCGCTGCTCAACTACGAGTCCGTCCTCAAGGGCGTGAAGGGCCTGACGGTCATCCGCCCTCGGGACGGCGTGGTGACCGCCGACTACCCGCTCTCCTCCCTCGCCGCGTCCTCCAAGGACACCCGCGAGACGGTCCGGCGTCTCGCCGAGGCGCTGCGCGCACCGGACAGCCAGCGACGGATCACCGAGACGACCCACCGCCGCCCGGTCGTCGCCTCCGTCGCCCCGGCCGCGGGACTCGACACCGGACGCCGGCGCGAACTCCCCTTCCCCGGCAGCCGGTCCGTCGCCGACAAGCTCCTCGACGCCTACGAGAACAAGCTCCGCCGGCCGTCCAGGACCGTATACGTCCTCGACACCTCCGGCTCGATGGACGGCGACCGGCTCGACCGGCTGAAGAAGGCGCTCGGTGATCTGACCGGCGACTTCCGCGACCGCGAGGAGGTGACCCTGATGCCGTTCGGATCGGACGTCAAGAGCGTCCGCACGCACGTCGTGCGGCCCGAGGACCCGAAGGCCGGACTCGACGCCATCCGCGCGGACACCCGCTCGCTGAGCGCCGACGGCGACACGGCGATCTACACGTCCCTGGAGAAGGCGTACGAGCATCTCGGCGCCGACGACGACACGTTCACCTCGGTCGTGCTGATGACGGACGGCGAGAACACCCGGGGCGCGAGCCCCTCCGACTTCGACGCCTTCTACCGACAGCTGCCGGACGGACAGCGGGAGATCCCCGTCTTCCCGATCCTCTTCGGCGACTCCGACCGCGGCGAGCTCCAGCACATCGCCGACCTGACCGGCGGCCGTCTCTTCGACGCCCACAAGGGCTCGCTCGACGGCGCCTTCGAGGAGATCCGTGGCTACCAATAGGCTCGTCGGCTTCCTGGAGTCCCGCAAGAACCTCACCGGCAGCGTCTGCGGGATCGCCGGGATCGCGCTCACCTTCGCCGGGATCGCCGGCCCGTACTGGCCGGTGGTCGTCGCGGGCCTGTACGGCGCGGGTGCGCTGATCGCCCCGCCGGAGCGCCCGGCCGCCCCCGACTTCCCCGATCCCTCCGCTCAACTGGAGGCGCTGAGGGGTGACTTCGGCACCCTGCGGGAGTATCTCGACGGGGTGGAGCTGCCGCCCGCGGCGGCCGGCCGGCTCACGGAGCTGACCGAGGTGCTCACCGCGCTGCTCGACCCCGGCTGGGTCGCCGAGGTCCTCGCACAGGACCCGGAGGGCGTGCACGCCCTGTCGCGCGCCGTGCGGCAGGACATCCCCGAGGCGGTCGACACCTTCGTCCGCACCCGGTGGTGGACCCGGCTGGCCCCCGGCACCGAGCCGCCGGAGCGCCACCTGGAGCGCCAGCTCGCGGCGTTGCGGGAGGAGGCCGACCGGCTCGCGGCGGCGCTGCGCGAGACGGAGGCCCGGCGCCAGGAGTCGCACACCCGCTATCTGGAGGAGCGCGGCCGCTCGCAGTGACGGCGTTCCGCCCGGCCGCCCCGGGTGCTCAGCGCCCGTGCCGGCCGCCGGTGTTCACCCGGCCGGCGGGTCAGGCGTTCGCCGCGATCACCACCAGGATCAGGACCACCGCGATCAGCAGCGCCACCTTGAGTGCCTTGGCCCACGGTTCGCCCGTCGTCGGCGGCCGGGACGGCGGGTCCGGCACCGGGGCGGCGACGGGCACGGGAACGTTGAACACATCGTGCCGGGTGACCGCCGCCCGCGCGCACCACGGGCACGACGTCAGATGCGAGCCGTACGCGTGCAGCGGGCGGTCCGGGCAGCGGCGTACGTGGGCGCGCTCGGTGTCCAGCGCGCGCAGCCAGGCCTCCGCCGGGGGCCGCGCCGCGGGCTCGTGGACGCCCGGGCCGAAGGCGGCGAGGGCCAGGGTGAGGAGTTCGGGCGGCAGGACGGAGGGGTCGATGGTGCCGCGCGGGATGACGACCCGCTCGGGCCGGACGACGTAGGAGCAGCTGGCGGCGATGTTGTCCTTGACGGTCGACTCGGAGGCGCTCTCGTGCGGGACCCCGCCGAAGGGGTGGTTGCCCGCGGTCAGCAGCTGGTAGACGAGGACGGCGAGGGCGAAGTCGTCGGTGGCACGGGTCGCGGGGCCGCCGGCCTGCCGTTCCGGTGACGAGTAGTCGGCGGTGTGCATCAGGCAGGGGAAGAGTTCCCCGGTCACCGGGTCGTTGAAGGCGATGGAGTCGCAGTCGAGGAAGGTGACGAAGCCGTTGGCGTCGACGACGACGTTGCTGCTGGAGAAGTCGCCGATGACGAGGTTGTCGTAGTGCATGCGGGCCGTCATGAAGGCGAGGTTCCAGGCGACGCCGAGCAGGAAGCGCCAGTCCGCCCGGTCGGTGAACAGCTTGAGACGCTGGGCGCGGGTGAACAGGCCGATGAGCTGGACGTGCCCCGGTTCGCCGAAGCGGTGCATGGCGTACCCGAGGAACTCGCCGCCCGCACCGCGGGCGAGCGCGGTCGGCCAGGCCAGTTCGGGCGGCTGCGAGGCGTCGGTGGGGCGCGCGGCGAGCGGGGACATGGTGAGCATCCGGGTCAGGCGCCGTTCCTGCTCGGGGCCCGGGGGTTCCCGGTACAGCTTGACGACGGTGGTGTCGTCGCCGACGACGGGGTAGACGGCCGCCTGGCCGCCGCCCTTGAGGGGCAGTTCGGCGAGGAGGACGGGCTCGCCGTCGAGGTACACGGTGAGGCCGCTCACGGCCGCGCCTTGAGGACGGCCCGCAGCAGGGTCTTGTCGTCGGCGTTCAGGGCGGTGAGCCGGTCGGAACGGAGCAGGGTGGCGAGGCCCTCGTGGGCGCTGTCGGTGACGGGTCCGGGCACGTCGAGGGAGCGGAAGACGGCCTCCACGAACGAGGGGTTCGGGGACGGCGCACCGCTCGCCGAGCGGTTGAGCGCGGCCTGCGCGAGGCCGTCCGTGGAGAGCAGCACGCCGTCGACGCCGTCGTCGGACAGGCAGTCGGTGTGCACCCAGCGGGCGGCGTCCGGCGAGGTGAGGAAGACCGTCTCGTTGCTGTACTCGCCGGCCGGCGGCGGCTGGGGCAGCAGATGGAACTGGCGCTCCCCGTCCTCCGTACCGGCCCGCAGGACGACGAATCCGTCGCCCACGCTCAGATGGCCGACCCAGCCCCGGGCGAGGACGACCACGGTGAGCGTGGTCGCGAAGTCCGCCGCGTCGGCGCCCGTCCGGTCCAGGAATACCTTGCTGACGTCGTGGAAGGCCTCCTCCAGGACGGCGTGCACGGCCTCGCCGGGGCGGCGGTCGGCGGTTGCCCCCGCCCTGCGCGCGAAGTGTTCGACGGCCAGCTCGACGGCCAGCCGCGAGCCCTCCTCCGAACGCGGCCTGCTGCCCGCGCCGTCCGCGACCGCGAGGACGGCGACGGACGCGGTCACCGCGTACGCGCAGGCGTCCTGGCAGGGCAGTCCCTGGCGGCGGTGGCGGTAGCCCTCGACGCTCATGCCGTGGATCCGCCACGGCGTCTCGTGCTCGTCGGCTCCGGTCATCGCTCAGCCGTCCCGTCCGGTCATCGTCACGACTCCCAGGCCGGGCGCTGTGTCTTGAACTGGCTGAAGATCTTCTCGAAGACCTCGTCGCCCGCGCCCTTCTGCTCGGCGCCCGCGCTCGCGGACATCATCTGGAGCAGCTCGCGGAACGGGAACCCCTGGAGACGGGCGTTGAACTTCGGCGCGAACGCCTGGAGCACCTGCTCGCCGCGGTCGGTGATCCCGCCGACGCCGATCGCGTACAGCCGGAAGCGGCGGGCGCGCTGTTCCTCGGCGAGGACCGGGATCAACCGGTGCCAGGAGTCGGAGAGATGGCCCGTGGCGTCGGTCGGCAGTCCGTCGGTGACGAGGCAGATCTGGGGCCGGTAGTACTGGAGTCCCGAGGCGCGCAGCTCGGCCTTGCGGGCGGCGACGATGTGCATGGCCAGGTCGAGGGCCTCGGTCATCAGGGTGACGCCGGCGGCGACGAGCTGCGGTGGCTGGAACATGTGGGCGGCCACGAAGGGGCTCACCGGGACGCCCGGGGCGAGGAGTTGGGGACCGCGCCAGGCGGCGACGCCTTGGCCGCCGAAGGTGACGACGGCGACCTCGACGCTGTAGCTGAGGCTGACGTCGTCGTGCAGTTCACGGGTCCACTCCATGAGCGCGTTGTTGAGCGTCTGGATGGGCCGGCCCGCCATGGAGCTGGACGTGTCGAGGCACAGGACGAGCGGCAGCCGCTGCGCGTTGTTCTCGAACTCGATGTCGGCGTACTCCGCCGGCAGGGTGGGCGGGTATTCGCTGTGCATGGAGGTCTCTCCTGGTCTCAGGGCCGGGCGGCCCGGGCGTGCCGTCCGGTGGTCGGCGGGAACGCGTACAGGACGTCGGCGTCCTGCTCCCGCGCGTCGGTGACGTCGACGAGCGCGCCGGGAACGGGGGGCGGGCGGCCGGGTTCGGCCCACACCGCCCGGTACAGCACGCGGTCGAGCTCGACATAGCCCTGCGGGTGCAGCTCGGTGCGGACGACGGCGGAGCGGGCGGGGCCCGGTACGTTGCCGACCCGCCGGTAGCGGTGGGCGGGCGCGGCGACCCGCAGGCGGGTGGTGCCCTCGTCCGCGGCCCGGCCGCGGCCGGCCGGGTCCGGGGTCCTGATGCGGGTGGTGCTCTCGTCGGCGGCCCGGGGAGGGGCCGACCCGGCGGCGTCCGGCACGGCTCCGACGACGGGGGCGGCGAGCGCGCGCCGGGACAGGGAGCCGACCGCGTGGGAGGAGCGGCGCACGAGGAAGAGGAGGGCGCCGAGCAGGACGACGAGCACGGCGCACAGGACGGCGAGGATCCGGGTGGCGGTGTCGGAACCGCCGGAACCGGAGTCGCCGCCGCTCTTGCCGTCCCGCGCGCCCTGCTCGCTCCTGGCCGTCCCGGTGGTGCGGGACGGGGTGGCGACCGGCGGGTCGACGGAGTCCGCGACGGCGTACGTGTGGCGGGCCAGGTCGGCGGCCTGGCCCTGGGCGATGAACGCGGCGCCGGTCAGGGAGCCCTTGCCGAGCACGGCGCACGGGTCCTTGGGGTTCTCGGGGTGGCAGGCCCGCAGGTCGGCCAGTTCGGCGACGGCGCCTGGGGTGAGCCGGTCGATCGTGGCGTCCTTCGCGACGAGCCGGCCCCCGCGGTCGGCCAGCAGGAGGAGCGCGGTTCCGCCCGGTCCGGTGCGGCCGCCCGCCGGGACCTCGACGACGAGGTTCTCCCGGCCCTCCCACAGCGTGCGTTCGACGCCCCTGCGGTCGTCCGCGTCGCCGTCGAAGGGCACGGCCCGGTCGAGGGTGACGTGGACCGTCCCCTCGTCGATCCACCGGGACCAGCACCGCAGTCGCCGGCCGAGATCCGTACCGCACGTCGCTCCGGCCGCCGACGCCGCGGGAGCGAGAACGGCCAGCAGTCCAAAGAGCGCGATGACCGAGAAAGAACGCCGCATGGGCAACCCCCCGTGGCCCAAAGGCACACCCCCGTGGCCCTGAAAGGCACGTGCTCATAGTGGCGGTAACCGGCCGTCGGCCGAAAGGGTTTGGGAAAGCCGGCGGAATTCACTTCTACAACGCGAACACCTGGTGGCACCGGGTGAACATCTGTCTCGCCCGTTCCACCCAGTCATTGGCCAAAGCATCGAAATCCGCTTGGGTCATCCGGCAGGTCAGCGGAAGGTCGCACACACCCGCGAGGCACGGGCGGGGCCCGCGGACGTCCCACACGGACAGCATGGGATTCAGCTGTTCGGTGTTCCAGGCATTCGACGCGGCGGCGGCGACGGCGAGTTGGTCCTGGCGCAGATAATGCCCGTCGGTCGCGAAAGCGACCAGAAGCCTCTTGGTCGTCATGAAGCGCACGGTCACCGTCCGGCCCGTCTCCGGGAGATCGAACCCCATGGAAACGGAATCGGGATCGGCCGTGGTGTGGTAATTCCGCCCGGCCACCCAGTTCCGCACCAACTGCCGCCAGTGCGTGCCGATCTCCAGGATCTCGTGGCCGCCGCCGGGAAGGGAGTCAGGCGCCGGCACGGCCCACCGCCCCGGCGACCATCGCGTCGGTCAGACCGGCGTCCAGCAGGGCCTGGGCGTGCAGCAGCAGACAGGAGGGCACGGACGCCGTGCCGCTCTCCTGACGGCGCTTCGCGAGGTCCCTGGTGCGCACCTTGATGCTGTGGGCCACCGCGGGCGGCGGCCAGGCGGCCGGGCGGCGTTCCGGCTCCAGGAGGCCGGCGAGCAGGTCGTCGAGACGGGGCCGGTCCTCGGGCCGCTTGGCCAGGCAGCGCGCGATCAGGGCCCGCAACGCCGGCGGGATGCCGTCCAGTTCGGGTTCGGCGAGGGCGACCCGGTAGCGCACCGCCTCGCCGCTGCCGTGCGGGGGCCGGCCGGTGAGGGCGTACACGAGGACCCCGCCGAGGGAGAAGACGTCGCTCGGCGGGCCGACAGGGGCCCCCTTGATCTGTTCCGGCGACATGAAGGGCGGGGTGCCGACGACGACGCCGACCTGGGTGAGTCCGGGGGCGCCGTCCACCCGGGAGATCCCGAAGTCGATGACGCGCGGGCCGTCGGAGGCGAGGAGCACGTTGGCCGGTTTCAGGTCACGGTGCACGACGTGGGCGGCGTGGATCGCCTGGAGTGCCTCGACCAGCCCCGCGCCGAGGCGTCGTACCTGTGGTTCGGGCAGCGGTCCGTCGGCGCGGACGGCCTCGGCGAGCGAGGGCCCGGGCACGTACAGCGTGGCGAGCCAGGGCAGTTCGGCCTCGGTGTCGGCGTCCACGACGGCGGCGGTGTAGGCGCCGCTGACCACGCGTGCCGCCGCGACCTCGCGGGCGAACCGCTCCCGGAACTCGCGCTCCGCGGCGAACTCGGGCCGCACCACCTTGACGGCGACCTCACGCCCCGCGGGCGAACGGCCGAGATACACCCATCCCATGCCGCCGGAGCCGAGCCGCCCCACGATGCGGTACGGGCCGATCCTCAGGGGGTCACTGACCGGTGTGCGCACCCCGCCCACCTCATTTCGGGGTTCACTGCTGGATGTCAGGAGTGTCCCCCGAAATCCGCGCTTTTTCAGCCGTTCCGGCACGGGCGGGGACGCCGGGACGAAAGAGGCCGGGGCCCCGCACAGTGGTGTGCGGGGCCCCGGCGGGGTGCTGTCACCGCGGCCGGTCCGGACGACGTCGCGGGTCAGGGCGACGGGACCGGCCGCGGAGCGGCGGGCGGGCGTCAGCCCAGGCGCTGCACCAGCGCGCGGTACTCGTCCCACAGCTCCGTCGGGGTGTGCTCGCCGAAGGTGTTGAGGTGCTCGGGGACCAGCGCGGCCTCCTCGCGCCAGACCTCCTTGTCGACCGTGAGCAGGAAGTCGAGGTCGGAGTCGGCCAGTCCGAGTCCGTCGGTGTCGAGGGACTCCCGGGTCGGCAGGACGCCGATCGGGGTCTCGACGCCCTCGGCCTTGCCTTCGAGGCGCTCGACGATCCACTTCAGGACACGGCTGTTCTCGCCGAAGCCGGGCCACACGAACTTGCCCGCGTCGTTCTTGCGGAACCAGTTCACGTAGTAGATCTTCGGGAGCTTCGCCGGGTCCTTGTCCTTGGCGACGTCGACCCAGTGGCCCATGTAGTCGCCCATGTTGTAGCCGCAGAACGGCAGCATGGCGAACGGGTCGCGGCGCAGCTCGCCGACCTTGCCCTCGGCGGCGGCGGTCTTCTCGGAGGCGACGTTCGCGCCGAGGAAGACCCCGTGGTTCCAGTCGAAGGACTCCGTCACCAGCGGCACCGCCGTGGCGCGGCGGCCGCCGAAGAGGATCGCCGAGATCGGCACGCCCTTCGGGTCCTCCCACTCGGGCGCGATGATCGGGCACTGCGAGGCGGGCACCGTGAAGCGGGCGTTGGGGTGCGCGGCGGGCGAACCGGACTCGGGCGTCCAGTCGTTGCCCTTCCAGTCGGTGAGGTGGGCCGGAGTCTCCTCCGTCATGCCCTCCCACCAGATGTCGTTGTCGTCGGTGAGCGCCACGTTGGTGAAGACGGAGTTGCCCCACAGGGTCTTCATCGCGTTGGCGTTGGTGTGCTCACCGGTGCCGGGCGCGACGCCGAAGAAGCCGGCCTCGGGGTTGATGGCGTACAGCCGGCCGTCCTCGCCGAAGCGCATCCACGCGATGTCGTCACCGATGGTCTCGACGGTCCAGCCCGAGACGGTGGGCTCCAGCATGGCGAGGTTCGTCTTGCCACAGGCGCTCGGGAAGGCCGCGGCGACGTACTTCGACTCGCCCTGCGGCGGCGTCAGCTTGAGGATGAGCATGTGCTCGGCGAGCCAGCCCTCGTCGCGCGCCATCACGGACGCGATGCGCAGGGCGTAGCACTTCTTGCCGAGCAGGGCGTTGCCGCCGTAGCCCGATCCGTACGACCAGATCTCGCGGGACTCGGGGAAGTGCGAGATGTACTTCGTGGAGTTGCACGGCCACGGCACGTCCGCCTCGCCCTCGGCCAGCGGCGCTCCGAGCGTGTGCACAGCACGCACGAAGAAGCCGTCGGTACCGAGTTCGTCGAGGACGGGCTGTCCCATGCGGGTCATGGTGCGCATGGAGACGGCGACGTAGGCGGAGTCGGTGATCTCGACGCCGATCGCGGAGAGGTCCGAGCCGAGGGGACCCATGCAGAACGGGACGACGTACATCGTCCGGCCCTTCATGGAGCGGCGGAAGACGCCCTTCTCCCCCGCGAAGATCTCCCGCATCTCGGCGGGAGCCTTCCAGTGGTTGGTCGGGCCCGCGTCCTGCTCCTTCTCGGAGCAGATGAAGGTCCGGTCCTCGACCCGGGCGACATCGGTCGGGTCGGAGGCCGCGTAGTACGAGTTGGGGCGCTTGATCGGGTCGAGCTTCCTGAAGGTGCCCTTGCGGACGAGCTCCTCGCTCAGTCGCTCGTACTCGGCCTCGGATCCGTCGCACCAGACCACGTTGTCCGGCTCGGTCAGTTCGGCGATCTCGTTGACCCACGAGATCAGTTCCTTGTGGTTGGTCGGGACGGGAGCCGCGATGTCGCGCGCCACGATTGCTCCTAAATGAGGGTTTTGTTGTTGTGCCCCGTGGGGGCTGCGACCCGGATGCTTCACGGTGGTTGACCCCCTGGCGCTCATCCGGTGCCGACCGCACTCATTTGATCATCCGACTGAACCGCCCATATGTCCAGAGGGCCTCACACCTGAGCGGAGTGAGCATCGCCACTCGCCGGAGGGTTTCCCCCCGCTTGCTTCGGGTTCACCGCGAGTACCCCCGCGCCGTCCGGCCAGCCGCGTGAGACCATGACCACTATTGGGTGGCTCCTTACGCCGGACTGACGCGTAACTTACGGTTCCGTAGGTACGATTCGGCCCATGACTGCGTCCGTCCCCGACGCGCCCACGGACTCGCCGGCCGCCGGCCCCGCGTCCATCGCGCACACCCTGTCGGAAGAGATCAAGCCCAAGCTCCGCGGCTGGCTGCACCTCGGCATGTTTCCGGCCGCCCTCGTCGCCGGACTGATCCTCACCGCACTGGCGGACTCACCTCGCGGTCGCGTCGCCTGCGGGATCTTCGCCCTGACGGCCTGCCTGCTGTTCGGCGTGAGCGCCCTCTACCACCGCGGCGACTGGAGCCCGCGCATGGACGGCGTCCTGCGCAGACTCGACCACGCGAACATCTTCCTGATCATCGCGGGCACCTACACCCCGCTCACGATGCTGCTGCTCCCGGACGCCAAGGGGAAGTGGCTCCTGTGGAGCATCTGGGCCGCCGCGGCGGCCGGCATCGCCTTCCGGGTGTTCTGGGTCGGCGCGCCCCGCTGGCTCTACACCCCCTGCTACATCGCGATGGGCTGGGCGGCCGTCTTCTTCCTCCCGGACTTCATGCGCACCGGCGGCATCGCCGTCCTCGTCCTGGTCGTCGTGGGCGGCCTGCTCTACAGCGCGGGCGGGGTCATCTACGGAATCAAGCGCCCCAACCCGTCACCGCGCTACTTCGGCTTCCACGAGGTCTTCCACTCGCTGACCCTCGCGGCGTTCGTCGTGCACTACGTCGGCATCTCCCTGGTGGCCTACCAGCACGGCTGACCCCTCCGGGGCGCCACCAGCGCCCCCGGACCCCCTTCTCCAGCGGTGGCCGCGGCTTTCGAGCCGCGGCCACCGCGCGTTCCCCGGACGGACAGCGAGCCCCGATCGACCGGGGCTCAATGAATTGACAGTCACCACCTTTTAAAAGTCACTCTCATCAGATGGTGGCGATCAGCTTAGATACTGGCGATCAGCGATCACAGGCGACGACATCGCCCGGCGCGACCACGCCGCTGACGGCCCCAGGCGCCCGGCGCCCTGGTCGCGGGCACACTCGTGCCAGGACACCACCACGGCGCCGGCCCCGTCAGATGCCGGACAATGAGGGCCATGGCCGCCACCGCACAGAGTTCCCCTCCCGCCGCGGAGCCCCGGCCGGGGCTCCGCGAACGGAAGAAGACCAAGACCCGCATCGCGATCCGCGAGGCGACGTACCGGCTCATCGAGACGCGGGGGTACGACGCGACGACCGTCGAGCAGATCGCGGAGGCGGCCGAGGTCTCCCCCTCCACCGTGTTCCGGTACTTCCCCACCAAGGAGGACATCGTCCTCACCGACGAGTACGACCCCCTGCTGGAACAGGAACTGCGAGAGCGCCCGGCCGACGAACCCTGGTCCGATTCCTTGCGCCACGTGCTCCGCGAGGCCATCGGCCTCGGTCCGTCGCAGGACCCCGAGGTCTGCCGGCTGCGGACACGGCTGATGGCCGAGGTCCCCTCGGTGCGGTCCCGGATGATGGAGAGCGCCTCGGTCACCGGGAGAATCCTCAGCCGGGCCATCGCCGAACGCGTCGGCCGCGACCCGGACAGCCTGGAGGCCCGCGTCCTCGCCATGTCGCTGATCGGCGCACTGATGGAGACCTCCCTCTACTGGGCCGAGACCGGCCACCGGGAAGACTTCGCCGACCTCGTCGACCGGACCGTCAGCGTCCTGGAGCACGGTCTGCCGCCCGGAAACCCGGAGGCCACGGGCGCGCCCCGCATGTCATCCTGACCGCGTGAACGGACCGGAGATCCACATCGAATTCGCCCCCGAACTGGGGCTGTTCGTCCCACACGCCCGCCGCACGGGAGCCACCCCCGCCGCCACCGACGGCTCCTCCACCCTCGGCCACGTCGTCGAGTCGCTCGGCGTCCCGCTCACCGAGGTCGGCGCCCTGGTCGTGGACGGCACGGACGTGCCGTTCTCGCACATCCCGGCAGCCGGCGAGTCGGTACGGGTCTGCCCGGTCGAGCGACCGCAGCACGTCCCCGGGGCACCACTGCGCTTCCTCCTCGACGTCCACCTCGGAACCCTGGCCCGCAGGCTGCGCCTCCTCGGCGTCGACACGGCCTACGAGTCCACCGACATCGGCGACCCCGCCCTCGCCGCACGGTCGGCGGCCGAACGACGCGTCCTGCTCAGCCGCGACCGCGGACTGCTGCGCCGCCGGGAACTGTGGGCGGGCGGCTTCGTCTACAGCACCCAGCCCGACGACCAACTCCGCGACGTACTGGGCAGGTTCGCACCCGAGCTGAAACCGTGGACCCGCTGCACCGCGTGCAACGGCCCCCTCGCACCGGCCACCAAGGAACAGGTCGCCGAACAGCTTCGAAGCGGCACCGAGCGGTCGTACGACGTGTTCGCGCAGTGCGGGGAGTGCGGGCGCGCCTACTGGAAGGGCGCGCACCACGACCGTCTGGAGGCCGTCGTGGAACGCGCCCTCGCGGAGTTCGGAAGCTGACACCCCCGACACCGGCCCCGCCCCTCAGGCGTTCGGGCTGACCAGGGTCTCGCGCAGCTCCTCGGGGTCGGTCGTCGGGGCGTCGCACACGAAGTGACGGCAGACGTAGGCGGCGGGCCTGCCGTCCACCAGGGGCCGCCCGGCGAGCAGCGGCAGTTCGTCGCTCTCCGGCACCCCGGTCGCCACCACCGCACCCGGCGCGGTACCCAGAAGTGCCGTACGGCGCAGGGCCGTCATGGCGGGATCGCCGCTCTCACCGACGACCGCGACCTCCCGGGGACCGTCGAGCAGCGCCTCGGCGACCGCGAGGCCCCAGCCGATGAAGCGGGGCGCCCGCGGACCCAGCGACTTCACCACGCCCAACGCCCGCTCCGCCGCGGCGCGATGGGGCTCGGCGCCGGTCTGCGCGGCATACGAGAGCAGCGCACCGGCGGCCGCGCTCCACCCGGAGGGCGTCGCGTTGTCGGTGGGGTCCTGCGGGCGGCGGATCAACTGCTCGGCGTCCGCCGCCGTGTCGTACAGGGCGCCCGACTCCGCGTCCGTGAACTGCGCGAGGACGTGGTCGAGCAGGAATCCGGCGAACTCCAGCCAGACGCCCTCCCCGGTCACGGACGCCAGCGCGAGGAAGCCCTCGGCCACGTCCGCGTAGTCCTCCAGCACCCCGGCGTTCGCGCCGGCCCGGCCGTCCTTGCTGGTCCGGGCGAGCCGCGCGTGCTCGTCCATGTGGAGGCGTACGAGGAGGTCGGCGGCGCCGATCGCGGCCTCCACCAGGTCGGGGCGGTCGAAGTAGGCGCCGGTCTCGGCGAGAGCGGCCACCGCGAGGCCGTTCCAGGCCGCGACCACCTTGTCGTCCCGTCCCGGAGCCGGCCGCCCGGCCCGCGCGGCGAGCAGCCGCTCCCGCAGCGACGTCACCTTCTCCGCGTCGACGGCACCTTCCTGCCGGGGCAGTTGGAGCACCGAGGCACCCTCCTCGAAGGTGCCCTCCTCGGTGACTCCGAAGTACCGGGCGGCGAGTTCGGCGTCCGCGTCCCCGAGCACCTCGCGCAGCTGCGCGGGCGTCCACACGTAGTACGCGCCCTCGACGTGCCGCCCGCTCCCGTCATCGCTGTCGGCGTCCAGCGCCGAGGCGAACCCGCCCTCGGCGGTGCGCAGTTCACGCACCAGGAAGTCGGCGGTCTCCAGGGCGACCCGCCGGGCGAGTCCCGACCCGGTGGCCCGCCAGAGATGGGCGTAGACCCGGCAGAGAAGCGCATTGTCATAGAGCATCTTCTCGAAATGCGGGACCACCCAGTCACGGTCGACGGAGTAGCGGGCGAAACCGCCGCCGAGCTGGTCGTACAGGCCACCGCGGGCCATCCGGCCGCACGTGTCCACGGCCATCTGGAGCGCACCCTCCGAGCCGGTCCGCGCGTGATGGCGCAGCAGGAACTCGATCACCATGGACGGCGGGAACTTCGGCGCCCCGCCGAAGCCGCCGCGCGTGGCGTCGTACTCCCGGGTGAGGCCGAGCAGCGCGCCGGCCAGATCCTCCTCGCCGGGCACACCGCTGTCCCCGAAGTTCATCTCCCGCTCGGCGAGATCGCGGGTGATCTTCCCGGCGACCTCCGCGACCTCGTCGCGCCGCTCGGTCCAGGCGCCGGACACGCCCTCCAGTACCTGCCGGAAGGAGGCCATGCCGTGGCGGGGCTCGGGCGGGAAGTAGGTGCCGAAGTAGAACGGCTCGGCGTCCGGCGTGAGGAAGACCGTCATGGGCCAGCCGCCCTGCCCGGTCGCCGCCTGCACGGCCTCCATGTAGACGGCGTCGACGTCGGGCCGCTCCTCCCGGTCGACCTTGACGCTCACGAAGTGCTCGTTCAGGTAGGCGGCGGTCGCCTCGTCCTCGAAGGACTCGTGGGCCATGACATGGCACCAGTGACAACTGCTGTACCCGACGCTCAGCAGGACGGGCCGGTTGGTCCGGCGTGACTCCTCGAAGGCCTCGGCCGACCAGGGCCACCAGTCGACGGGGTTGTCGGCGTGCTGGAGCAGGTAGGGGGACGTCTCATGGGCCAGTCGGTTCGGCATGCTTCCATCCTGCCTGACCGGTCCCCGCCCGTGGCGGGACGGCCTGCGCGCCCGGCGTGGACGCACCACCCGATCCGCCCAACGCGCGCCGCACCGCAGCCGGCGGCCGAACGGTGATCGTCGGCCCTCTCGCGCTCAGGTCGCTCCCGAAGGACACTCATAGGCCAAGGAGTTGCTGCCGGAGGGGGACGTGACATGCGGGAGAGCCACCGGGCGGAGGCCGAGCGCCTGTTGGCCAGGGCCGTCGAGGAGGAGGTGCGCCGCTCGGGAGGGCGTGTCGACGGCGGAGTGCTGCTGTCGCGGGCTCGGGCCGCGCTCGACGCGATGGCGGAGACGGCCGCGGAGGAGTACGAGACGTACACACGGGCCCTGGACGAGGCGGCGGCGGGGCAGCAGACGTTCGGGCAGCGCTATGCCCGTGAGGGATCCGGAACTCCGTTGCTGGTGGCCGCCGTTGCCGCGTTAACGGCTGTCGTCGCCGACCTGGCGCTCGGTACCGGCGCGGGTACGGCCGTCGGCACCGGGGCGACGGTGGCGGTGGCGGGCGCAGCGGCCACCGTCCTCAAGGTGACGGCCACGCACGTGCCGGCCGCGAGCCGCCGGGCCGGGGCGCTGGGCCAGCCCGGCGGCCCCGAGCAGCTGCGGCTCCAGTGGCTGACCGCCCTGGAGGTGCGGGGTATCCGGCCGTTCCTCGACCAGCAGCGGGTACTCAACGCGTCGACCGGGGCGAAGAAGGGCGCGCCCCAGTTGCGGCGTACCGACAAGAGCGCGGCGGCCCGCAGACGCAGTGTCCTGGAGCAGTCCTTCGGTCAACTGCCGGAGTCGGAGGGCCCGTTCGCCGGGCGCCGGACCGAGCTGTCCCGGGTCGCGCAGTGGGTGCAGGCGGCCCGGGCGAGCACGGAGACGAAGCCGACGGTCGTCGTGCTGCACGGCGCGCCCGGCTCGGGCCGCAGCACGCTCGCGATCCGTGCGGCGCACACCCTGAAGGACCAGTTCCGCGGCGCGTGCGTGGTGGACCTGCGGGGTGACAGCCCGGACGATCCGCCGCTCACCACCCGGGACGCGCTGCTCCACCTGCTGAACCGGCTGGGCGCGCCCCGTGAACAGCTCCTGTTCCGTGAGCGTTCCTCGCAGGACCAGCAGGCCAGGCGGCTGAGCGAGCTGTACCACCAGCATCTGACGGGTCTGCCGGTGACGATCGTGCTGGACGACGCGAGCGACGCCGAGCAGGTGCGCACCCTCGTGCCGGAGCGTTCGGAGAGTCTCGTCCTGGTCACCGCGCGCAAGCCGCTCGACCTGCCCGCCGATCTGGCGGCCTGGGTGCACCAGCTGCCCGTCGAGGCCTTGGACGCGGCGGGCGCGGAGGAACTGCTCACCGCGTCGGCGCAGGACAGGTCCGGCCCGTACGACGCCGAATCGACCGATCGGGTGCGGGAGTTGTGCGGTGGGCTGCCGCTGGCGCTGCGCGTCGCGGGGTCGTCGCTCGGCCCGCGTACCGCTCGTCTGCTGGCCACCGATCTGGCGGCGTACGGGCCGGTGGAGCCCGTGGAGCGGGTGCTGTGGCTGCGGTACACGGACCAGTCGGACATGGGCCGCCGACTGCTGCGCCGGCTGGCGCTGGCCGGCCGGGCCTCGCTCGGCGCGGCGGCGGCGGCCTCGCTCCTCGCGACCGACGAACCGGAGGCGACCCGGCATCTGACCGCCCTGTCGCAGGCGGGTCTGATCGACCATGTTCGCGGCAGCCGCTACCGCCTGCACGATCTCGTCCGGGCGTTCGCCGCCGCGCGCCTGCACGACGAGGAGGAGGCGTCGGAGCGTACGGCGGCGCAGGAGCGGCTGATCGTGAACTACGCGGAGCTGGCCGACTCGGTGATCCGCCTGGTCGACGGGAAGACGTCGACGCGCGCCGACCAGTTCGGGCCGCACGGCTTCACGTCGCTGGACGCCGCGCTGCGCTGGCTGGACGACGAGTCGAGCTTCATCACGGCGGCCCTGCGGCACGCCGAGGGGGTGAACCAGGCGGCGGTCCTGAACCTGCTGGGCGCCCTGTGCGACTACTGCCTGCTGCGCGGCGACCTGTACCGGCTCGGCGAGATCAGTGAGCTGACGCAGGCCGTGGACCAGGGGCTGCTGGTGCGTTCGGTGCAGTGGCGTACCGGTATCGCGGCCCGTCAGCTGGGTGAGCTGGACAAGGCGCGGACGACGCTGGCGTCGGTGGTGGACCTGTACTTCGAGGCGCACCACGACGCGGGTGCGGCGCGGGCGCTGTGCTCGCTGGGCATCACGCTGCACCACCAGGGCAATCTGACGGAGGCGGCGGCCAAGCTCCAGGAGGCCATGGACCTGCAGGCGTCTCCCGAGCTGGCGGCCGACCGGGCGTGGACGATGCACGCGCTGGCGGCGGTGGAGCGCGATCGGTCCCGGCTCGCCCAGGCGCTGGACCTGCTCACCGAGGCGCTGGTGCTGCACCGCGCGAGCGGTTCGGTGCACGGCGAGGCGTGGGCGCACTTCCAGCTGGGGCAGCTCGGGCTGCGGATGGGCGACGTGCCGCGCGCCGACCGGGAACTGCGTGAGGCGCTCGATCTGTACGGTCGTACGCGCGATGCCCGTGGTGAGGCCTGGGCGCTGACCCAGCTGGCCCGGGCCCGGCTCGTGGAGGGCGATCCGTCGTCCGCGGTCGACGGGCTGCGCCAGGCGGCTTCCCGGCACCGGGAGAACGAGGACGCGCGCGGCGAGGCCTGGACGGTCTACTACCTGGGCCAGGCCCTGGAGGAGACCGGGAATCTCGACCAGGCGGTGCGCGAGCTGGAGCGTTCGCGGACGATGTTCTCCCGGATGCGGGACGTGTACGGGCTCGCCTGTGCCCGTCACCATTCGGCCCGGGTGACCCGCGACCAGCGGGCCGCGCAGACGGGTTCGCTGCGCAACTCCGGCTTCGCCCGTCAGCTCCTGGTGGACGCCCGGGCGGACTTCCAGCGCATCGGGGTGGCGCACGGCGAGGCCTGGACGTGTCTGGAGCTCGCCGTGGTCGACGCGGGCAACGGCCGTGCGCAGCAGGCCATGGGGCTGTGCGACGAGGCCGTCGGCCTGTTCGCCTCGTACGGCGACCACCGCGGCGAGGACTGGGCGCGTTTCCTGCGCAGCACCCTGCTCCCCTACGCGGCGCCGGGTGGTTACGAGGTGGGGGCGGCGGTGGCCCAGGAGGAGCTGGCGCAGTTGTCGCGGACCGGCCATGCGACGCGGGACGGGAAGCTGGACGACTGCATCGAGGCCTACCAGCTCCTGCTGGAGCGGGGCGTGGATCTGGACGCGGGCTGGCAGGCGTGGCGTCTGGGCATGGTTCCGGGCCGCCACGCCCGTGACGTGATGGGCGTGTCGATGGGGGCGGGCCGGGGCTGAGGAGGCACCACGCCGGGCGGGCCGCTCATGGCGGGCCGCCCGGGTCCCGGCGTGCGGGACCCGGGCTCAGCCTTAGCCCTTGGCGGGCGCGGCTCCGCCGGAGCCGGAGCCCGCGGTGCCGGTGCCGGTGGCCGCCGGGGCGGAGGCCGTCCGGTCGGCGGTGCCGGGGCCCGCCTCGGTGTCGGCGTCCTCGGGGAAGGTGACCTTGCCCATGTGGCGGTTCATGGACTTCATCAGGCCCCAGACGGCCAGGGCCATCACCGCGAAGACGATGAAGCCGAGGACGCCGGGGGTGACCTTGTTCTCGTCGACCTCCTTGGCGAGGGGGGCGAGGTGCGTCAGTGCCAGGCTTGCGCTCATGTCAGGCATTGTCGCGGATGCCCGCAAAGAGGTCGTCCTCGGGGAGGGATGTATCGACGAGGGACTTCGCGAGCTCGTACTCCTCGGTCGGCCAGACCTCTCGCTGGAGGTCCATGGGGACCTTGAACCAGCCGCCGTCGGGGTCGATCTGGGTGGCGTGCGCGATGAGCGCCTTGTCCCGGATCTCGAAGAAGTCCGCGCAGGGAACGTGGGTGGTCAGGGTGCGCTCGGTGCGCTCGAACTCGCTCCAGCGCTTCAGCCAGTCCCCGTACGGCGACTCCATGCCCCGGTCGAGGAGCGCGTGGTGCAGGGCCTCGGTGCGGGGGCGGTTGAAGCCCTGGTTGTAGTAGAGCTTCTGCGGCTGGAAGGCCGGGCCGAACTCCGTCTCGGGGTACTTCTCGGTGTCCGCCGCGCCCTCGAACGCCACCATCGTGATCTTGTGGGTCATGATGTGGTCGGGGTGCGGGTACCCGCCGTTCTCGTCGTAGGTGGTGATCACCTGCGGGCGGAACGAGCGGATCTGCCGGACGAGCTCGCCGGCCGCCTTGTCGACGTCCTCCAGGGCGAAGCAGCCCTCGGGGAGCGGCGGCAGCGGGTCGCCCTCGGGCAGGCCCGAGTCGACGAAGCCGAGCCACTCCTGCTTGACGCCGAGGATCTCGCGGGCCTCGTCCATCTCCTTCTTGCGCACCTCGTGGATGTGCTCCTCGATGTACGTGTCACCCTGCAGCTTGGGGTTGAGGATGGAGCCGCGCTCCCCGCCCGTGCAGGTCACGACCAGCACGTCCACCCCCTCGGACACGTACTTCGCCATGGTGGCCGCGCCCTTGCTCGACTCGTCGTCGGGGTGGGCGTGCACGGCCATCAGTCGCAGCTGGTCAGTCAAGACTCAATCCTCGGTCGGTCGGCTGTCGCCTGGGTAGGTCGGCTGTCGGCGCCCGGCGTGAATCAGCGCGATGGGCGGCTTCTATAGTGACGGAATCGGGGGGCGAATAATTCCGGGGTCCCCGTTCGGGGGCCCGGCCGAGAGGACGATCATGACCACGGCGAGCACGCGGCTGCCCGAGGGCCGGTACGGCCGCTCCGCGGACGAGCGCGCGGACCGCAGGCTCAAGGTCATCGGGGGTGTCCTCGGTGTCGTCCTCATCGCCCTGATCGGCTGGTTCGGCTACGACTACATCGGCGGGACCAAGATCAGCGCCCAGGTGATCGCGTTCAAGGCCGTCTCGGACACCGCGGTCGAGGCGCACCTGGAGGTGCACAAGGACGCCGGTTCGAGCGGCTACTGCACCGTGCGGTCCCAGGACGCCGACGGGGTCGAGGTGGGCCGCGCGGACTTCCGTTTCGCCCGGGACGCGTCCCGCGTCGACAAGGTGGTCACGCTGCGGACGACGGGCCGTGGCACCACGGCGGAGCTCCTCGGCTGCCACAGCGGCTGAGCGGTCCCCGGCCACGCGGCGCCGGCGGTACGGACGCGGCCCGTGATCACTGTCGGTATCCGACGCTGACCTGCGTCGACGTAATTCTGATGTCTTATGTCCTCCCCTCCGGGCCACTGAATTGTTAGGCTCGTGGTTTCGCCCACCCGTGAAAGCACATTCTTCTGGGTAGGGCGATGCTTTGTATCCCAGTACCTACGAGGAGCACCTGTGACCCAGACCAGCGAGAACGTCACCTGGCTGACCCAGGAGGCGTACAACCAGCTCAAGGCCGAGCTGGATCACCTGTCTGGTCCCGCGCGCACGGAGATCGCCGGCAAGATCGCGGCCGCGCGCGAGGAGGGCGACCTGCGCGAGAACGGCGGGTACCACGCGGCCAAGGAGGAGCAGGGCAAGCAGGAGCTCCGTGTGCGCCAGCTGACCCAGCTCCTGGAGAACGCCAAGGTCGGCGAGGCTCCCGCGGCGGACGGCGCGGTCGCACCGGGCATGGTCGTCACCATCGCCTTCGACGGCGACGAGGACGACACCCTGGACTTCCTGCTCGCCTCCCGCGAGTACGCGAGCTCCGACATCGAGACCTTCTCCCCGCAGTCCCCGCTGGGCTCCGGCGTGAGCGGCAAGAAGGTCGGCGAGGACGCCCAGTACGAGCTGCCGAACGGCAAGCTCGCCAAGGTGAAGATCCTCAAGGCCGTGCCCTACCAGGGCTGAGCCCCAGGACCAGCGACGACAGCGATGCCCCCGGCCGGAAGCCGGGGGCATCGCCATGTCCGGACGCGCTCACACCGGGCGGGTCAGCGGGTACGGCTCATGCCGTGGCCGAGCGGTACTTGCGGACCGCGAGGGTGCGGAAGATCAGCACGATGAGGACGGAGTAGATGACCGAGGCCCACACCGAGTGCTGCATGGGCCAGGCGCCGGATGTGGACTGCCCGGGGTTGGCGAACAGGACACGGCAGGCCTGCACCGTGGCGCTGAACGGGTTCCAGTCCGCGATGTGCCGCAGCCAGGGGGTCATGTTGCTGGTGTCCACGAACGCGTTCGAGATGAAGGTGACCGGGAAGAGCCAGATGAGCCCGCCGGAGGTGGCCGCCTCGGGCGTCCGCACGGACAGGCCGATGAGCGCCCCGATCCAGGTGAACGCGTACCCCAGCAGGAGCAGCAGCCCGAAGGCCCCGGCGACCCGGAGCGCGTTGGTGCTGCCGAACGAGCCGACGCGCCAGCCGACCAGCAGGGCGACCCCCGCGAGGACGAGCAGGGTCAGCGCGGTCTGTACGAGGTCGGCCAGGGTGCGGCCGGTCAGCACGGCGCCGCGCGCCATGGGCAGTGAGCGGAAGCGGTCGACGAGGCCCTTGTGCATGTCGTCGGCGATGCCCGCGCCGGCGCCCGCGGTGGCGAACGTGACGGTCTGCGCGAAGATGCCGGCCATCAGGAAGTTGGTGTAGGCGGAGGAACTGGTGCTGCCGCCGATCTTCATGGAGCCGCCGAACACGTAGGTGAACAGCACCACGAACATGATCGGCTGGATCAGCCCGAAGATCACCACCTCCGGGATCCGGGACATCCTGATCAGGTTCCGCCTGGCCATGACCAGGGAGTCCCTGACGGACTGGCCGATGGCGCTCCCGCGCGGCATGACCTGCACGGTGTCGGTTGCGGCGGTCATTTCGCGGTCTCCTTGCTGCGCTGGTCGGCGCCGTCTTCCGGGTCGCCCTCCGCGGTCTCCTGCTCGGCGGCGTGGCCGGTGAGGGAGAGGAAGACGTCGTCGAGGGTGGGGCGGCGCAGGCCGATGTCGTCGATCTCGATGCCGCGCGCGTCCAGTTCGCGGATGACCTCCGCGAGGAGCTTGGCGCCGCCGCTGACCGGCACGGTGAGTTTGCGGGTGTGCTGCTCGACCGTGGTCTCGCCCTTGCCGAAGCCGCGGAGCACCTCGGAGGCGCTCGCGATGCGGTCGCGCTCGTGCACCACGACCTCGACGCGCTCGCCGCCGGTCTGCGCCTTGAGCTCGTCGGCGGTGCCGCGGGCGATGACACGGCCGTGGTCGACCACGCAGATGTCGTGCGCCAGGTGGTCGGCCTCTTCCAGGTACTGCGTGGTCAGCAGCAGGGTCGTGCCCCCGGAGACCAGCTGCTTGATGACCTCCCACAGCTGCTGGCGGTTGCGGGGGTCGAGGCCGGTCGTCGGCTCGTCCATGAACATGACCGGCGGCGACACCACGAGGGCGGCCGCCAGGTCGAGCCGGCGGCGCATACCGCCGGAGTAGGTCTTGGCGGTGCGGTCGGCCGCGTCCGCGAGGTGGAACTGGTCCAGCAGCTCGGTCGCCCGGACCTTCGCGGCCTTGGCCCGCATCTGGTAGAGCTGGCCGACCATCTGGAGGTTCTCCCGGCCGGTCAGGTACTCGTCGACCGCGGCGAACTGTCCGGAGAGGCCGATGCTGCGGCGGACCGCGTCGGGGTTCTTGAGGACGTCGATGCCCGCGACCACGGCCTTGCCGCTGTCGGGGCGCAGCAGGGTCGTGAGACAGCGGACGGCGGTCGTCTTGCCCGCGCCGTTCGGCCCGAGGAGGCCGAGGACGGTGCCTTCCGGGACATCGAGGTCGACGCCGTCCAGAGCCTTTACGTCACCGAAGGTCTTCACCAGGCCTTCGGCGTAGATGGCGCCTGGCATAAGAGTTCTCCACGTCTTTGGGGATTTCTCGGATTTTTACCCAATGAGCATAGTTTTCTCGGTTCGATCCCACCCGGGCGTCGAGCCGATCCGCCACACACACCATAACGCGATGTATCGCGTCTCTCAAGAGGTTTCTCTACGGAGAGCGACCGGACCGTGACAGCGGCGCCGACCTCAGTCGATGACCGTGTAACCCGCCTCGCGCAGCGCCAGATTGACCTCGGCGCAGTGCTCGGGCCCCTTCGTCTCCAGCTGGAGCTCGACCTCCACCTCCGTGAGCCCGAGCCGCGGATCGGTCCGTACGTGACTCACATCGAGAACATTGGCATCCGCCACTGACAACACCCCGAGAAGCGTGGCCAGGGCGCCGGGCCGGTCCGTCAGCCGCAGCGTGACGGCGAGGTAGCGGCCGCCTGCCGCCATGCCGTGCCGCAGGATCCGCTGCATCAGCAGCGGGTCCACGTTCCCGCCCGACAGCAGGGCCACCACCGGGCCCTCGAAGGCCTCCGGATCGGCCAGCAGCGCCGCGACGGGGCTCGCGCCGGCCGGCTCGACGACCAGCTTGGCGCGCTCCAGGCAGAGCAGCAGCGCGCTGGACAGGTTGCTCTCGGAGACCGTGCGGACCTCGTCGACCAGGTCCTCGACGAGCCGGAAGGGCACGTCGCCGGGGCGGCCCACCTTGATGCCGTCGGCCATCGTCGCCGGACGCTCGATCGACAGCGGCCGCCCGGCCGCCAGCGAGGGCGGGTACGCCGCCGCGCCCTCGGCCTGCACCCCGACGACCCGTACGTCCGGGCGCAGCGCCTTCACCGCGACCGCGACACCCGCCGCGAGACCGCCGCCGCCGACGCCCACGACGATCGTGCGCACCTCGGGGCACTGTTCGAGGATCTCCAGGCCGACGGTGCCCTGCCCCGCGATGACGTCGGGGTGGTCGAAGGGATGGATGAAAACGGCCCCCGTACGCGCCGCGTACTCCTGCGCGGCGGCCAGCGTCTCGTCGACCACCTGACCGTGCAGCCTCACCTCGGCGCCGTAGTGCCGGGTGGCCGCCACCTTCGGCAGCGGGGCGCCCGTCGGCATGAAGACCGTGGACCGCACTCCGAGCAACGAGGACGCGAGCGCGACGCCCTGCGCGTGGTTTCCCGCACTCGCCGCGACGACACCCGCGGCGCGCTCCTCCGGAAGCAGGCCCGCGATCCGCACGTAGGCACCGCGCAGCTTGAAGGAACCCGTCCGCTGGAGGTTCTCGCACTTGAGGTGCACCGGCGCCCCCACCAGCCGCGTCAGGTACCGGCTGCCCTCCATCGCGGTCGTCCGCGCCACCCCGGTGAGCATCTTCTGCGCGCCGCGCACGTCATCCAGAGTCACACTGGGAAAGGAGTCAGCCGTGCTGTAGCTCATGACCCCCAGTCTCGCAGTTCACGCGGGCGCACTCCCGTCGTGACCACCCTCCGAGACCGGGTTTGCGCAGCCCCGGTACGGCCCGCTCCCCAGCCGCGTACCCTGTCCCCCAACCCAGCTCCCCACGCATGAATTGAGCCCCCGGCCATGCCCACAACACCAGAAATGTCGATGGACATGACGACCGTCGGTGACACCGGTCTCCTCGAAACCCTCCAGCACGAGGTCGCGGTCTTCGCGCGCCGTGCGGAACAGACCCGGCTCGGCGGGGTGGGGCAGGTGCGCAACTCCATGGACCGCGCCGCGTACCTGCTGCTCAACCGCCTCGACAAGGAAGGCCCGATGGGCGTCAAGGCGCTCGCCGCGAGCATGGGGATCGACTCCTCGACGGTCACCCGGCAGGTCGCCCCGCTCGTCGACACCGGACTCGTCAAGCGCACCTCGCACCCCGAGGACGGGCGCGCCGTGGTGCTCCAGCTGTCGCCGCGCGGCCAGTCCCGGCTCGATGAAGTGCGCACCTCCCGGCGCCAGTTGATGGCCGAACTGACCACCGGCTGGGAGCCGGAGGAGCGCGAGGCGTTCTGCTCCCTGCTCACCCGCTTCAACACCGCGCTCTCCGCCCGCCAGGCCTCCCAGGGCGTACCGGCGGCGGACTCCGAACCGTCCTCCTGACCCTCGCGGGCGCCATGCGCCGTTCCGGGCTTCCCCGGTCTCCGTTGACCTTCACGCGCGCGTGCGTACACGCGCGACGCGCGCGCGAGGGCCCCGGTTCACCCGCGGGTGTACGCGGGACTCTTGACCGGAAGGCCGCGGCTGCCCTCATATGAGACCGGGTCCTCGTCGCACGCGGTGCGGCGGGCCGCACGCGGCCGCGGACCCGCTTCCACAGTCGCCCTGAGGCGGGAGGCATGGTGCGAGAACGGCATGCGTCCCAAGGCGTTCGCCGGGCCCGGGAGTTCGAGGCGTTCGTCGCGGGCGCGGCAGGACGGCTGCTGCACACCGCCACCCTTCTCACGGCGGAACCCGGGGACGCCAACCCGCGCGCGCGGCGCCTGCTCACCCTGTCCCTCGCCCACACGTACGCCACCTGGGACCGGCTGCACGGCGAGGACCCCTACGACAGCACCCGCCAGCAACTCGCCGTGCGCTTCCAGCGGGCCGCCTGGCACCAGTACGGCGGGCTCGGGCGGCTGCGCCCCTCCCCCGCCCCGGACAGCGTCCTGGCCCGGCTCACGCCCCACGAACGGCTGATCCTCGTCCTGAGGCTGTACGAGGGCGTCGCCGAGGAACAGACGGCGGCCCTGCTCGGCCTCCCCGTGGAGCGCGTACGGGTGATCTGCGCGCGGGCGACGGCGACGCTGCTCCATCCGCCGCGCGGCCCGGCGCCCGCCCGGATGGAGGTGGCTCCGTCATGAACCTGCCGGAGCGCGAGGCGGCCGTACGCCACATGCTGGAGCGGACCCCGCCCGCGGTCCCGCCCGACCTGTACGGCGAGGCCGTACGCCGTGGCGGGCGCATGCTGCGCCGCAGGAGGGCGGCGCGGCGCGTCATGTGGGTGCTGCTGTGCGCCGCGGCCGTGGTCTTCGTGATCTGGGCCGTGACCGTTCAGCCGTGGGTGGAGCCGCCGTCGGAGACGACTCCACCCCTGTCGAACTGGTGACGGCGCCGTCCGTTATCCGAGGGCCTGCTGCAGGTCCTGGAGCAGGTCGTCGATGTTCTCAATGCCCACGGAGATGCGGACGAGGTCACCGGGGACCTCCAGGGCGGAGCCGGCCACCGACGCGTGCGTCATGCGGCCCGGGTGCTCGATCAGCGACTCCACGCCGCCCAGCGACTCACCGAGCGTGAACACCTTGGCGCGGTTGCAGACCTCGACGGCCGCCTCCTCGCCGCCCGCGACCTGGAAGGACACCATGCCGCCGAACGCCCGCATCTGCTTCGCGGCGATCTCGTGACCGGGGTGCTCCGGGAGGCCCGGGTACAGGACGCGCGTCACGCGCGCGTGCCGGCTGAGCATGTCCGCGACCCGGCCCGCGTTCTCGCTGTGCCGGTCCATGCGCACGGACAGTGTCTTGGTGCCGCGCAGCACCAGCCAGGAGTCGAAGGGCCCGGCGACCGCGCCCATCGCGTTCTGGTGGTACGCCAGCTCCTCGCCGAGTTCCTGGTCCCCGGTGATCAGCGCGCCGCCGACGACGTCCGAGTGACCGCCCATGTACTTGGTCAGGGAGTGCACGACGACGTCCGCGCCGAGCGCCAGCGGCTGCTGGAGGTACGGCGTGGCGAAGGTGTTGTCGACGACGAGCCGGGCGCCCGCGTCCCGCGCGACCTGCGCGACCGCGGCGATGTCCGTGATGCCGAGGAGCGGGTTGGAGGGCGTCTCGACCCAGATGACCTTCGTCTTCGGGGTGATGGCCACGCGCACCGACTCCAGGTCGCTGGTGTCGGCGACGGACCACTCCACGCCCCAGCGGGAGACCACCTTCGCGAAGAGACGGAACGTGCCGCCGTACGCGTCGTTCGGGATGACCACGTGGTCGCCCGGGCTCAGCAGCGTACGCAACAGGCAGTCCTCGGCCGCCAGTCCGGACGCGAACGCGAGGCCGCGGCGACCGCCCTCCAGGGCGGCGAGGTTCTCTTCCAGGGCGGTCCTGGTGGGGTTGGCGCTGCGGCTGTACTCGTAACCGCCGCGCAGCCCGCCGACGCCGTCCTGCTTGTAGGTCGAGACCTGGTAGATCGGCGGGACGACCGCGCCGGTCAGGGGATCGGCGGTGTTGCCCGCGTGGATCGCGAGGGTCTCGAAATGCTGACTGATGTGCCTGTCGCTCATGGGTCCCGAGCGTAGTGCTCCCGCGGGGGTGGTGACGGCGGACGCGGTGACGCGGGTGGGGCGGCGCGGCTGCGGCCGGGGTGGCGGCGCGGCTGCGGCCGGGGTGGGGGCGGGCCGCGGGCCCGGCGTGAGGGGTCCGCCGGGGTCCGTGCGCCCGGTCCGGGAACCCGCGGGCCGGTGCACCGGGGAACCGGGTTCGCCAATTGTCGGACCCGTCTGGTTCGCTTGTGGCATGGAGATTCTCTGGGTCCTGATGGCGCTGGCCATGTTCAGCCTGGTTCTGCTGCCGGTGCTGCGGCGCAGGCGTGCCGGTGTGCAGCTGGTGTCGCCGGGGGACCCGGACGCCGCGGACCCGGCGAACTACGGGTTCCTTCGGCAGGAGGAGCTGGACATCCGCATGCCGGGTCCGGACACGGACCTGCTGGACGTGCTGGACGTCGTACAGCGCGGCGGGCCCCACCGAGCGGCCTCGCAGCTGCTGGCCGGCACGCCGGTCGAGGGCGAGACGCGCTGGCAGCGGGTGCAGGCGTTCGCGGGGGCCGCGTCCTTGGAGCTCCAGCAGCGGCCCGGCGGGGTCAGCGAGACGCCCGGCGGGCAGTGGCTGCGGGTGTGGCGCGCCGAGGCCCCCAAGGACGCGGGCGGCGCGGCGGTGCACGCCGAGTTCCTGGTGCAGCAGGCGTGGCGGACGTCGACGCCGGGCACGGACGATTTCCGGATCATCATGGAGGAGGCGCGGGCCGCGTGCGGCGAGGCGGCGCTGCTGTCCCCCGGTGACCCGATCCCGTACATCATCGAGCTGTCGGTGGCGCGCGGACTGGCCTACTCGCAGCCGGAGTTCGAGAAGGTCTGGCTGAAGATCCTGGACCGCGCCCCCTCCCACATGGGCGCGCATCTGGCTGCCCTGCACTACTGGTGCGAGAAGTGGCACGGCTCGCGCGAGGTGGCGTACTCCTTCGCGGAGGCCGCGGCGGCCCGCGCCCCGCAGGGTTCGCTCCTCGCGGCGATGCCCCTCTTCGCGGTCTTCGAGCACCTCCCCGAGGTGAACCTGGTCCGCGCCTTCTACCAGAGCGAGGTCGTGACGAAGGCCGTCCACGGCGCGCTCTACGCGGTCCACGCCGCCCGCCCCGACGACCCGATGCTCGCCCACGTCCGCCATCTGCTGGTCTTCTTCCTGGTCCGCGGTGAGCGCTGGTCCGAGGCGATGGACCAGCTGGTGCACGTGGACGGCCACGTCGGCGCCCTGCCCTGGACCCTGACCCGGGACCCCGCCGGGGACTACGCGATATACCGCGCCATGGCGGTGGCGGGCTACGAGGCGAACGGCGGCAGCCCGGCGACGCTGGCGCACTGAGGCCATCGCGCTCCCGGAGGGGCGGTCGCCGGAATGCCGTACCGGGCCGGGGCGTTGGCGTGACGCGTGATGTGGCCCCTCCCCTCCGAGCTGGAGAGCGCATGTTCCCAAACAGCACCAACGACAGCCACTCGCCGCGTCTCCCGACCGCCGAGCAGGCGCTGCGGGGCCGCCCCGAGCCGTTCTTCACGATCCCCGAGCGGCACATCCTCCTCGGCACCCCGCTGGGCGGCCCCTACCCCGAGGGCCTGGAGATCGCCGACTTCGGCATGGGCTGCTTCTGGGGCGCCGAGCGCAGGTTCTGGCAGCTCCCGGCGGGCGTGTACACGACTCTGGTCGGCTACCAGGGCGGCTACACGGAGAACCCCGCGTACGAGGAGGTCTGCTCCGGCCTGACCGGCCACGCCGAGGTGGTCCGCGTCGTCCACGACCCCGGGGTGCTGCCGTACGAGCGCCTCCTCCAGGTCTTCTGGGAGTCGCACAACCCGACCCAGGGCTTCCGCCAGGGCAACGACGTGGGCACGCAGTACCGCTCGGCCCTCCACACCCACACCCCGGCCCAGGAAGCGTCCGCGAAGGCGTCCCGCGACGCCTACCAGAAGCTCCTCACCGCCTCCGGCCACCGCACGATCACGACAGAGATCCTCCCGGCGACAACCCGCCCCTTCTACCCCGCGGAGGCCCACCACCAGCAGTACCTGGCCTCCAACCCGGCGGGGTACTGCGGGCTGGAGGGGACGGGGGTCTCCTGTCCGGTCGGCGTGGCCGGGGCCGCGGGATGATCCTCGGTGCGGTGCCTGATCGTCTGGCGACTCTGTGGAGGGAACGGCACCCGTCGGGCCCTCCCGTCGCCCACACGTTCCGCACCATGTATCCGGACCGCTGGGTGCGCTTCCACAGCCTGCCCGGCTCGCGGCGCCATCCGCGGTCCGAGGACGAGTACGCGATCGTGCTGGACCGGTACAACACGGTCCTCGACGAACTGTTCGCGGGCACGGACGTGTTCGTGGTGACCATGGACTGGTCGACCACTCCGACCGGCCCCGCCGGCCACTCGGCATCACGACCGGCACTGCACCCCGAGGGTGTCACCTGGTGGACCGAGTCGGACGAGGACGACCCCGACCCGGAGTTCCACACGCACACACGTCTCTACGCCGACCGGCGCCCGTGGCGACGCGGCTGCGCCGATGCCCTGTTGCGTGCCGTCGCGGACGAGACACTCGTCGAAGTGTTCTTCACCGACACGGAACTACGACGCATCCACGCTCCGTACGACGGTGGCGCGGACGTCATCGCGACGAGCCCCGAGGAGCGCAGCCGACTGCGCGCCGGCCACACCGACTGGCTGCCGCGCAATGCGGCCGGCCTCTGACCCCGCGACCTCTCGCCCCGGGAGTGAAGACCCGGCGCCTCGGCCCTGAGAACTCACCGATCGGGCTGAGCGTCACGGTCGGCGGCGATGGCCCGCACGGCAGGTGCGCACGCCGCCCATCGCGCGCCGTCCCGGGTGCGTACGACCTTGACGGGTGGTTCGGCGCAGGGTGTGCCGTGCCAGGTGCAACGAGCCTCCCGGAACGACACGCTCTGGGGATCGAGGCCGATCGGGAAGTCCGGCCACTCTTCATCCGAGGTCATGCCCTGAAGGTATTGAGTGACGCCGACCGCCGCCGCGGGTTCGCGGGCACCGTTACACAGACGACCGCACGCCGCCGTCCACGCTCCGCTCGGGGCTGACCGGCACAATGAGATACCTGAACTCCCCTCCTGCTCCGCCCAGTTCCGAGTACGTCTCCCAGTCGAGGCGATAGCTGCCGCGCAATGTGCACGTGTTCGGCTCATAGGCGCCCTCGGCCCAGAGCAGTCGGCCGGTGAGCTCGCGCCCCTGGTGGATCCTGAACTCATGATCCCGGGTCCGCCCTCGACCGCTGCCCGGCGGAGTCCAGAGGGACGCGTCGTTGGTGAGCATCACGGCGAGTCCGTTCTGGTCGGGCCTGTCGCAGAACCGCTCCAGCCTGACCAGGTCCCGCACGAAGTGGAGGCGGGCGAGGTCCGCGGCAGCATGGCCCTTCACGTCGAAGTCCTCAGCGGGAGTACCCGCAGAGCCCGCCCATCTCCGAGTGAAGTACTTGAACTCGATCGCGGTACGCGCCGACGGGCCGGTACACAGGAGATCCAGGTATTCCCTCCGGCCCTCCGCGCGCTGAGGTACCTCAAGCCTGGAGTTCACTTCCGGTGCCAGGTGCCACAGGGCGCGTGCGAATCCGTGCTGGAGATCGGCCTCCGAGTGGAAAACGGGCCTGCTTTGCGCCAGTTGGGCAAGGACATCGCCGACCGGGATGCGTCCGGCGATCATCCTGTTGGCGTCCATCGCTGCTTTCGTCACGGCGTCATTCAAGTCGCCCGCCCTCGGAGGGTTCAAGGCGACCGGGGGAGCACCGACTGGGAGAGGTCACCGTTCACGGACCTCAGTCGGTGACGGACCTCGGTTCACCAGGCCACCGCACCAGTCTCGCTCCCACCCGAACCGCGTTCTACGGAAACCGCGTTGGGGTGTGAGCGTGCTGGGGTGGACCATGGAGCGGTGACGAGAGCGATGGCAGACGTGGACCCGGTGGAGGGGCGGGACCCTGCGTCCAGGCTCTCCGCTTACCAGCGGGCGATGCGGGACCGCATTCTCGCGGCGCCCGTGGTGCCCGCGCCCTGGCCGTGGAGGTCCGTTCCCCTCATCCCCGTGGGCGGGCTCCTCGGAATCGGTTTCGCCGCCCATCCCGATGACGGCCACGATCTGGTGATGGTCGTCTCCAGCACGGGTCACGGCCTCTTCGACGCCGTCAACGGGGAGAAGATCGCCCGGGAGTACGACCCCGGTCCCGAGGACGAGACTCCCGACGCGACACCGGACCTGTCCTGCCCCGGTCTCGGGCCCATCGCCGGTCAGCGCGTGCACATCGCGGGACTGTACGGCGGGGGACTTCACACCACCACCGACGGCTGGGCGCTAGAGGTCGTCGCGCCGGCCTGGCCGAACGACCGCGTCCTGCTGTCCCGCGACGGCGGGCTCCCGCACGCCGGTGCCCATGGCGAGCAGTGGTGGCACATCTTCCACTCCCACTACTCCGAATTCCGGGCGGCCGGCTTCTCACCCTCGGGGCGGACACTGGCCGTGGCGACGAGCAGCGACCTGTCGCTGTGGACGCGCGGGACGGATCACGGCAGCTCCGGCGGAGGCCCTCGGCCTCATGCGACCGGTTGATATCGTCGGCCCATGACCAGTCGCGGGCGCGACCGCGTCGCGGACGTCCGCAGCGTCGTGGTTGCGCACATGCCCGGCTGCCGGATCGAGTCCGTCGCTCTGCTCGGCGAGGGCTTGGACAACCTGGTGTACGAGGTCAACGGTGAGCTGATCGTGCGCTTCGGCAAGGATCCCGACCTGGCACGGCGGGCGACCCTGGTGGACCACGAGGCCCGCGTGCTTGCCGCCGTCTCCGACATCTCGCCGCTGCCCGTCCCCCAACCCGCTTTCACGGTTGCGGAGCAGGGATGCCTGGCCTACCGGAAGCTCTTCGGCACACCGCTGTTGGACATGCCACCGCACCAGCGCTCGGCCCACGGCACGTCGATCGCCGCCACGCTCGGCGAGTTGCTCACCGCGCTGCACGCTGTTCCGGTCGACCGGCTGACCGATCTGGTGGACGAGGACCACCGGCCGATGGCCGAGTGTCGACATGAGGCCACGGAGAACTATGTACGGGTGGCCGGGCGGGTACCGACGGCGCACCGCCCCTCCGTCGAGGCGTTCCTGGCTGCCGCACCACCACCCGACGGCTACACCCCGGCGTTCTCCCACAACGATCTGGGGATCGAGCACGTTCTCGTCGACCCGGTCTCCTGGACGGTGACCGGCATCATCGACTGGAGCGACGCAGCCGTCGTCGATCCGGCCGACGACCTCGCGGCTCTCAGCGAGCGTGCCGTGTTCCATGGCAGGTGCAGTGTCTTCGAGGACCTCGCGTTCGGCATGGAGACGGAGCAACGCACGTACGTGGACAAGAGCCTTGCCGCGATGGAATGGCTCTTCCCGCCGTAGTCGCCTCACCGCCGCCGGTCGGTCCGCACCGATCGACTGCTTCAGAGCGCCCCAGCCACCCCCACCCCTCCCCCCACCAACGCGCTGACCAGCGCCGTGGTCGCGAGGGTGCCGATGATGAGGCGTAAGGGGCGGGGTGTTCGGCGGGGGCCGCGCCTGTTGCGGGCGGCCAGGAGTACCAGGAGCAGGGTCAGCAGGCCGAGTTGGGTGAGGGCCAGCCAGCCGCAGGAGGCGGGGAGACCCGGCTGCTCGTACGTGCCGTGGGATGTTCGTCGCAGCGTGACCGTGCTGCCGACACGCAGCTCGGTGTCGATCGTGGCGCCCGGGTCCACGACCGCTCCGTCCGTGGAGCGGAACGTGCCGTGACAGTGGGGGTATCGGTGGCCCCCGGCGCGGGTCCACGAGCACGATGCGACGTGGAGGTGTCCGGGCTTCCCCGCCAGGCCGGCCGCGTAGGCGAAGTGCGTCGCCGCGAACCAGGTCAGGATCGTGCCCGCCACCAGCAGCCCGGCACTCACGAACAGCGGGCCGCGACCGACGCCCTTTCCCCGCCGGAGCCGGGGTCTGTCCCTGCGCTTCAGCTCTCCCCCGACCCCATCAGCGATCCCGACGGGACGGTAGCCGGAGTGCCCCTCGGCGTCGCTCATGGCGCGGCAAAGATCGCCGGAGTCCGGACGGCCCGCCGGAAATCCGATGGCCCTCCCGAGTCCGCCGGCCGCACCCTGTACCCATGGAAGAGCCCCAGCACCGCGTCCGCGCCCTCCACACGGCGGACACGATCACCGTCTACCAGGCGTATCCCCCGGAGATCGGCGGTCCCGCCGTGCGGAAGGGGCGGTTCCCCACGTCGTGGAAGCGGGACCGGATGACGTGGGTGAAGCCCAGTTTTCTGTGGATGATGTACCGCTGCGGCTGGGGAACGAAGGCGGGGCAGGAGACCGTGCTCGCCGTCGAGATCAGCCGGGACGGCTTCGCGTGGGCGTTGCGCAACGCCTGCCTGTCCCACTACGTGCCGGGGCTGCACGTCGACCAGGCGGACTGGAAGCGGCAGTTGAGGCAGGCGCCGACGCGCGTGCAGTGGGACCCGGAGCGCGACCTGAGGCTCGCTCCCCTGCCGTACCGGTCGCTCCAGCTCGGCCTGGCGGGCGAGGCCGCGACCCGGTACGCCGACGAGTGGATCGTCGGCATCGAGGACGTGACCCCACTCGCCGAGCAGGTGCACACCCTGGTCCGGGCCGGTGAACTCGACCGGGCCGCGGAGCTGTTGCCCGCCGAGCGCCCGTACCCACTGACCGAGGACGTACTGGCACCCCTGCGGGCCTAGCCATGCCCGACCGTGCGCGGCCGCACCGTGCTGACCGTGTGGCGCGGGGGACGACGGCTCCGCATGGTCAGTCGAAGGCGACGACCAGGCGGACGCCGTCGTCTCCGAAGCGTCCCGCCAAGGCCTTCATCACGGCGAAGACGTGGGGCCAGTGCGTCTCATGGCCCAGTACCGCGCCGACCGTCAACGGCTCGTATCGGTAGGTCAGTTCGTCGGTGGTCCACTCCACGCGCCCCGTCGCCTCGCGCAGGTCGGTCGGCGGCGCGTCGGTCGCCGACCGGAACTCCGGCAACCGGGCTTCCGACACGCACTGTCGGTTCATGGTCGACGGCAGCGATCTCGTGTGCCAGGTGAGCCGGCCGATGAACTGATCGGACGGTGTCGTGAGGTCGATCGCGGCGAGTTCCGCCCAGCTGACCCAGCTCGCGCCGTGCAGGCCGTTCGATTCCGTCCCCGTGCCCAGCTGCGCGCGCATCCCGGCCGACAGATCGGCGGGAAGGCCACGGCCCGGTGCGAGGGGCCGGAAGCCCGCCTGGCCGCGCACCCCGAAGAGACAGCCGAAGGCCGCGTAGTCCGTCTCGTCGTAGAGCGGCCAGAGGTCCATGGCCGCCACCCACGGCTCTCCGTCGTAGGAGTCGGTACCGGCACCGGGATGGCGGAACTCGATACCGCCGTGGATGTCCGTACTCACGGCCCCGCACCCTAGCAACGCCCGTACCCCACCGCCCGGTTGTTCGTTTCGGCCTGGTTCGAAAGGAGGGGTGGTCGCGGGTCCCCCGGCCTACGATCCCCGCATGCTGATTCGCCGGACATTACGGATGATCCTCGTGCTCGCGGTGGCCCTCGCCGGTGCGATCGGGGGTGGGGTGGGGACGGCGCAGGCCGCGGGGGGCCGGTCGGCGCACGACCGGCAGTTGCTGTTCTTCAACCACACCTACGGTGTCTTCGACCGGGAGACCGCCGACGCCATCGAAGACTCCGACTATCTGCGGGAATTCGCCAACTTCCAGGTCCGCACCACCACGGGTGCCGACGGACAGACCTGGACCGGCCGCTATCTGATGGGCCGGGAGACCTACCTGGAACTGTTCGGGGTCGGTGACGTCGCGGGCCAGGACGGCGCCCTCGGCTCCGCCGGGACGGGCCTGTCGACCGAGCGGGCCGGGGACATCGCCACGGTCACGCAGCGGCTGAAGGACGCGGGAGTCGCCCCCGTCGAGTTCCTGCAGACGCGTGACTTCGGTGACGGCGTCCCCGTTCCGTGGTTCGACGCCGTCCTCACCACCACCGAGTACGACGCCTACGGAGCCTGGGCGATGGAGTACCGGCCGGAGTACTTCGCGGACCCGCGCGGCAACACCGAACCGGCGGGTTTCCCCGGTGACGTCGGCCGGGAGCGCTACCTGTCCGACGACTACAGCACCCACCTCATGCGTGACGTGACCTCCGTCCGGATCGCCGTCACCCAAGGGGACCTCGCCGACACCGTCCCGCTGCTGCGCGCCGGCGGGTTCGCCGTCCGGACCGTGCCGAACGGCGGCGTCGTCGCACAGGGCGGCGGGACCTCCGTCCGGTTCGACACCGTCCCGCGCGACGAGGCGGGCCTGCGGCGGATCGAACTGTCGCTCAACCGGCCGGTGAAGGCCCGTCACGTGGAACGGATCGGGAACTCGACGCTCGTCGTCGGCCCGGGCGACCACGCCGTGTGGACGTTCGCGGACAACGGCACCGAGTAGAGCACCGGGCGGGCCGGGAACCAGCGGGGTGCGCCTTCCACGAGGGCGCACCCCAGCGCACCCCCACCCCCGCCTCCGCTCCGCCTCCAGGAAGACCGAGGCCCCGTCTCAGTACCGCGCCGCGTCGGCCAGCAGGGGCGGGTACACCTGGCTCGGCCGGCCGTCCACCGTCGCGCCCGCGTACTTGAGCATCGCGCCGACCTGGTGGTTGAGGGCGTACGGGAAGTTCAGTACCGGAGCCGACACCTCGTCGAGTACGGCCGTCTGTTCCGGGGTGAGCCGGAGGTCGAGGCCCGCCAGGTTCGCTTCGAGGTGGTCCAGGGTGCGCGGGCCGATCAGCGTCGAACTGACGCCCGGGCGAGCCTGCACCCACGCGAGAGCCACGGCCGCCGATGTCGCGCCGACCTCCTGCGCCACCGCCGCCAGGGCGTCGATCACCTCGAACTGGTCGTCGGTGGGGCCGCCGAGGACCGCCGAACGCCTGGTGTCGGCCGGGGTGCGCCGGTCCCGGGTGTACTTCCCGGACAGGAAGCCGCTCTTCAGCGGGCTCCACGGCAGCACACCCATCCCCGCGTCGTCCGCCAGCGGAATCAGCTCGCCCTCGATGGTGCGTTCCAGCAGGGAGTACTCCATCTGCAGCGCGGTGACCGGGGTCCAGCCGCGCAGGAGCGCGGTGGTGTGGGCCTTGGCCGTGAACCAGGCCGGGGTGTCCGAGAAGCCGACGTAGCGGATCTTGCCGGCGGTGACGAGGTCGTCCAGGGTTCGCAGGGTCTCCTCGACCGGGGTGGACCAGTCGTGGTTGTGCAGCCAGTACAGGTCGACGTGGTCGGTGCGCAGCCGGCGCAGCGAGTCCTCCAGCTGGCCGATGATCGCCTTGCGTCCCGCGCCCCCGCCGTTGGGGTCGCCGAGGTGGAGGTTGCCGAAGAACTTGGTGGCCAGCACCAGCCGGTCGCGCAGGCCGGGGCGGCCGGCGAGGAAGTCGCCGAGGATCGCCTCGGAATGACCGTTCGTATAGAAGTTGGCGGTGTCGACGAAGTTGCCGCCGCGGTCGAGGTAGCCCTGGAGGATCTTCTCGGACTCCTCGACCCCGCAGCCGAAGCCGCCGTCCTCGCCGAAGTTCATCGCGCCGAGGCAGAAGGGGCTCACCTTGAGGCCGGACCGGCCGAGGCTGACGTACGAGTCGAGTGCCATGGAATGCTCCCTGGAAGAGTGGGTGGGTATCCGGCTCTTCGAGCAAACCACCGTGAGCTGCGCGATCGTTAGGGCGATCCGACCGGCCTCTTGCACGATCCTGTCCGATCGGCCGGAATCGGCGTTGCCCCCCGCCCCCTCCGGTGTTTGGATCGAACGTGTACCCCGACGAACCCCTCCGGACGCTCGAACCGCCCGACAGCCGTCCCGCTCCCCCGGAGAGCCTCCGGACGCTGCGGGACCTCGTCCTGCGGCACGTCGACCGGGCCGGCACCGCGCCGTACGGGATCATGCTGTCCCGCGTGGACAGCCCCTCCGCCCCGACGTCGAGCATCGCCGACCCGGTGCTCGCCGTGGTGGCGCAGGGCGCGAAGCGGCTGACGCTCGGCGACCGGATCCACGACTACGGGGCGGGCCAGTACCTCGTCGTGTCGGTGGACCTGCCGGTCACCGGCCACTACACGCGCGCCTCCCCCGAGGAACCGTTCCTCGCCTTCGGGCTCACTCTGAGGCCCCCGGACATCGCCTCACTCCTCCTCGCCGAGGCCGGGGCGGGGACAGGGACGGGGACAGGGGCGGGCCGTACGGTGAGCCGTCCCCCGTCCTCCCGCACCGCTCCGCCCGGCCTCGCCGTCAGTGAGACCTCGCCCGACCTTCTCGACGCGGTGGTGCGTCTGGTCCGGCTGCTGGACCGGCCCGCCGACCTGCCGATCCTCGCGCCGATGATCGAGCGGGAGATCCTGTGGCGGCTGATCACCGGTGAGCAGGGTGCCCTGGTCCGCCAGATCGGGCTGGCCGACAGCCGGCTGCGGCACATCAGCCGGGCCATCCGCTGGATCCGGGACCACCACGCCCAGACGCTGCGGGTGGAGGAACTGGCCGGGCTGGCCGGGATGAGCGCCTCGCCGTTCCACCGGCACTTCCGCGCGGTGACCGCGATGACACCGATCCAGTTCCAGAAGCGCATCCGGTTGCAGGAGGCCCGGCTGAGGCTGATGAGCAGCACGGACGACGTGGCGGGCGTCGGGTACGCGGTCGGCTACGACAGCGCGTCCCAGTTCAGCCGCGAGTACCGCCGCCAGTTCGGCAGCCCGCCGGGCCAGGACGCCGCCCGCCTGCGCGGACAGGCCGCCGCCCGCACCGAGCGGCGCGGCGACGTGTCGACCCCGTCCCTCTAGACCCGCGCCGGGACCACCGCCCCGTCCCGGGGTGGTACCGCCGCGCGTAGGCAGCGCAAGGGCGCCGATCCAGTCGTACGACGGGATCGGCGCCCAGGCTCACGGGGTCAGGAACGGCGACGGGTCCGACCGGGCCCGTCGCCCCTCGGGACACGGCTAGATGGTGGCCGTGTCGATCACGAAGCGGTAGCGGACGTCGCTCGCCAGCACCCGCTCGTACGCCTCGTTGATCTCGGACGCGGCGATCAGCTCGATCTCCGCGCCGAAGCCGTGCTCGGCGCAGAAGTCCAGCATCTCCTGGGTCTCCTGGATGCCGCCGATGCCGGAGCCCGCGAGGGTCTTGCGGCCGCCGATCACGGAGAACAGGTTGAGCCGGACCGGCTCCTCGGGCGCGCCCACGTTCACGAAGGCACCGTCCGTGCGGAGCAGGGAGAGGTAGGCGTCCAGGTCCAGCGGCGCGGAGACGGTGGAGAGGATCACGTCGAAGGTGCCGCGCAGTTCCTCGAAGGTCTTCGGGTCGCTGGTCGCGTAGTAGTGGTCGGCGCCCAGCTTCAGGCCGTCGTCCTTCTTGCGGAGCGACTGGGAGAGGACCGTGACCTCGGCGCCGAGCGCGTGCGCGATCTTGACGCCCATGTGGCCGAGACCGCCCATGCCGAGGACGGCGACCTTCTTGCCGGGGCCCGCGTTCCAGTGCTTGAGCGGGGAGTACGTGGTGATGCCGGCGCAGAGCAGCGGCGCGGCCACGTCGAGGGAGATGCCCTCGGGGATGTGCAGGGTGTACTTCTCGTCGACGACGATCTTCTCGGAGTAGCCGCCGTAGGTGGGCGTCCCGTCCTTGCCGACGGCGTTGTACGTGCCGACGTTGCCGTTGAGGCAGTACTGCTCCAGGCCTGCCCGGCAGTTCTCGCACTCGCGGCAGGAGTCGACCATGCAGCCGACGCCGACCCGGTCGCCGACCTTGAACCTGGTCACGGCGGAGCCGGTCTCGGAGACGATGCCGGCGATCTCGTGGCCGGGGACCATCGGGAAGATGGCCTCGCCCCAGCCCTCACGGGCCTGGTGGATGTCGGAGTGGCAGATGCCGGCGAACTTGATGTCGATCAGGACGTCGTGCTCGCCCACCTCGCGACGCTCGATGGTGGTGCGCTCCAGCGGAGCCTTGGCGGCGGGAGCGGCGTACGCAGCGACTGTGGTCATGCCGGGGTTCTCCTCGGGAGTGGTCTGTACGGTGCCCGGCCGTCCGGTTCTCTGGCATCGGGCACGGCTTCAAGCCTGCCCGATCCCTCGGGATTCACCCAGGTCACGGCTCTGCGTACGTTCGCTGGTCCTACTACTGACGGGGTCAGGCTCCTCGGCGTACGACCGGGAATACTGGACGTATGGATGAACAGCCCTCTGCGGGGTCCGCCGGTGAGGCGGGCCTGCCGCTGGACCGACGTGCCGAACTCAGCGAGTTCCTGCGCACCCGCCGGGCCCGGCTCAAGCCCCAGGACGTCGGGATGCCGGACTTCGGGCGGCACCGCCGGGTGCCCGGACTGCGCCGCGAGGAGCTGGCGCAGCTCGCGGGGGTGTCCGTGGCGTACTACACGCGCCTGGAGCAGGGCAACGGACGGAACGTGTCGGCGGAGGTGCTGGACGCGATCGCGCGGGCCCTGCGCCTCTCGGACGCCGAGCACAACCACCTGACGCACCTCGCGAAGCCCAAGCAGCACAAGAAGAAGCAGACCGCGCGTCCGCAGCAGGTGCGGGGCGCGCTGCGTCAGCTGCTGGACACGATGGACGGCGTTCCCGCGTACATCACCGGCCGGCGCTCGGACCTGCTCTGCTGGAACCGGATGGCCGCCGCCGTCTTCGGGGACTGGTCGGAGCTGCCGGCGCAGGAGCGGAACTGGGCGCGGATGGTGTTCCTGCGGCCCGAGTACCGCGACCTGTACGTGGAGTGGGAGCAGAAGGCGATCGACATCGTCTGTCATCTGCGGATGGACGCGGGCTGCCATCCGGACGACCCGCGACTGTCGGCGCTGGTCGGCGAGCTGTCGGTGAAGAGCGAGGACTTCCGCCGGCTGTGGGCGACGCACGACGTGAAGGAGAAGAGCCACGGCGTGAAACTGCTGCGGCATCCACTGGTCGGCGATCTCGCTCTGCAGTACGAGTCGTTCCGGCTGGTGGACGACACGGAGCTGGCGCTCGTCACGTATCACGCGGAGCCGGGGTCCCCGTCGGCCGAGGCGCTGCGGCTGCTGGCGTCCTGGGGCACGGACGCGACCCGCGCGGGCGCCTCCTCACCCCAGTAGGCCGTCGGCTCGGGGGTCCACCGCCCCGGCCGGCACCCCGGCCGTCGCGCGGTCACGGCTGGTACGGCGGTGCGGCACCCCAGTTCCACTTCGGTACGGGCTGTTCCGCGGGCGCGCTCGCGTCCGGGGCGGAGAAGAGGACGGCCAGCCTCGTTCCCCACTCCACGTAGGCGAGGAAGGCGGAGCGGAACTCGGCGTCGGCGGGCAGCCCGGCGTCGTCGGCCGCGTCCTGGATGAGGTTGACCCAGCGGCGGCGCTGGATCTCGGTGATGCCCTTGCCCAGGTGCTTGGCGACCATGTGGCCGTGCCCGCCCTGGGTGTCGGAGTAGTCCGTGGGGCCGCCGAAGACCTCGGCGAGCCAGGCGGCGACATGGGCGGCGTGCTCGGGCGCGAGGTCGGCGAAGAGGGGTGCGAGGAGGTCGTCCTTGAGGACCTTGTCGTAGAACGCCTCGGTGAGGCGGGTGAACGCCTCGGTGCCGCCCGCCCAGGCGTACAGCGTGGGAACCGCGGCGCCCCGGCCGCGTACGGCCGTCGGCTTGTAGTGGCGCATCTCCTCGATGTCGCCGACGAAGGGCCCGATCTCGGCGAGGAAGTCCTGGAAGCGATCGGACTGACGGAAGCCCTCCAGGTGGGCCTCGGTCGACGTCCAGGTGATCCGCAGGATGAAGTTCTCGAAGTTGTCCTCGCAGCGGGCGAGTTCGTAGTCCACGCACTCGGGGGCGGCGGCGAGCTGGGCCGCGGCGCGGGTGTAGGCGGCCAGGAACGGGCCCGACTGGTCCTCGGGGATCCGGTAGCGGATGTATTCGACTGTCGAAACGGTCATGCTCCACACAAACACGAACGGGCCGCCGGAAGCGTCGCTTCCGGCGGCCCGTTCGCTGCCGGCACAGTCCTACGCCTTCGCGTTCTCCTTGACGGTGATCCTCCCCTTGCGGATCGTCGCGACGCGCGGGGCCTTCTTCGCGATCGAGGAGTCGTGCGTGACCATGATGAACGTCAGCCCGTGCTCCTTCCACATGGCTTCGAGCACGTCCATGATCTCGTCGCGCATGGACTCGTCGAGGTTGCCGGTGGGCTCGTCGGCGAGCAGCACCTTGGGCTGCTTGACGAGGGCGCGGGCGATCGCCACCCGCTGCTGCTGGCCGCCCGACAGTTCGGCGGGCAGGTGGCCGAGCCGCTCGGCGAGTCCCACCGACTCCAGTGCGGCGGCGGCGCGTTCACGCCGTTCCTTCGTCTTCACGCCGAGGGGCACGAGCGCGGTCTCGACGTTCTCCTGAGCGGTGAGCGTGGGGATCAGGTTGAAGCTCTGGAAGACGAACCCGATGTTCTCGCTGCGCACCCGGGTGAGCTTGGCCTCGGACAGCTTCGCCATGTCCGTGCCGTCGAGTTCTATGCTCCCGGCGGTGGGACGGTCGAGTCCGCCGAGCATCTGGAGGAGGGTGGACTTCCCGCCGCCGGTGGGGCCCTGGATGACGAGCCGGTCGCCGTCCCCGATGGTCAGGTCGATTCCGTCGAGCGCGTCGATGGTCTCCTTGCCCCGCGTATAGCGCTTGGTGACGCCTCTGAGTTCGTACATGGTGCAACTCCTGGGATACGTGAGTACGGCGGGGCTTATTCGACGCGGCGCAGGGCGTCCGCGGGGCGCAGCCGGGAGGCGCGCCAGCCGCCGAAGGCGCCGGCGATCAGACCGCCGGCGACGGCCAGGGCGACCGCGACGACGATCGTGTTGACGCTGACGGGCGCGGTGAGCGCGACGTCGAGGGCCTTGGACGCGGTCTGCCGGCCCGGGCCGCCGAAGCCACCGCCGCCACCGCCGCCACCGAAGCCGCCGCCTCCGCCGCCGCCACCCGTGCTCCCCAGCTGTGCCTGGAGGTTGGGGCTGATCTCGGTCACGACGTAGGCGCCCGCGAGACCGAGGGCGATGCCGAGGACACCGCCGACGAGGCCGTTGACGACGGCTTCCCCGACCACCTGGCGGGTGACGCGGCTCGACTTCCAGCCGAGCGCCTTGAGGGTGCCGAACTCGCGGACGCGGCGGGAGACCGCGGAGGAGGTGAGCAGCCCCGCGACCAGGAACGCGGCCACGAGCACCGCGATCGAGAGCCACTTGCCGACGTTCGAGGCGAGGTCGGAGGCGGTGGACAGGGAGCCGGAGACGGTGTCCGCGAGGTCGGCGGAGGTGGTGACCGTGGTGCCCGTGATGTTCTTCTGGATGGTGCTCTTGACGCTGGAGATCTGCTGCGAGTCCGAGGCCTTGACGTAGATCGTCGTGACCTTGTTCTTGGAGTCGCTGAGCGTCTGCGCCTGCTGGAGCGGCATGTAGAGGTTGGCCGCCGCGTCACCGCTGTCCGGCGTCGCGATGCCGATGATCGCGTACTTGACGCTCTTGACGGTGACGGTCCCGCCGACCTTGAGCTTCTTCTCCTTGGCGTAGGAGGTGTCCGCGACGACGACCTTGGCGTTCGTCTCGGAGGTCTTGAACGTACGGCCGCTGGTGATCTTCGACGACGTCAGCGGGCCCAGGGCGGGCTTGGTGACGTCGGTGCCGTAGACCGAGTAGTTGTTGACGTCGAAGTCGGCTCCGCCGCCCTTGACGGTGCCCTGCGGCGAGGGCTGGGCGCCACCGCGCCGGTTGCCGCCCTGCTGGCCCGGGGCCTGCTGGAACTGACCGCGCGTGAACTGGCCGTTGACCCGGATGACTTGGAGACTCAGCCCGCCGACGGCGTCCGACACGCCCTGCTGGGTGTCGACCTTGCCGACGGTCGAGGAGGCGAGGGTCTGGAAGCCCTGGACCATGACGCGGTCGCTGCTCTGCTTCTTGTCCGAGCCGTTGTCGTTCGCGTCGAAGTTGAAGCGGGGGCGCTGGCTGGTGCTGGTGGCCGGTTCGGCCGCCTTGGTGACCGTCATGTCGGTGCCCAGCCCGTACAGCGACTGGAGGACCTTGCCCTGGGCCTTCTCCATGCCCGAGGAGACGGAGCTGACCACGATGACCAGGGCGATACCCAGCGCGAGCCCGGAGGCGACGACGAGGGCCGCCTTTCTGCGGCGGCGCAGTTCGCGCCTCAGGTAGGTGAAGAACATGGCCGCAAGCTAGGTACGGCGCGTGATGAAGGGATAAGGCCGAAATAAAAGAACGATGAGAAGGCTGTGGCCGGGCCCAGAAATCTTTGAGAACGCCGCATGCGTACGCCCTGCGGGCCTCGCCCGGGGGTCCCGCGGGCCCACCCGGGAGCGCGGGAACGCCGATGCGGCGGCGACCCCGTGGGGTCGCCGCCGCATCGGCGTGTGCTGCGTCGAGCGGGATCAGACGGCCGAACCGGCCTTCCAGGCCGCCCAGTCCAGGTTCCAGCCGTTGAGGCCGTTGTCCGGGGCGACCGTCTTGTCGCCGGTGTTCTTGACGACGACGACGTCACCGATCAGCGAGTTGTTGTAGAACCACGCGGCAGGCGTGTTGGGGTCGCCGGCACCCTTCGTGTCGGACATGCCGACACAGCCGTGGCTGGTGTTGGCGGAGCCGAAGATGGACTTCGCTCCCCAGTAGTTGCCGTGGATGAACGTGCCGGAGTTCGACAGACGCATCGCGTGCGGCACGTCCTTGATGTCGTACTCGCCCTTGCCGTCGTCGTTCTTGAAGCCGACGGTCGAACCGTCCATCCGGGTCTCCTTGAACTTCTCGGAGATCACCATCTGGCCCTGGTACGTCTTGTTCTCGGGCGAACCGGCGGAGATCGGGATGGTCTTGATCGTCTTGCCGTCGTGCATGACCTTCATCGTCTTGGTCTGGGCGTCGACGACGGAGACCTGGTTGCGGCCGATCTTGAACGTGACCGTCTTCTGCTGCACGCCGTAGACGCCGTTCGCGCCCTGGACGCCGTCGAGGTTCAGCTTCAGGGTGACGGTGGAGCCGCCGGCCCAGTAGTCCTCGGGGCGGAAGTCCAGGCGGTTGGCGTTGAACCAGTGCCCGACGACCTCCTGGCCGCTGCTGGAGGAGACGGAGATCCCCTTCTGCACCTCGGCCTTGTTGGTGATCGCCTTGTCGAAGTTGATCGAGACCGGCATGCCGACGCCGACGGTGGAACCGTCCTCCGGCGTGAAGTTGCCGATGAAGCTGTTCGCCGGGGAGACGGTGGCGAACGACGCGTTCTCGTGGGCGACGCGGCCCGAGGAGTCGGCGGCCTCGGCGGCGATCTTGTACGACGTCGCGCGGCTCAGCTGCGCGGTGGGCTTCCAGCTCTTCTTGTCCGCGGATATCTGACCGGCGACGGGGGCGCCGGCCGCGGTCTGCATCGTGACGGACGTGAGCGAGCCCTTGCTGACCGTGACCGCCGTGCCGTTGTTGATCGAGGCGTTGTCGGAACCGTCCTTCGGCGTGATCCTGATCTGGGCCTCGGAGGTCTTCTTCGCCGCGGCCTCGTCGACCTTGGCCTGCGACGAAGCTCCGTCGCCGCCCGACGCGCCGGCCTTGTCGCCACCGTCGTCGCCTCCGCTGCACGCAGAGAGCACCAGCACCCCGCCGAGCAGTGCGGACGCGGCCATCAGGCCCTTGCGCCGCTTACTGTCCGTCATCACACGCTTCTCCATCGTTGCCGAATCCCGAAAAGACACGAGAGCCCCGTAAGGACTGTCAACGCTACGACCGGTTCGTCCCGTTCCATTTCCCGCGGAAATGTGGGGCACGCCACGTCCAGGCGTGCGGACGGAGCGGTACGCAGGTGGCCCGTGCGTCTACGGAGACGAAGAAACCCCGGGCGGCGGTTGCCGCCCGGGGCCGTTGATCGCCCGAACCGCGTCAGCCGCGCACGTCTTCCTCGTCGTCCTCGTCCGCATCATCCTCGTCGAGGTCCCACTCAGGCGAATCGGGGTCGTAGTCGGTGGGCTCGCTGCTCCACGACGCCTGGGCCAGTTCCGTCCCCGGCACCTCGCTGACCAGGTCGAACGGATCGACGAGGTACGCGATGGCCTCCGCCGTGTCTTCCGTCACCGCGCTCTCGGCCTGCGCCCGCTCGTCGGCCGGCATGGCCGGATCCTCGGCGATCCGGGCGAGCGCGGCCTTGGCGACGGCGTCGGCGTCACCGATCTCCAGCACCAGTTCGACACGAATCCGGACAAACTGTGATGTCTCAGGGGTACTCATGGGAGGGAGCGTACGGCCCGTGGGTTACGCGACTTTCCCACGACCCGCGCCTTTCATTAGCATCGCCCCACACGGCCAATTCGCCAGCGCCACAAGGGGATCGATATTTCGTGTCCGCCGCACGTCGATCGTTGCTGACCGCCACCGCAGCAGGGACCCTCCTGGGTGCCCTCTGGTTCGTCCCGTCCGCCAACGCGAGCCCGGACGTGCCCTCCCCGAGCGGGTCGGCACCCGCGTCCGCCCCTGCCGACACCGCGCCGACCGGGACCCCCACGGGGCCGGAGCCCCTGTCCGACACCGCGCAGGACACGTCCTCCACCGGTACCGGGCCCCAACTCGCCGACACCGGCGCCGTGAACACGACGCCGTACGTCGTCGGCGGCACGCTGTTCCTCGGCCTCGGGGCCGGATTCGTGGCGTACTCCGTGCGCCGCGAACGCACCCTGCCCCACTGACGGCACGACGGCACGACGGCCGACCGAGCAAGCCCACCGCGTTCCGGACAACCCACGGGGAAGCCATGCGAGAGCTGAGCGAGCTGACCGACGTCGAGGAGCCTGCCTGGCCGCTGCTGGCCAAGGCGCTCGACGCCAGCGGTGTGTCCATGGAGGTGCTGCCCGTGGACCCCGCGCTGGGCCGCGCCTGCCTCCTCCAACTCCAGGTCACCGCCCGGTCCTGGCTGGGCGGGATGGTGCTGAACTGCGGCGGGGTGGTGCTGGACAGCGGCTGGGTGCGGATCTACGGCAGTCCGGCCGAGGACGCGTCGGCGGGGCTGCCGGGAGGCTCCACGGACCTGCCCTCGCTCGCCGAGGTCAACGGCTTCCCCGAGCGGTTCGATCCGGCCTGGCGCCCCCAGGACGGCGGGCTCGTCGTGGGCCACGACGTCCTGGGCGGGGTGTTCGTCCTGAACGGCGCCGACCCGGAGTCGGTGGGGCGTCCCGGGCATCCCGGCGAGATCGTGTACTTCGCGCCGGACTCCCTGAAGTGGGAGGCACTCGAAGTCGGCCACGGGGCATGGCTCCAGTGGCTCCTGACCGAGGGCACGGACCAGTTCTACGACACGTTGCGATGGCCCGGCTGGCGGGCGGAGTCCGGCGCCCTCACCGGCTCCCAGGGGCTGTCCGTCGTACCGTTCCTGTGGTCGGCGGAGGCCCGCCGCGACCTCATGTCCACCAGCCGCCGCGCGGTCCCGCTCGCCGAACTCCTCGATCTGCACCGGGACTTCGGCCTGAAACTGGACAAGATCGACCCCGGCTTCCTCGGCGACCTCTGAGCCCGCGTCCCGGCCCGCACACGGCGGCGGCCCCGCACCCCGGGGAAGGGGTGCGGGGCCGCCGCCGTACTGCGTGGGTCCGGTCAGGCCGCCCTGCGGCCGCCGCCGGTCTGGCCGCCGCCGCGCTGCTGGGCTCGCCCGCGGCCGGTGCCGCCGGAACGGCCGGTGCCCGCGCCGCCCTCGGAGCGACGCGGTGCCGCGCCACCCTCGGCGCGACGGCCACCCGCTCCGCCGCCGCCTTCGGCGCGCCGGGGTGCGGCTGCTCCTCCGCTCGTGCGACGGCCGCCACCCGCGGCGCCCGTGGCCGGGCGGCCACCGCCGCCGCGCTGCTGACGCGGCTGGCCGTCCGCACCGGTGCCGGCGGTGGACGGACGCCTGGCGCCGCCACCGGTGGCACGCCGTGCCTTGGGCCGCTGCTTGGGCTGTTCGGCCTGCTGCGGGACCTCGATCACGACCGGGACGCCGGAGGGCTCGCGGGCGCCGGTGATGCGGGCGAGTTCCTCGTCGCTGGACTTGACGCGGGCGGTGTTCGGCGTGATGCCGGCGTCCGCCATCAGCCGGGTCATCTCGCGCTTCTGCTCGGGCAGCACGAGGGTGACGACGCTGCCGGACTCTCCGGCGCGGGCGGTACGGCCGCCGCGGTGGAGGTAGTCCTTGTGGTCGGTCGGCGGGTCGACGTTGACCACGAGGTCGAGGTCGTCGATGTGGATGCCGCGCGCCGCCACGTTCGTGGCGACGAGCGCGGTGACCTGACCGTTCTTGAACTGGTCGAGGGTGCGGTTGCGCTGCGGCTGGCTGCGCCCGCCGTGCAGGGCGGAGGCCCGGACACCGCTGGCGAGCAGCCGCTTGGTGAAGCGGTCGGCACCGCGCTTGGTGTCGACGAAGAGGATGACCCGGCCGTCACGGGCGGCGATGCGCGTGGCGACGGCCTTCTTGTCGGTCTCGTCGGCGACGTGCAGCACGTGGTGCTCCATGGTGGTCACCGCGCCCGCGGACGGGTCGACGGAGTGCACCACGGGGTCGGTGAGGAACATCCGGACGAGCCGGTCGATGTTCTTGTCGAGCGTGGCCGAGAAGAGCAGCCGCTGGCCGCCGGGCTCGACCTGGTTGAGCAGGGCGACGACCTGGGGCATGAAGCCCATGTCGGCCATCTGGTCGGCCTCGTCGAGGACGGTGATCGCGACCTGGCCGAGCGCGCAGTCACCGCGCTCGATGAGGTCCTTGAGCCGGCCGGGGGTGGCCACGAGGACCTCGGCGCCGCGGCGCAGGGTGCCGGCCTGGCGGCCGATCGACATCCCGCCGACGGCGGTGGCCACGCGCAGGTTGACGGCGGTGGCGTACGGCGTCAGCGCGTCGTTGACCTGCTGGGCGAGTTCGCGCGTGGGGACGAGGACGAGCGCGAGGGGCTGCCTCGGCTCGGCGCGGCGGCCGGCCGTGCGGGCGAGGAGCGCGAGCCCGAAGGCGAGCGTCTTGCCGGAGCCGGTGCGCCCGCGGCCGAGCACGTCGCGCCCGGCCAGGGAGTTCGGCAGGGTGGCGCCCTGGATCGGGAAGGGATCGGTGACGCCCTGGGCCGTGAGGGTCTTCGTCAGGGCGGCGGGCATGTCCAGAGCGTCGAAGGACTCGACGGCGGGCAGCGCCGGGGTGATGGTCTCGGGGAGCGAGAACTCCTGAGGCGGCGTCACCTTGCGGACGGGGCCGCGGCCCGCGCCCCGGCCGGTGGCGCGGCCGGCGCTCTGCGCGGAGCCGCCGGACTGTGCGGCGCGTGCGTTTGCCGGCCGCTTACGGACGGGACGTTCGGATCGAGTCATGCTGGATCTGGATTTCCTTCCTGGGCCCCACGGACTGCACACACAAGCGCTCACCACCTGCATGAGCTGTCACAGCGCGAGCCGGGACCCGCACCCGAAGGCGCGGGACCCGGCTCTGGAAAAGCGCGTCGCGAACTAGGCGGGGATGATGTTCTCCGCCTGCAGGCCCTTCTGGCCCTGCGCTACGTCGAAGGAGACCTTCTGGCCCTCGAGGAGCTCGCGGAAGCCGGAGCTCGCGATGTTCGAGTAGTGCGCGAAGACGTCGGGGCCGCCGCCGTCCTGCTCGATGAAGCCGAAGCCCTTTTCCGAGTTGAACCACTTCACGGTGCCGGTAGCCATGTTGTTCTCCTGAACAGGTAGTGGGCCCCCATCCGGAGCATGCACCGGGTAATGCCGGAGATGCCGGTAAAACAAAACGCGCCTGCGGAGGATTCCGATCAGGCGCACAAAGTAAATGGGTACCAAAAACGTATCAATGAGACAGTAGCACACACTGATGCGCGGGTGCGAGGCGGGGTGTGTGGGCCGGGAACCGCCCGGCCCACACACCGGCCGCCCCGAGGGGCGCGCCTGCGGCTAGGCGAGCGGCCCGGTCACCGGCTCGACCGCGGTCACGACACCGCCGGCCCGCACGAACACGTCCGCCGCCTCCAGGTCGGGGGCGAGGAAGCGGTCGGGGCCGGGGCCCTGGACGCCGGCGGCGCGGACGGCGGCGATGACCGCCTGCGACGCCGGGGCCGGGGTCAGGCCCGCCCGGAGTTCGATGGCGCGGGTGGCGGCGTACAGCTCGATCGCCACGATGCGGGCCAGGTTGTTCACCGCGGTCCGCAGCTTGCGCGCGGCCGACCAGCCCATGGAGACGTGGTCCTCCTGCATGGCGGAGGAGGGGATGGAGTCGGCGGACGCCGGTACGGCGAGCCGCTTCATCTCGCTGACCAGCGCGGCCTGCGTGTACTGGGCGATCATCAGGCCCGAGTCGACGCCGGCGTCGTCCGCGAGGAAGGGCGGCAGCCCGTGCGAGCGGTTCTTGTCGAGCAGCCGGTCGGTGCGACGCTCGGCGATCGAGCCGAGGTCGGCCGCCGCGATGGCGAGGAAGTCGAGGACGTAGGCGACGGGGGCGCCGTGGAAGTTGCCGTTCGACTCGACGCGTCCGTCGGGGAGCACGACCGGGTTGTCGACGGTGGAGGCCAGTTCGCGCTCGGCGACCGTGCGGGCGTGGGCGAGGGTGTCGCGGCCGGCGCCCGCGACCTGCGGGGCGCAGCGCACCGAGTAGGCGTCCTGGACGCGCGGGGCGTCGTCCTGGTGGTGGCCGGTGAGCTCCGAACCCTTCAGCACGGCCAGCATATTGGCGGCGCTGGCACCCTGGCCGGGGTGCGGGCGGATGGCGTGCAGCTCGGGGGCGAGGACCTTGTCCGTACCGAGCAGGGCTTCGAGGGAGAGCGCGGCGGTGACGTCGGCCGACTTGTAGAGCGTCTCCAGGTCGGCGAGGGCCATGACCAGCATGCCGAGCATGCCGTCGGTGCCGTTGAGGAGGGCGAGGCCCTCCTTCTCGCGCAGTTCGACGGGGGCGATGCCGTGGGCGGCGAGGAGTTCGCCGGCCGGCCGGACGACACCGTCGGGGCCTTCGGCGTCGCCCTCACCCATCAGGGTCAGCGCACAGTGGGAGAGCGGGGCGAGGTCGCCGGAGCAGCCGAGCGAGCCGTACTCGTGGACGACCGGGGTGATGCCCGCGTTGAGGATGTCGGCCATGGTCTGCGCGACCTCGGGCCGTACGCCGGTGTGGCCGGAGCAGACGGTCTTGAGCCGCAGGAACATCAGCGCGCGGACGACCTCGCGCTCGACGTGCGGGCCCATGCCGGCGGCGTGCGAGCGGACGATGTTGCGCTGCAGCTGGGCGCGCAGTTCCGGGCTGATGTGCCGGGAGGCCAGGGCGCCGAAGCCGGTGGAGACGCCGTAGACGGGCTCCGGCTTGGCCGCCAGCGCGTCGACGATCTCGCGGGCCGCGGCGAGCGCCGCCACCGCTTCGCCGGAGAGTTCGATCCGGGCGCCGTCGCGGGCCACGGCGAGTACGTCGGACGCGGTCACCCCGGACGTCCCCACCACCACAGTGTGCATATCCATATTCAGGAGCGTACGCAGTGAATTCGATGATGTCACTAGTGGACGGCGGGTTGACCCCTTACTCCGGCGTACGTCACAACCGCCTCCCCGTGGACCATCAGGAGGGGGGCGGGTCGTGCCGTCCCCGGAACCTGCGGCGCTCGCCCGCCGGGGGCGCGGGGGTGTCCGCGAGGCGCACGACGGGATCGTCGGGGCCCTCGCGCCCGGCGACCACCGGCTTCGCCGCCCGGACGGCCTTCGCCCGGTACTGGGCCGCGTCCGCCAGCCGGAACAGCCGGCGCGCCGACCGTACGGGCCCGATCGGGTCCTCGGTCGAGGCGACCCCGCACGCCACCCCCTCCCCCAGCTCCAACTCGGCGGCGCGGCGGCAGAGTTCGTCGGCGATCCGGACCACCTCGTCCGCGGCGGGCCCGATCGCGAGGAGGCAGAACTCGTCGCCGCCGAGCCGCGCGGCGAGAGTGCCCGGCAGCATGGCCCCGCAGAGCGAGAGCACGGACCCGAACCGTTCGAGGAGCCGGTCCCCGACGGCGTGGCCCCGGGTGTCGTTCACGCGCTTGAGTCCGTTGAGGTCGCAGACGACGAGACTGACCACGGTCCCCTCGCTCCGGTGCAGCTCGACGGCCTCGTCGAGGCGCACGTCCACGGCGCGGCGGTTGGCGAGTCCGGTCAGGGCGTCGGTGTAGGCGAGCCGCCGGGCCTCCTCCAGCCGCTCGGTCTGCGCGATCCCGGCGGCGACGACGGAGGCGAGGACGGTCGCGAAGTCGGCGTCGGAGCGGGCGAAGACGGGGGCTCCGGCCCGCCGGGCCACGTAGAGCTCACCCCACGCCCGCCCGTGCAGCACGATCGGCGCGACGACACAGCAGCCGCGCCCTCGTCTGCGCAGTGCGGCGACCCGCTGGTGGCAGTACCCGGCGGGGCCGGCCGCCGGGCCGTCGGCGGTCTCCACCCAGGCGTTGGGCTCACCGCCGCCCGCCCACCGCTCGTGCAGGAACTCGGTGATCTCGGGAAACTGGTGCACGGGGTAGGCCTCCCCGTCGGGAAACTCCGCCTCGTCCGGCGCGCGGTCGCCGACGTTGACGAGGACGCGCAGCCGGCCGAGCTCCCGCTCCCAGACGGAGAGCGCGGCGAAGCTGCCGGTCAGCGCGTGACACGCGCCGAGCGCCGCGGCCCGCCACGACTCACGCGGCGTGTGCGCCGCGGCCATGCCCTGCGCCAGCGTCACCACGGCCCTCAGCCGCCTGTCCTCTCCCATCGCTCCAGGTTAGGGACATTTACTTATATTCGGGATATTTGCGGGGCGAACAGGGGGCCGGACTACTCCCCGGGCCAGTCCGGTGTGCGCTTCTCATTGAAGGCGGCGACGCCCTCCGCGCGGTCGCCGGAGAAGGCGACGGAGCGCCAGGCGGCGTCCTCCACCTCCAGGCCGGCCCGCAGGTCGAGCCCGTGCCCGAGGCGCAGGGCGCGCTTGGCGGCGCGCAGCCCGACCGGCGAGTTCGCCGCGATCCGGGCGGCCAGGGCGAGCGCCTCCGTACGGTCCTGCCCCGCCTCCACCAGCTCGTCCACCAGCCCCAACTCCCGCGCCTCGGAAGCCTCCAGGCGCCTGGCCGAGAAGATCAGCTCCGCGGCGCGGGCGGCACCGACCCGGCGCGGCAGCAGCTGCGTGCCGCCACCGCCGGGGATCACCCCGACGGACACCTCGGGCAGCCCCACGACCGCCGTGCGGTCGGCCACGATCAGGTCGCAGGACAGCGCCAGCTCGAACCCGCCGCCCAGCGCGAACCCGTGCACGGCGGCCACGGTCGGCATCGGCAGCTCCAGGACACCGGTGTAGGCGGCCCGCGCGACGGGCCGCTGCCGCACCAGCTGGGCGTCCGTGAAGGAGTTCCGCTCCTTCAGGTCGGCACCGACGCAGAAGGCGCGCTCATGGGTGGAAACCAGCACGACCACCCGGACGTCCAGGTCGGCGGCCAGCGCGTCGCAGGCCCCGGCGATCGACCGGGCCATCTCGGTGGACACCGCGTTCATGGCCTTGGGCCGGTCCAGGACGAGCTCGGCGACATGCCCGTGCCGCCGTACGGCGACGAACTCGCCGAACCTGCGCTCACCCTGCTCCCCGCCCTGGTCCGCGGGTCGCTCCGCCCCTTGCTCCGCCATGACACCCTCCCGGTTAACGCGGGTTAACAATCGACGCCCCGATCATCGCAGCCGACGCCGTCCGGCGAAACCCACCCCTTCGTCGCGCACCTCCTCGTTCGGGTGACATCGGGCCCAACTCCCGTACCCCTGAACCGTGCCCGTGCTTAACCTGCGCACCGCCACAGCGCATGCGGGGCATCGGCACACCGGGGAGGGACGGCCATGACAGACCGCGAGACGCCGCAGGCCGGCGACGCCCGCCCGGGCCCGGGGGCGGTACGCCGGACACCGCCCGGAGCGGCTCCGGCCGCACCGGTCCCGCCCGCGCCGGCCCGCGCCCGCTGGGTGCGGGCGACCTCCCTCGGGGTGGCGACGAACGCCCCCACATCGTTCGCCGCCGGCGCCATCGACCCCGTCGGGTCGGGCACGGTACGGGCGCCCGTGAGGACCACCGCGGCGGCACGGCCCGCGGCCGACACCCCGGCCGCCGGAGCTCCCGGCGGGCCGGACTCCCGCGCCGTCCGGGACAAGCCGGGCAGGGCGGCCAAGGTGTGGGCCACGCCGCCCATGACCGTGCCGCCACATCCCGCGCCCTCCGTTGCGGCCCGGGAAGCCGGGAGCGGCGGGATTCCGGCACCGAGGACAGCGGGAGCGGCCGGTGCGACGGGCACGGCCAACCCGACGGGCCGAGGTCCGGGAGGCCCGGCCGGTGTCACGGCGCCTCGGCCCGCCGACAAGGCCGGGGCCGGCACCGTACGGCCGCCGAAAGAGGTCGCGAAGCCCGGCGGGACGGTCGCTCCGGACGCCGTTCCGTCGACGGGAGGCCGCGCCCCGGGAGTCTCCAGGAACGTTTCCGCCCCCCACGGAGCCGAGCCGATCGAGCGCCCCGATGAGCGGGCCGGCGTTGCGGCGGCGCGCGGCCGACCCGTCGGGGAGCGGCCCGGAGCCGTCCCGGCGCCGAGGACCGTACCGATGCCCCAGGGCAGGCCGGACGGGCCTCCGCGGATCCCCGGTGCCATGGCCGCGGCCGGGACCGGAGACGCGGGTGCCGGTGTCGACCCGCTCCCGGGTTCCGGACGGGGACGGCACCGCAGGCCCCGACGACGGCGGGTGCTGTTCGCCACGGGGGGACTCGCGCTGGCGGCAGGGGTGCTGAGTCTCGCGCGCATGGCGCCGGAGTCGATGACCGGGATCGGCGGAGGCGGCGGGCCCGCGGACGCGGAGCCACGGGGCGGGACGGCCACCGCCGCGGACACGGACCCGGAGGACGACGCCGTCACCACCGTGGAGGCCGTACCGCCGCCCGCGCGTCCCGGTGTCGCCACGGCGACCGCCGTGATGGGCGGCGAGAGTCCGGCCCCCACCCCGGGGGTCAGTCTGATTCCCGGTCCGTCCCCGACAGCGTCGGGCGGCGCCGCCCCGGCGGGCCACGCCGACGGCCCGGACATCGGCGGCCCGGACACCGACGGGCCGGGCGCCACCGGCATCCCCACGGACACGTCCACGACCCGGCCCCCGCAGGCGCCGGACCCCGCTCCCACCGCGACGGCTCCGCGCCACAGCCCGACGCAGGCCCCGAGCACCCGGGCACCGGCGCCGACGCACCGGCCGGGCGTGTGCGTACCGATCGTCGGGATCTGCGTGGACGGACTGCTCTCACCCGGGCAGCAGGGGTGACCCCACGGGCCGGCCCCGGTCGGACCGGGGTGGGCTGCGGCGAGGAACGGCTACGCGTCGGTGTCCCGGCGGGCCAGCAGCCAGGGTTCGATGACACCGAGCCCACGGACCGGCCGCTGCCACATGGGCTGGAGCGCGAAGCGGTACGAGGGGGGTTCCTCGCCCTCCTTCTCCGCGGCGGCCGCAGCCTCCGCGGCCTCGGCCTCCGAGGCGGGGGCGTCACCGGTCCGGGTCAGCTCCTCCGCCAAGGCACCGTCGACGAGGACGGCGTCGCGCGGCGCTATCGACGTGAGACGGCTCGCCAGGTTCACGGTGGTGCCGAACACGTCGCCCATCCGGGTGGTGACCGTGCCGAAGGCGATGCCGACACGCAGCTCCGGCATCGTCTCGTCGTTCGCCATCGTCTCGATGAGCCGCAGCGCGATCTCGGCGGCCACACCGGCGTCGTCGGCGGAGTAGAGGACCTCGTCGCCGAGGGTCTTGATGAGCCGGCCGCCGTGGGCGGCGACCAGGTCCGCCGCGGTGGTCTCGAAGGCCTCGACGAGTTCGCCGAGCTCCTCCTCCTCCATGCGGCGCGTCAGCCGGGTGAACCCGACCAGGTCGGCGAAACCGACGGCGAGACGCCGGTCGACCATCTCCTCGTCGTCGGCGGCCTGCACGACGCGGCCGGTGGCGGCGGCGAGCTGGCGGCGCCAGACGTAGACGAGGAACTCCTCCAGCTCGGGCAGCAGCAGCTCGATCAGGGGGTACGTGACCTCGGTGCGGGTCATCCCCGGTTCCGGGGGCTCGGTCAGGCCCTCCAGGAAGGAATCGATCTGCCATTCGGCCAGACGGGCGGTGGTCTGGCCGGTGGAGCGGGCGACCTGGACGGCCATGGCCTCGCTCAGCAGGCCCGCCTCGACGAGACCGGCGAGCCGGCGCAGGGCAAGGACGTCCGCCTCCGTGAGCGCCTTGGCCTGGCCGATGTCGGCGAAGCCCATCGCCCGCCAGAACCGGGACGCCAGCTCCATGGAGACGCCCGCGCTACGGGCCGCCTGGAACGGGGTGTAGCGCCGCTCGGCGCCCAGGATGAGCCCCTCCAGGCGCAGTGCGAGGGGGTCCTCGTCGGAGTCCGGGTCGACGGGCGCGTCCACCCGGCCGTTCGCCTCGTGCCGCGCGTCCGACCTCAGCTCGGGCCGTCCGTCGGGCCTGGCCTGCGCGCGCGTGTCGGTCGGGTCGTCCTCGCGGACACCGCTCGGCTCGCCGCGGTGGCCGTCGCCAAGGGGGCCGGGATCCGCGTCCGTGGGGTCGTCCGGCCGGACCTCCTGCCCGGTCTCGCCGCTCGCGGCGGTCCGTGCGGAGCTCTCGTCCGTGACCGGCCCGGCGGTACGGCCCGGCTCGCCGTCGGGGGCAGGGTGAGCACCCGTGCCGGAGCCGGTGTCGTCGACGGTCACGCCTGCTGCCCTTCCGATCTGCCGAGGTCAGGTATCGACCGCGCTCAACTCTACGGCAGGTGTGCGCTGGCTCACTCCCGATGGCGCGACCTGCCTGGAGACGGTGTCCGCAGGGGCTGTGCGGCGGCTTTTCCCAGCCCGCCACGGGCCCCGCACACCCGCCGTACGGCACCGGTGACCACCCGTGTCCGCGGTCCCGGACCCGCCCGCCCGAACCGCTCCCTCCCCGGGACCGTCCCCGCGGCGCAAGCACGACAGCACCAGCCCTCGACACCCCACGTGACCCCGCCGACGCGCCGACCGCCCGTGGGCAGCCGGCCCGCGGACAGGCGGCCCCCGAGCCCGGCAGACGCGAGCACACCGCTCGCGGAAAGCTCGGGCCCAGACAGGTCGCCCGCGGGTCCGCCGTCCACGGCCACACCGCACGCGAGAAGGCCCGGCGTACGCAGGCAGAGTTCGGGCACAGCGCTCACGGAGGGACCGGGCGCGGACAGGCAGCCCGCGTGTCCGCCGTCCACGGCCACACCCCACGCGAGAAGGCCCGGCGTACGCAGGCAGAGTGCGAGCGCAGCGCTCATGGAGGGACCGGGCGCGGACGGGCAGGGTGCGAGCGCGCGGTGCCTGGGCGGCCCGGCGGCGGACTGGTCGCCCGTCGGCGAGCCGGGCGCCGGCAGGGCGCTCGTGGGTGCGGCCTCCGTGGACGGGTCCCCGTCCCGCGCCGCTCAGACGGCCCGCAGGTGGACCACGTCGCCCGCGCCCACCGGCTCCTGCACGCCGTCCTCCGTGGCGATCACGATGCGGCCGTCGCCGTCCACGGCCACCGCCTCGCCGACGATCGAGCGGCCGCCGGGCAGCTCGGCGCGGACCGCACGGCCGAGGGTCGCGCAGGCGGCCGTGTACGCCTCCTGGAGGCCCGAGGCGACGGGGTCACCGGACGCGTCGCGCCAGCGTCCGTACCACTCCTCGAGCGAGCGCAGCACCGCCCGCAGCACGGTATCCCGGTCGGTGGTCGTCGCGCCCGCCAGGGCCAGCGATCCGGCGCCCGGCACAGGCAACTCCTCGGCGCGGAGGGTGACGTTGATGCCGATGCCGACCACGACCGCGTCGGCGCCCGCGCGCTCGGCGAGGATGCCGCCGACCTTGCGCTCCTCACCGTCCACGGTGACCAGCAGGTCGTTGGGCCACTTCAGAGCGGTGTCGACACCGGCGGTGCGCGCGAGCGCGGCGGCGACGGCGACTCCGGTGAGCAGCGGCAGCCAGCCCCAGCGTTCGACGGGGACGCCGGTCGGCTTGAGCACCACGGAGAAGAAGAGTCCGGAGCGGGCGGGCGCCGTCCAGCGGCGGTCCAGCCGGCCGCGCCCGGCGTTCTGCTCCTCGGCGACGAGGACCGCGCCCTCGTCGGCGTTCTCCTTGGTGACGAGGCCGGCCAGGTCCGTGTTGGTCGACCCGGTGCGCTGCACGACCTCCACGTCGGCCCACAGGCCGTCTTCGCGGACCAGCGCCCGCCGCAGGGCGGCGCCGTTGAGCGGCGGTCGGCCCAGGTCGGACCAGCGGTTGTCGTGCGCGTCTGAAGCATCTTGCGGCGTCATGCAACCCAGCCTAGGTGTGGTAAACGCCGCACTGCTGAACGGTAGCCACAGCACTACGCTACGGATGAGTAGCAAGTCCCCCTTCTGAGCACCGCCCCTCACGTCCCCTTAGAGCAGGCAGGGAGCCGCATCCCGATGTCCGAGCCGGAAGAGCTGCACCACCCCGACATCCACACCACCGCGGGCAAACTCGCGGACCTGCAGCGCCGCATCCAGGAGGCGACGCACGCCGGCTCGGAGCGCGCCGTCGAAAAGCAGCACGCCAAGGGCAAACTGACGGCCCGTGAGCGCATCGACCTGCTGATGGACGAAGAATCCTTCGTCGAGTTCGACGAGTTCGCCCGGCATCGCTCCACCGACTTCGGTCTGGAGCAGAACCGTCCGTACGGCGACGGCGTCGTCACGGGCTACGGCACGGTCGACGGCCGCCCGGTCGCCGTGTTCTCGCAGGACTTCACCGTCTTCGGCGGTGCGCTCGGCGAGGTCTACGGGCAGAAGATCATGAAGGTGATGGACTTCGCCCTGAAGACCGGCTGTCCGGTCATCGGCATCAACGACTCGGGTGGCGCGCGGATCCAGGAAGGCGTCAGCGCGCTGGGCATGTACGGCGAGATCTTCCGCCGGAACACCCATGCGTCGGGCGTCATTCCACAGATCAGCCTGGTCGTCGGCCCCTGCGCCGGCGGGGCGGTGTACTCCCCCGCCATCACCGACTTCACGGTCATGGTCGACCAGACCTCGCACATGTTCATCACGGGTCCCGACGTGATCAAGACGGTGACGGGCGAGGACGTCGGCTTCGAGGAGCTGGGCGGCGCCCGCACCCACAACGCCGTGTCGGGCGTGGCCCACCACATGGCGGGTGACGAGAAGGACGCCATCGAGTACGTCAAGCAGCTGCTGTCGTACCTGCCGTCCAACAACCTCAGCGAGGCGCCGGCGTTCCCGGAGGAGGCGGACCTCACCCTCACGGACGAGGACCGCGAGCTGGACACGATCGTGCCGGACAGCGCGAACCAGCCGTACGACATGCACACGGTGATCGAACACGTCCTGGACGACGCCGAGTTCTTCGAGACGCAGCCGCTGTTCGCGCCGAACATCCTGACCGGCTTCGGCCGGGTCGAGGGCCGTCCGGTGGGCATCGTCGCGAACCAGCCGATGCAGTTCGCCGGCTGCCTGGACATCGACGCGAGCGAGAAGGCGGCGCGGTTCGTCCGCACGTGCGACGCGTTCAACGTGCCCGTCCTCACGTTCGTGGACGTGCCCGGCTTCCTCCCGGGTGTCGACCAGGAGCACACGGGCATCATCCGGCGCGGCGCCAAGCTGATCTACGCGTACGCGGAGGCGACCGTCCCGCTGATCACGGTCATCACCCGCAAGGCCTTCGGCGGCGCGTACGACGTCATGGGCTCCAAGCACCTGGGCGCCGACCTCAACCTGGCCTGGCCGACCGCGCAGATCGCCGTCATGGGCGCGCAGGGCGCGGTGAACATCCTGCACCGCCGCACGATCGCCGCCGTCAAGGACCCCGACGAGGCAGAGGGCACCCGTGCCCGGCTGATCCAGGAGTACGAGGACGCGCTGCTGAACCCGTACACGGCGGCCGAGCGCGGTTACATCGACGGCGTGATCATGCCGTCGCAGACCCGCGCGCACGTCGTCCGCGGTCTGCGTCAGCTGCGGACGAAGCGGGCATCCCTTCCTCCGAAGAAGCACGGCAACATCCCGCTCTAGACCGCCACAGGCCCCGACCCCTGGGAGCAGACATGACGATCAAGGTCGTACGGGGCAATCCGACCCCGGAGGAGCTGGCCGCCGCCCTGGCGGTGGTCCGGGTGCGCGCCGCGGCGGCGGCGGCCGAGCCGTCGGGCGCGCCCCGGCCGCGGGACTCCTGGTCCGACCCGGCCCGGGTCGCCGCGCACCGGCTCCCGCAGCCGGGCGCGACGGCCTGGGGGCGCACGTACTGGCCCGGCTAGGCCCTGCCGCTAGAGGACCCGCGCCACGGCCTCGGCCATCACCGCGTATCCGGCGTCGCCCGGGTGCAGGTGGTCGCCGATGTCGTACGCGGGGTGCGGCCGGTCCGGGTCCGCCGGATCGGCCAGGGCGCGATTCAGGTCGACGACCGCGTCCCACTCGCCGTGTGCCGGGTCGCGCATCCACGCGTTGACCTCGTGGGCGACCTTCGCCGCGTGCTCGCCCCAGTGGTCGGAGCCGCCGAAGGGCAGCAGGGTCGCGCCGATCACCCGGAGTCCGCCGGCGCGGGCCCGCTCGATCAACCCGCGGTACCCCGCGACGAGTTCGTCGGTCTCGACGACCGGGGCGGGCCGGTAGGTCGGCTGGTCGTCCGTCTCGCTGAAGCCGATGTCGTTGACGCCCTGGAGGACGACGAGGGTGTCCACGCCCGGGTGGCGGAGGACGTCCCGGCCGAGCCGGTGGATGCCCTTCTCGCCGTACCAGGCCGAGTCGTTGAGCAGCAGGTTGCCGCCGATCCCGGCGTTGAGGACGGGCCGGCCGATGCGTTCGGCGAGCCGGTCGGACCAGCGCCGGTTCCCGCCCGGCGTGGAGCCGAAGCCGTCCACGATGGAGTCCCCGAAGAGCGCGACCCCGTCCCCGCGTCCGCCCGCGTCGACCTCGACGGCGGACAGGAAGTACCAGGACTCGGTGGTCTCCGTGAAGCCGCGTCCGCCCACGTCGTGGAGACGGTCCCCGGCGCCTCGGTGACTGGTCGCGAAGGCCTGCGCGTGGAAGGTGGCGGGCCCGGTCACGGCGTCGAGGTGCAGGGTGACGGTCACCGACTCCAGCCGCTCCAGGCGCAGTTCGACGGGATCGCTGACGAGGTCGCCGCGTGCCGGGATCTCGGTGTCGGCGGCCCCCGCGAAGGTGAGCCGGCGCACCGAGTCCGGCTCGACGGCGGCCCCGCCCGCGGTCCGGGCGACGGTGGCGCCCGCTATGCGCAGGGGCGAGGCGCCGTACGCGTTGGAGAGCCGGACGCGCAGTCGGTGGCCGCCCGCGGTGAGCCGGACGGCCTGGCGCAGCGACTGGCGCCAGAAGCCCTCGCGCGACCAGTTCGGGGTGAAGCCTTCCGCGGGGAGCTGGGGTGACGCGGTCCAGGCGGTGGTGAACATGACGGTTCCCTCTCCCGAGACGACTAAAGGGGACTGGAGTCCCTTTAGCTACGCCCCCGACTGTAGCAGCGTCGCCGTCACTAAGGGAACTGGAGACCCGTTTGAGCCGGGCGGGTGGGGAGACGGATTCGAGCAAGGGGCGGGCGCAACTTGAGTACGCGTACTCAGGCGCCCGGCCGCGCGGACGTCGCACGATCGAGGACATGCTGTGGTCCGACCCGGAGAACGAGCCGCCCAAGGAGCTCCGCGACATGCAGACCATGTTGCGGCGCCTGGGCGTTCTCATGGCGCTGGCCATGGTGGTCGCGATGATCGTGCTGGGCGTGCGCTGAGCGCTCGGGAGCGGATGAACGGCGGCCGGCGCGCGGGCCGATCGGCGCCGATACCCTGAACGGCATGACCGATCAGCCGCGCCGCCGTCTCGTGCTCGCTTCGCAGTCCCCCGCCCGGCTCAACCTGCTGCGGCAGGCCGGACTCGCCCCCGAGGTGATCGTGAGCGGGGTCGACGAGGACGCCGTCACCGCGCCCACCCCCGCCGAACTCGCCCGCGCGCTGGCCGAGGCGAAGGCCTCCGTCGTGGCGGCCCGCCCGGAGGTCCAGGGCGCGCTGGTGATCGGCTGCGACTCTGTGCTCGACCTGGACGGCGAGGCGCTCGGCAAGCCCGCCGACGCCGAGGAGGCGACCGCCCGCTGGAAGGCGATGCGCGGCCGGGCGGGCACGCTCCAGACGGGGCACTGCGTCTGGGACACGGCGAGCAAGCGCTGGGTGTCGGCCACGGCGTCCACCGTCGTCCGCTTCGGCGAGCCGACGGACGCGGAAGTCGCCGCGTACGTCGCCTCGGGCGAACCCCTCCACGTGGCGGGCGCGTTCACGCTCGACGGCCGGTCGGCCCCGTTCATCGAGGGCATCGACGGCGACCACGGCAACGTGATCGGCATCTCGCTGCCGCTGGTGCGCAAGCTGCTCGCCGAACTGGGCGTGGGCATCACCGAGTTGTGGGCGCCCCAGGACAAGTAGGGCACCCGGCGTGCGGCGGGCGCCCGGTCAGGAGGCCGAGGGAGCGGGGGGCGGGGTGACCGCGGGTCCCCCGTCGGCACGCTTCCCCAGGTCGACGGCGCCTCCCTGATCGACGCCCTGTCCGGCACCGCTCCCGTGGCCGAGGCCCTCGTCGCCGCCTGGGCCGCCCGGCGGCACGGCGTCGACCGGGCCCGTCCCCCGGCGGTCGTACGCCAGCAGGGTGAACACGATCAGCCCGAGCCCGATCATCATGAAGGCGAAGGCGCCCCAGCCGACCAGACCCACCGTGAAGGCGCCCAGCAGGGCGTGCACCACCGCGGCGCTGATCAGCAGGACACGCCCGACGAGACCGGGTGCGCGGTCGCGCACACCGACCAGCAGCGCGGACACGGCGCACGCGGCGAAGTACAGGCCGAAGACCAGGCCTCCGATCTTCGACGACACCGCCATCGTGTCGGAGTCGAGCCCCGCCAGGGACATGTCCTGACGGTCCACGACCACGCCGAGGAACCAGTTGAGGAGCGCGATGCCGATCGCCTCCGCGAAGAGCACGAGCGCCGTCACCCATGCCACCGGTCTGCGCACCACCGGTCCCACCCACTTCCGCGTGCTGTTACCCCAAGTACGTTCGAGACATCCCGAACGCTACTAACGGGTAAACCCCGGGACAAGGGTTCTGCCGAGGGCAAAGAATCGTTGGGCCATTCGTAGGGACTCCACAAAGAATCGATGTGGGCCGCAGCACGGAGCCACAGAGACCTTGGCCACATCGGAGGGCTAGGGTTCAGCCAAGGACTCCCGCGTGCTGCGGTGCGACAAGGGATTTCGCGGGTCGGGCGAGCCTCGTATCACGCTCCGTGTGGGCAAGCTCACCACTGGGGACGGGTCGAAACGTCGTGTTGGCTGTCCCTAAACTCGGCTTGTTTCAAGGAGGGAGCCATCGTGCGCAAGGTGCTCATCGCCAACCGTGGCGAAATCGCTGTCCGCGTGGCCCGGGCGTGCCGGGATGCCGGGATCGCGAGCGTTGCCGTGTATGCGGAACCGGACCGGGACGCTCTGCATGTCCGTGCGGCGGACGAGGCGTTCGCGTTGGGCGGTGACACCCCGGCCACCAGTTACCTGGACATCGCCAAGGTGCTGCAGGCCGCCAAGGACTCGGGTGCGGACGCCATCCACCCCGGATACGGATTTCTCTCCGAGAACGCCGAGTTCGCGCAGGCCGTTCTCGACGCGGGCCTGATCTGGATCGGTCCGCCGCCGCAGGCCATCCGCGACCTCGGTGACAAGGTCGCCGCCCGGCACATCGCGCAGCGCGCCGGAGCGCCGCTGGTGGCCGGCACCCCGGACCCGGTCTCGGGCGCCGAGGAGGTCGTCGCGTTCGCCGAGCAGCACGGCCTGCCGATCGCCATCAAGGCCGCCTTCGGCGGTGGCGGGCGCGGCCTGAAGGTCGCCCGCACCCTCGAAGAGGTCCCCGAGCTCTACGAGTCGGCGGTCCGCGAGGCCGTCGCGGCGTTCGGCCGGGGCGAGTGCTTCGTCGAGCGCTACCTCGACAAGCCGCGGCACGTGGAGACGCAGTGCCTGGCCGACACCCACGGCAACGTGGTCGTCGTGTCGACGCGTGACTGCTCCCTCCAGCGCCGCCACCAGAAGCTGGTCGAGGAGGCCCCGGCCCCCTTCCTCTCGGACGCCCAGGTGCAGGAGCTGTACGACTCCTCGAAGGCGATCCTGAAGGAGGCCGGCTACGTCGGCGCGGGCACCGTCGAGTTCCTCGTCGGCACGGACGGCACGATCTCCTTCCTGGAGGTCAACACCCGTCTCCAGGTGGAGCACCCGGTCACCGAGGAGGTCGCCGGCATCGACCTCGTCCGCGAGATGTTCCGTATCGCCGACGGCGAGGCACTCGGTTACGGCGACCCCGAACTGCGGGGTCACTCTTTCGAGTTCCGTATCAACGGCGAGGATCCGGGCCGCAACTTCCTGCCGGCCCCCGGCACGGTCACGACTTTCGCGCCGCCCTCGGGCCCCGGTGTCCGCCTGGACGCGGGTGTCGAGTCCGGCTCGGTCATCGGCCCGGCCTGGGACTCCCTGCTCGCCAAGTTGATCGTCACCGGCGCCACGCGTGAGCAGGCGCTCCAGCGGGCCTCGCGTGCGCTCGCCGAGTTCGACGTCGAGGGCATGGCGACGGCGATCCCGTTCCATCGCGCGGTCGTCACGGACCCGGCGTTCGCTCCCGAACTCACCGGCTCCAGCGACCCGTTCACGATCCACACCCGCTGGATCGAGACCGAGTTCGTCAACGAGATCAAGCCGTTCGCCGCTCCGGCCGACGCCGAGACCGACGACGAGCCGGGCCGCGAGACGGTTGTCGTCGAGGTCGGCGGCAAGCGCCTGGAGGTCTCGCTGCCGGTCTCGCTCGGCATGTCCCTGGCCCGTACGGGTCTCGCCGCGGGCGCCAAGCCCAAGCGCCGGGCCGCGAAGAAGTCCGGCCCGGCCGCCTCCGGCGACACGCTCGCCTCTCCGATGCAGGGCACCATCGTCAAGGTGGCGGTCGAGGAGGGCCAGGAGGTCAAGGAGGGCGACCTCGTCGTCGTCCTGGAGGCGATGAAGATGGAGCAGCCGCTGAACGCGCACCGCTCCGGCACCGTCAAGGGCCTGCTCGCGGAGGTCGGTTCGTCCGTCACCTCCGGTGCCGCGATCTGCGAGATCAAGGACTGAACAAAGCGAACCGGGTGACCACCCGGCTCACCCCGGCGCCCGGCGACCCGCACCCGCGACCCGCCGGGCGCCGCCCGTTCCCCCGGAAACCCGAGGAAAGCGCCGGGGGGGTCCAAGGGGCGCGGGGAACTGCGCGCCCCACCCCCACCGGCCGCCGGGCAAACAACAACCGCAAGCCGGCCCCAGGGGCGAAGCCCCAAAGCACCCGGGGGGGCCGAGTTCTCAGGGGCGCGGGGAACTGCGCGCCCCACCCCCACCGGCGGGCAGCCACCCGACTACCGGAAGCCGACGCAGGGGGCGAAGCCCCAAGAGACACCGGAGGCCCCCTAGGGGCGCGGGGAACTGCGCGCCCCCCCCACCGGCCGCCGGGCAAACAACAACCGGGAGCCGGGCCCAGGGGCGAAGCCCCAATACACCCCGGGGGGCGGGGTTCTCAGGGGCGCGGGGAACTGCGCGCCCCACCCCCACCGGCGCCCAGCAGAGAAGCAACCGCGAGCCGGGCCCGGAGCGGGGGCAAAGCCCCGGGGACGCGTGCCGCGGGCGCGGCCGGAGGGCCCGTCCGACGACGGCCGGTGGCATGCTGGGACCGGCCGGACGACGGGAGTCGGATCCGGCGGCAGAGGTCAGGGAGAAGCGATGGTCGGCGCGACCGCACAGGAGCGGGCCGGTGCAGAGGACATGTCCGGGCCCGCCGGAGAAACGGCCGCGACGCCACGCGTCATGCGCGCGGACGCGCGACGCAACTACGGACGCCTGGTGGCAGAGGCACGGTCCGCGTTCGCCGAACACGGCACGGACGCGTCCCTGGAGGACGTGGCCCGACGCGCGGGCGTCGGGATCGGCACGCTCTACCGCCACTTCCCGAACCGGCACGCGCTGCTGAGCGCGGTCTTCGAGGAGGCCGTGAGCGACCTGCTGAGCCGCTCACGCGAACTGCTGGACGCCCCGCAGCCGTGCACCGCCCTGGTGGACTGGCTGCGCGCGATCGTCACACACGCGAGTGAGTACCGCGGACTCGCGCGCGCCCTCATGTCGGCGGCGCGGGACGACGGTTCACATCTGGCCCGGTGCAGCGGCCCGATGCGGGAGGCGGGCAGCGCCCTGCTGCTCCGCGCCCAGGAGTCGGGGGCCGTACGCGCCGACGTGTCGATCGGTGACCTCCTCCAGCTGACCAACGCGATCGCGCTGGCGGCGGAGGAAACCCCGGACGACTCCGGACTGGCCGACCGTCTGCTGAACCTGACACTGCGTGGTCTGAGGCCATGAGCCGGACGGGGCGGGAAAGCTGCCCCGCTGTCCGTTCCACGGACCGCCGGCACCGCTCAGCGGCGTCGGAGGTCGGCCACCCGTGCCCTTTCGGCCGGGGGCTGGTCCCCCATCACCGTCGCGCTGCGTAGTTGTGGCCCCGAGCCCGGTCCGACCTGACCGCGGCGCGGACCCGGGAGGGGTACCTCCCGGCGTTGCTGGCGCCCCGCCGGGAGAGGGTCCCCTCCCGCACCGCCCGATGCCGATGACCCGGCCACCGCGATCTGGACACCCTGATCGGCCAGGGCCTGCAGTTCGGTGGCCGCGCGGTCGTCGTGCGCGGGCGGCTCGTCGGTGACCAGACGGGTGATCAGGTCGGTCGGCACGGTCTGGAACATGGTGTCCGCGCCGAGCTTCGTGTGGTCGGCGAGGACCACCACCTCCGCGGCCGCCTGGACCAGAGCGCGGTCCACGGACGCCGAGAGCATGTTGGACGTGGAGAGCCCGCGCTCGGCGGTCAGACCGCTCCCGGAGAGGAACGCCCGGGAGACGCGCAGCCCTTGGAGCGACTGCTCGGCACCCGATCCGACCAGGGCGTAGTTGGAACCGCGCAGCGTGCCGCCGGTCATCACGACCTCGACACGGTTGGCATGGGCCAACGCCTGGGCCACCAAAAGGGAGTTGGTGACGACGGTCAGGCCGGGGATCCGTGCGAGCCGGCGGGCCAGCTCCTGTGTGGTGGTGCCCGCCCCCACCACGATGGCCTCGCCCTCTTCGACGAGACCCGCGGCAAGATCGGCGATGGCCGTCTTCTCGGCGGTCGCGAGATGTGATTTCTGCGGAAAGCCGGACTCTCGCGTGAACCCGCCCGGCAATACCGCACCGCCGTGCCGGCGGTCGAGGAGTCCTTCTGCCTCCAGTGCGCGCACGTCCCGCCGTACGGTCACTTCGGAGGTCTGGACGACGCGGGCGAGCTCACGGAGCGACACGGCCCCATTCGCTCGCACCATTTCGAGGATCAATTGGCGACGTTCTGCAGCGAACACGAAACTGACAGTAACCCCAACGACCGTCTGCTTTCAGCAGTTTGCGCCGAATAACAGAAGTTGTTCGCATGGCAGGGCACGAAGTGGTATACGCGCCTAGTCGGTCCGCCTATGCCGCGTGAATGGGCCCCGACTCCCTGTGACCAGCGAAGAGTCGCCCGCCGGGGTCAGCCCTCGCCCGCGGTCTTGCGGGTGTGCAACTGCCGGGCGACCTCGGCGATCGAGCCCGACAGGGACGGATACACGGTGAAGGCCTTCGCGATCTGTTCGACCGTCAGATTGTTGTCGACCGCGATCGAGATGGGGTGGATCAGTTCCGAGGCTCGCGGGGCGACCACCACACCGCCGACGACGATGCCGGTGCCGGGGCGGCAGAAGATCTTGACGAAGCCGTCGCGGATGCCCTGCATCTTGGCGCGCGGGTTGCGCAGCAGCGGCAGCTTGACGCCCCGGGCGTCGATCTTGCCCGCGTCCACGTCCGCCTGCGAGTAGCCGACCGTGGCGATCTCGGGGTCGGTGAAGACGTTCGACGACACCGTCTTCAGGTTCAGCGGGGCCACCGCGTCGCCGAGGAAGTGGTACATCGCGATCCGGCCCTGCATGGCGGCGACGGACGCGAGGGCGAAGACGCCGGTCACGTCGCCGGCCGCGTACACGCCGGGCGCGGTGGTGCGCGAGACCTTGTCGGTCCAGATGTGCCCGGAGTCCCGGACCTTGACGCCGGCCTCCTCCAGGCCCATCCCGCTGCTGTTCGGGATGGCGCCGACCGCCATCAGGCAGTGCGTGCCGCTGATCACGCGGCCGTCGGCGAGGGTGACCTCGACGCGGTCGCCGACCCGCTTGGCGGACTCGGCGCGGGAGCGGGCCATCACGTTCATGCCGCGGCGGCGGAAGACGTCCTCCAGGACGGCGGCGGCGTCCGGGTCCTCGCCCGGCAGCACGCGGTCCCGGCTGGAGACGAGGGTCACGCGGGAGCCGAGCGCCTGGTAGGCGCCGGCGAACTCGGCGCCGGTGACACCGGAACCGACCACGATGAGCTCCTCGGGCAGCTCGTCGAGGTCGTAGACCTGCGTCCAGTTCAGGATCCGCTCGCCGTCGGGCTGCGCGTCGGGCAGCTCGCGGGGGTGACCGCCGGTGGCGATGAGGACGGCGTCGGCGGTGAGGGTCTCCTCGTTGCCGTCGGCGGCTCGCACGACGACCTTGCGGGAGCCGTCCAGGGCCTGCATGCCCTCCAGCCGTCCGCGGCCGCGCAGCACACGGGCGCCGGCCCGGGTCACCGAGGCCGTGATGTCGTGCGACTGGGCGAGCGCGAGGCGCTTCACACGGCGGTTGACCTTGCCGAGGTCCACGCCGACCACCCGGGCCGCCTGCTCGTCGGGCGGGGTGTCGTCGGCGACGATGATGCCCAGCTCCTCGTACGAGGAGTCGAAGGTCGTCATCACCTCGGCCGTGGCGATCAGGGTCTTCGACGGCACGCAGTCGGTGAGCACCGACGCCCCGCCCAGACCGTCGCAGTCGACGACGGTCACCTCCGCGCCGAGTTGCGCTGCCACCAGGGCAGCTTCATATCCGCCGGGTCCGCCACCGATGATCACGATCCGAGTCACGTACTCCATTGTCCCGCACGCTTCAAGGTGCTTCCGCCCAGGGGGTCCCGGTGCGGGCATCCGGGTCACTTTGTTACGCGAGAGACGTACGTTTCGCTGCCGTACCCTCGACCCCATGTCGCTCTACGCCGCGTACGCCGGCAATCTCGACCCGCGGCTCATGACGCGCCGCGCCCCGCACTCGCCGCTGCGCGCCACGGGCTGGCTGAACGGCTGGCGGCTGACGTTCGGCGGCGAGCACATGGGCTGGGAGGGCGCGCTGGCGACGATCGTCGAGGCACCGCGGTCCCAGGTCTTCGTGGCGCTGTACGACGTGGCGCCGCTGGACGAGGACTCCATGGACCGCTGGGAGGGCGTCGGCCTCGACGTCTACCGGCGGATGCGCGTACGGGTGCACACACTGGAGGGCGAGGAGCCCGCCTGGGTGTACGTACTGAACGGGTACGAGGGGGGACTGCCCTCCGCGCGGTATCTGGGGGAGCTGGCGGACGCCGCGGAGTCCGCGGGGGCGCCGCACGACTACGTCATGGAGCTGCGCAAGCGCCCCTGCTGAGCGCGGCCCCCTCCCCGGCACCCCTTCGTCGCGCGGGCGCTCCCGCGGGCACCCCTCCGCTGTTTTCGTCGGAAACGACAAGACAACGATCGCAAGACCGTGAGCTCTGTCATCTACGCGCGTAGGCCCAGACCGGCTACCCTCATGCGCGTGAACGCATCTCTTCTTCCGGACGACATCCAGGGCGACCCTCATGCCGCCGCTGACGCCGCCGCCACGCGCCTGCGCGAGCTGACCGGCGCCGACACCCATGACGTCGCCCTCGTGATGGGCTCCGGCTGGGCTCCCGCCGCGGACGCCCTCGGCACCCCCGAGGCCGAGTTCCAGGTCACCGAGCTGCCCGGCTTCCCGGCCCCGGCCGTCGAGGGCCACGGCGGCAAGGTCCGCTCGTACGTGATCGGTGACAAGCGCGCCCTGGTCTTCCTCGGCCGCACCCACTTCTACGAGGGCCGCGGGGTCGCCGCCGTCGCGCACGGCGTCCGTACCGCCGTCGCCGCCGGCTGCAAGACCATCGTGCTGACCAACGGCTGCGGCGGGCTGCGCGAGGGCATGCGCCCCGGCCAGCCGGTGCTGATCAGCGACCACATCAACCTGACGGCCACCTCGCCGATCATCGGCGCGAACTTCGTCGACCTCACCGACCTGTACTCGCCGCGGCTGCGCGCGCTGTGCAAGGAGGTCGACTCCTCGCTGGAGGAGGGCGTCTACGCCCAGTTCCCCGGCCCGCACTACGAGACGCCTGCCGAGATCCGGATGGCCCGGGTCATCGGCGCGGACCTGGTCGGCATGTCGACCACCCTCGAAGCCATCGCCGCGCGCGAGGCGGGCGCCGAGGTCCTCGGCATCTCGCTCGTCACCAACCTCGCCGCCGGCATGACGGGCGAACCCCTGAACCACGAGGAAGTCCTCCAGGCGGGCCGCGACTCGGCCGTGCGCATGGGGGAACTCCTGACCAAGGTGCTGGACCGCCTGTAGGCGGCGGGAGGTCCGTCCCCGGCCCCGGGGGCGGAACGACCGGGCAGACGGAACCGTACGACCGAAGAGAGAGGTGCACCCGAGGTGCAGGACGAACTCATCGCGCGGGCCAAGGCGTGGCTGGCCGAGGACCCCGACGCGGAGACCCGTGAGGAACTCGCCAAGCTCGTCGACGCCGAGGACGTCGCCGAGCTCGCCGCCCGCTTCGCCGGGACCCTCCAGTTCGGCACCGCGGGCCTGCGCGGTGAACTCGGCGCCGGGCCGATGCGGATGAACCGCTCCGTGGTCATCAGGGCTGCGGCGGGACTCGCCGCGTATCTGAAGGCCAAGGGCGAGACCGGCGGACTCGTCGTGATCGGTTACGACGCCCGTCACAAGTCCGCCGACTTCGCCCGGGACACCGCGGCCGTGATGACGGGCGCCGGCCTGCGCGCCGCCGTCCTCCCCCGGCCGCTGCCCACCCCCGTCCTCGCCTACGCCATACGCCACCTCGGCGCGGTCGCGGGCGTGGAGGTCACCGCCAGCCACAACCCGCCCCGCGACAACGGCTACAAGGTGTACCTGGGCGACGGTTCGCAGATCGTGCCGCCGGCCGACGCGGAGATCGCCGCCGAGATCGACGCGGTCCGGGCGCTCGCCGACGTGCCGCGCCCCGAGTCCGGCTGGGAGATCCTCGACGAGGGCGTCCTGGACGCCTATCTGGCCCGTACGGACGCCGTCCTGGCCGCGGGTTCGCCGCGCACCGCGCGCACCGTCTACACGCCGATGCACGGCGTCGGCAAGGAGGTGCTCCTCGCGGCGTTCGCGCGGGCGGGCTTCCCCGAGCCGGTGCTCGTGGCGGAGCAGGCCGAGCCCGACCCGGACTTCCCGACGGTCGCCTTCCCCAACCCGGAGGAGCCGGGCGCGATGGACCTCGCCTTCGCGCAGGCCCGCGCGAGCGGCCCGGACATCATCGTCGCCAACGACCCCGACGCCGACCGCTGCGCCGTGGCCGTCCCGACCGGCGGGGACTGGCGGATGCTGCGCGGCGACGAGGTCGGCGCGCTGCTCGCCGAGCACCTGGTCCGGCGCGGGGCCCGCGGCACGTTCGCCGAGTCGATCGTCTCGTCCTCGCTGCTCGGCCGGATCGCCGAGGGCGCGGGCCTGCCGTACGAGGAGACCCTCACCGGCTTCAAGTGGATCGCCCGTGTCGACGGTCTGCGCTACGGCTACGAGGAGGCGCTCGGCTACTGCGTCGACCCCGAGGGCGTGCGCGACAAGGACGGCATCACGGCCGCCCTGCTCATCACCGAGCTGGCCTCCGAGCTGAAGGAACAGGGCAGGACGCTGCTCGACCTGCTCGACGACCTGGCCGTCGCCCACGGACTGCACGCCACCGACCAGCTCTCGGTGCGTGTGGAGGACCTGTCGGTCATCGCGGACGCCATGCGCCGGCTGCGCGAGCAGCCGCCCGCCGAGCTGGCGGGCCTCGCGATCACGAAGGCCGAGGACCTGGCCGAGGGCACGGAGCTGCTGCCGCCCACGGACGGACTGCGCTACACGCTGGACGGCGCCCGGGTCATCGTCCGCCCGAGCGGCACGGAGCCCAAGCTGAAGTGCTACCTGGAGGTCGTGGTGCCCGTAGCCGGCCACGCCGACCTCCCGGCGGGCCACGCGAAGGCCGCCGAACTGCTCGCCGCGATCAAGCGGGACCTGTCGGCGGCGGCCGGCATCTGACGACCGGACTCCGGCCCGACGCCGGGGTCCGTACGCCGAGGGGGCGCCGCGTTCCAGAACGCGCCGCCCCTTCGCGCTGCCCGCGGAAGCTGAGGCGGCAGGGACAGGTGTCGACGGGGGACCGAAGCCCAAGAAGTACCGCGCCGCCCCCCTGACAACACCGACCACGGGCACACGCCCGTACGTCCGTTCATCCGGCGGATCGTGTCCGTCTCCACGCGTGCGGGGAGCCCTGGCAGGACGCGCGGGCCGGGTCGAGTCGCAGCCGACGGTCAGACGGGACACCCGGGGCGCTGATCGGCCCGGGCCCCCGAACGGGCGGAACCGCCGGACGCGGAGCGGCGACCGGCCCGAGAGACGGACGCGCACCGGCTCACGGGACGGCACCTCGTGACGGCGGGGGCAGGGGCCACTTGGGACGTGAAACGAACCGGCCCGACGGCCGACGGAACCCGCGACGCGGAGCAGCCTCCGGGCCGAAGGCAGCAGGAGGTGCCCCTGGACAAGCACGCCGAGGACGGCTGGGCGCTCAAGGCGATCACCTCCGCCGACGTCAAGGGGCGCATAGGACCCGGCGCCGTGGAGGGCCTGCTGCTCACCCTGGAGCGGCCGCGCGGCTGACGTCCGCGTCGTGCGCGAAGCATCGAGCCAGCGCGAAGCGGCCCCGGATGGCGGCGGACGCAACGCCGGACGCGCAGCCGCCCCCTGGCCGAAGGCCGACGAAGACACCCCAGCCCAGGGCAGCACCTGACCACAGCCGGAGAGGTTCCAGGCGCTAAGCCACCCCGGATGGCGGCGGACGCAACGCCGGACGCGAAACGGCCCCGGGTGGAGGCGGACGGGGAGCCGCCCCCTGGCCGAAGGCCGGCGAAGACACCCGGGCCCGGGGCAGCACACGGCGACGGCCGGAAAGGTGCCGAGCGCGCAGCCGCCCCCGAAGGCGACGGACGAGACGCCGGACGCGGAGCCGCCCCTCGGCCGAAGGCCGACGAAGGCACCCCAGCCCGGGGGCAGCACCCGGCAACGGCCGGAGAAGTACCGGACGCAAAGCCACCCCGGATGGCAGCGGACGAGACGCCGGGCGCGAAACGGCCCCGCGTGGAGGCGGACGGGATACCGGAAGGGGAGCCGCCCCCTGGCCGAAGGCCGACGAAGGCACCCCAGCCCGGGGCAGCACCCGGCGACAGCGGGAGAGGTACGGGACGCGAAGCCACCCCCAATGGGGGGCCGAGACGCCGGACGCGCAACCGGCCCCGCGCCGAAGGCCGACGAAGGCACCCCAGCCCGGGGCAGCACCCGGCGAGAGCCCTAGACGTGCCGGGCGCGAAGCCACCCCTGACGGAGGCGGACGGGATGCCGGGGGCGGGGTTGGTGACGCGCGGGGTGCCGGGTGGCGGTCGGGGGGAGCGGCCCGGCGCCAGGTGGGCTCAGCCCGTGGCGATCAGGATGGCCAGGACGACCGCGCCCGCGATCGCGGGGCCGATCACCTCGTACGCCCAGCGCACCGTGACCTCGCCCTGCGCCTCGGGCTCGTGCGCCCGCGCCTCCGCCAGCCCGCGCAGGTCGTCCATGACCTGGTCGGTCTGCGAGCGGGTCGGCGCGTCGACGGCGGCGCCGCGGCCGAACGGCGACGGGCGGCCCATCGAGGACAGGCGCCCCTCGACGCCTCGGCTCCCGGTGGCGGCCTGCCCCTGGTGCTTGGCCACCTTCTTGCGGGCGCGCAGCGACACCGGCACGGCCCAGAGCTGGAACTTGGCGCCGTCCGTGCCGACGACCTCGTTCGAGTAGGACGAGCGCAGCGAGGCGACCTTGCTCCACGGCAGCACGATCACGCGGAGCGGGTTGCGGATGCGCAGCCGGTCCTCGTTCGCGTAGACCGCGGGGCGCAGGGTGAAGGCGGCAACCAGCGGGACGACCAGGATCAGCGCGGCGAGGGCCAGCCAGGGGGTGCGGCCGGTTCCGGAGACCAGGGCGTCGACGCCGAGCCAGCCCGCGATGAACAGCAGCAGGACGCCGCCCGTGATCCCGGCGGGCGACCGGTAGATCCGGTCCTTGGCCTCGGGTCGCGAGGCGTCCGGAAGGGGTGACTGGTGGTCCGGGGTGCTCATGGCCCCGATTGTGCCCGACGACCGCGGTGCGCTTGGGCTCGGTGGGGTCTCACTATGGTCGCGAACTCTTCTCTCCCGCGGACCGCGCCGGGTGGGTCCACCGCCCGCCCCACCTCGGCCCAAAGACACTTCGGCCATGACCGGAGGGCCGGACTCGTCAGGGTTCGGAGCGGGGCTGGGCGTGTCCGACGTCACGGCCGTGAGGTGCTCGTGCCGTGCCGTGCCGTGCCGCGACGGCAGCGGCGAGGCGGTCCGGGCGTCAGGGCCGCGGCGCCTTCCTCCGGGGCACCGCCGGGGCGGGGAGCGTGCCGGCGGCGCCGCGCAGGATGCGCCGGAAGGTGGGGCACTCCAGGTGGCTGGGCGCCGGGCAGACGGCCGCGTGCCGCAGGGAGTCGCTGAGGACGCCGAGTTCGCGGATCGTCCGGTCCAGCTCGTCGGCCTTGTCGGCGAGCATCCGGCGGTCGATGCGCGGCTGCCCGTCCGGGCCGAACATCCGGGCGATCTCGTCCAGCGAGAACCCGGCGGAGCGCCCGAGCGCGATCAGTGCGAGCCGCTCCAGCACGCCGGGGTCGAACTGCCGGCGCAGGCCGCGCCGGCCCGTCGAGGCGATCAGCCCCTTCTCCTCGTAGTAGCGCAGGGTGGAGGCGGGCACGGCGGCGCGGCGCGCCACTTCGGCGATGTCCAGGTCCGGCATCCTCTTGACCTCAAGTCGACTTGAAGTAGGACGGTGTCATCTCCCTGGCGTGGGGGCAAACACAGGAGGCGGTCATGGAAGCCAAGGGCAAGCCGGACGACGAGCAGGCGGCGCGCTGGAACGGCCCGTCGGGCAACGCCTGGGTCGAGGCCCAGGACGTGGTGGACGCGTTGTACCGGCCGCTGCAGGACCTGCTCGTCGAGGCGGTCCCGGAGGGGCTCGGGGGCAGGGTGCTCGACGTCGGCTGCGGCACGGGCGGGACGACGGTGGCCGTCGCGCGGCGGCTGGGGCCCGAGGGGGCCTGCGTGGGCGTGGACATCTCCGGGCCGATGCTGGACGCCGCTCGCGCCCGTGCCGAGCGGGAGGACGTGCCGGTCTCGTTCGTCCGCGGCGACGCACAGGACCACGCCTTCGAGGCCGGGGTCTTCGACACGGTCGTCTCGCGCTTCGGGGTGATGTTCTTCGAGGACTCGGTACGGGCCTTCGCGAACCTGCGCCGGGCCGCGCGGGCCGGGGCGGGACTGCGGTTCATCGCCTGGCGCGACATGGAGGAGAACCCGTTCATGACGACGGCCGAACGGGCCGCGGCGCCGCTCCTGCCCGGCCTCCCGGAGCGGCGGCCCGACGCGCCGGGGCAGTTCGCCTTCGCGGACGCGGACCGGGTCCGCCGCCTGCTGGAGGAGAGCGGCTGGGAGGACATCGACATCCGGCCCGCCGACGCGACCTGTGTGCTCCCCGCCGACAAGCTGGTCTGGTGGTTCACCCGTTTCGGTCCGGTCGGCACAGCTCTGCGCGAGGTGGACGAGCCGACCCGCGAGCGGGTCGTCGAAACGGTCCGCCCGGCCTTCGCCCCGTTCGCCCACGCCGACGAGATCCGCTTCACGGCGGCCTGCTGGCAGATCGACGCGAGGGCCCCGGGCACGAGCCCGGGCACACCGCCCACCGTCTGACCTCCCGGGACCCGGACGGGCCGCCACGACCCGCCCCGACGACATCGGGGGCGCCGCCCCAGGACCGTGGCGCCCCCGAGCAGCCCGGGCGACGGCATCGACTCGCCCGCCGGACGAACCCGCCGGCCGCCCCCACCAGCAACCCCAGGTACTCAACGGCTCGACCGCAGGCCGCCTCCACCAGGAACCCCTGGCCGCCCGTGCCCGGCTCCGGAGGGGCGGCCAAGGGCCCACGCCCGCCCGGCACCGGAGGGGCGGCCAAAGGCCCACGCTCCCGACTCAGGGGCCCACACCCCCGGGCTCAGGGCCCACCGACCACCCCGGCCAAGGGCCCACGGCCCACGACCCCCGAGGTGAGGGCTCAGCGCCCCCCGACCACCCGACCAGCCCAATCCGGAACCCACCCGACCGCCCCGGTCACCGACCACCCAGGTCAAGGGCCCACGGCCCATGCCCCCGAGGTGAGGGCCCAGCGCCCCCCGACCACCCCGGTCACCGACCACCCCGCCCACCGACCCGCCAACCACCCCGGTGACCGACCACCCCGGTCCGGGGCCCGACCACCCCGGTCCGGGGCCCGACCGCCCCGGCGACCGACCACCCCGATCCCGTCCCCGGGGCTGTACAGCCGCTACGCGCGTAGATATGCTCGTCTGGTGACCATGCCCACCTCTGCACCCGCTGCCCTCGCCGACGTGACCGCGTCCGACAGCACGCTGCGCCGCTTCCTCCACGGGCTGCCCGGCGTAGACGCGGTCGGCCTGGAGGCGCGCGCCGCCTCGCTCGGCACCCGTTCCATCAAGACCACCGCGAAGGCGTACGCGATCGACCTCGCCATCTCGATGGTCGACCTGACGACGCTGGAAGGCGCGGACACCCCGGGCAAGGTCCGGGCGCTCGGCGCCAAGGCGGTGCTCCCGGACCCGACGGACCGCACCGCGCCCAGCACCGCCGCGGTCTGTGTCTACCCCGACATGGTGGCCGTCGCGAAGGAGACCGTCGCCGGTTCCGGCGTGCTGGTCGCCTCCGTCGCCACCGCGTTCCCGGCGGGCCGTGCCGCGCTCGACGTGAAGCTGGCCGACGTACGTGACGCGGTCGCCGCGGGCGCCGACGAGATCGACATGGTCATCGACCGCGGGGCGTTCCTCGCGGGCAACTACATGAAGGTGTACGACGAGATCGTCGCCGTGAAGGAGGCCTCGGGCGCCGCCCGGCTGAAGGTCATCTTCGAGACCGGCGAGCTGTCGACGTACGACAACATCCGCCGTGCGAGCTGGCTCGGCATGCTGGCCGGGGCCGACTTCATCAAGACGTCCACCGGCAAGGTCGCGGTGAACGCGACGCCCTCGAACACGCTTCTCATGCTGGAGGCCGTCCGCGACTTCCGCGCCCAGACCGGGGTGCAGGTCGGCGTGAAGCCGGCCGGCGGCATCCGCACCACCAAGGACGCGATCAAGTTCCTGGTCCTGGTGAACGAGACGGCGGGCGAGGACTGGCTGGACAACCACTGGTTCCGCTTCGGCGCGTCCTCCCTCCTGAACGACCTGCTGATGCAGCGTCAGAAGCTGGCCACCGGCCGCTACTCCGGCCCCGACTACGTGACGGTGGACTGATCCATCATGGCTTCCGCATTCGAATACGCCCCGGCGCCCGAGTCCCGCTCCGTCGTCGACATCGCCCCGTCCTACGGCCTGTTCATCGACGGTGAGTTCACCGAGGCCGCCGACGGCAAGGTCTTCAAGACCGTCTCCCCCGCCTCCGAGGAGGTCCTCTCCGAGATCGCCCAGGCGGGCGAGGCGGACGTGGACCGCGCGGTGAAGGCGGCCCGCAAGGCGTTCGTGAAGTGGTCGGCGCTGCCGGGCTCCGAGCGCGCCAAGTACCTGTTCCGCATCGCCCGGATCATCCAGGAGCGCAGCCGCGAGCTGGCCGTCCTGGAGACGCTGGACAACGGCAAGCCGATCAAGGAGACCCGCGACGCGGACCTCCCCCTGGTCGCCGCGCACTTCTTCTACTACGCGGGCTGGGCCGACAAGCTCGACCACGCCGGTCTCGGCGCGAACCCGCGCCCGCTGGGCGTCGCCGGCCAGGTCATCCCGTGGAACTTCCCGCTGCTGATGCTGGCGTGGAAGATCGCCCCGGCGCTGGCGGCCGGCAACACGGTGGTGCTGAAGCCCGCCGAGACCACTCCGCTGTCGGCGCTGTTCTTCGCGGACATCTGCCGCCAGGCGGGCCTGCCCAGGGGTGTCGTCAACATCCTCACCGGGTACGGCGACGCGGGCGCGGCCCTCGTCGCGCACCCGGACGTGGACAAGGTGGCGTTCACCGGTTCCACCGCCGTCGGCAAGGCGATCGCCCGGCAGGTCGCGGGCTCGCACAAGAAGGTCACGCTCGAACTGGGCGGCAAGGGGGCGAACATCGTCTTCGACGACGCCCCGATCGACCAGGCCGTCGAGGGCATCGTCACCGGCATCTTCTTCAACCAGGGCCAGGTCTGCTGCGCGGGCTCGCGGCTGCTGGTCCAGGAGTCGATCCACGACGAGCTGCTCGACTCGCTCAAGCGCCGGCTGTCGACGCTGCGCCTCGGCGACCCGCTCGACAAGAACACCGACATCGGCGCGATCAACTCCGCCGAGCAGCTCGCGCGGATCACCTCGCTCGTCGAGCAGGGCGAGGCCGAGGGCGCGGAGCGCTGGTCCCCGGCCTGCGAACTCCCCGCGTCCGGCTACTGGTTCGCCCCGACGCTCTTCACGAACGTCACGCAGGCGCACACCGTCGCCCGCGACGAGATCTTCGGCCCGGTGCTGTCCGTCCTCACGTTCCGCACCCCGGACGAGGCGGTCGCCAAGGCCAACAACACGCAGTACGGCCTGTCGGCGGGCATCTGGACCGAGAAGGGCTCCCGCATCCTCGCCGTCGCGAGCAAGCTGCGCGCGGGTGTGATCTGGGCCAACACGTTCAACAAGTTCGACCCCACGTCGCCGTTCGGCGGATACAAGGAGTCGGGCTACGGCCGCGAGGGCGGCCGGCACGGCCTGGAGGCGTACCTCGCCCCGTCGAGCCAGGAGGGCGAGCGATAAATGAGCGCAGTCGAGAAGTCCGAGCAGCAGCGTCTGAGCGTGTTCAAGACCTACAAGCTGTACGTGGGCGGCAAGTTCCCGCGTTCCGAGAGCGGCCGGGTGTACGAGGTGACCGACTCGAAGGGCAAGTGGCTGGCCAACGCTCCGCAGTCCTCGCGCAAGGACGCCCGTGACGCGGTCGTCGCCGCGCGCAAGGCGTTCGGCGGCTGGTCCGGTGCCACGGCGTACAACCGCGGCCAGGTCCTCTACCGCGTCGCGGAGATGCTGGAGGGCCGCCGGGAGCAGTTCGCCCGTGAGGTGGCGGAGGCCGAGGGCCTGTCGAAGTCCAAGGCGGCGGCGGTCGTCGACGCGGCGATCGACCGGTGGGTCTGGTACGCGGGCTGGACGGACAAGATCGCCCAGGTCGTGGGCGGCGGGAACCCGGTGGCGGGCCCGTTCTTCAACCTGTCGTCCCCGGAGCCGACCGGTGTCGTCACGGTGCTGGCCCCGCAGGAGTCGTCGTTCCTCGGCCTGGTCTCGGTCATCGCCCCGGTGATCGCCACCGGCAACACGGTGATCGTGATCGCGAGCGAGAAGTCCCCGCTCCCGGCGCTGTCGCTGGGTGAGGTGCTGGCCACGTCCGACGTGCCCGGCGGTGTCGTGAACATCCTCTCCGGCAGGACCGCGGAGATCGCGGCCCCGCTGGCCGCGCACCAGGACGTCAACGCGATCGACCTGGCCGGAGCGGACGAGGAACTGGCCAAGGAGCTGGAGATCGCCGCCGCGGACAACCTGAAGCGGGTCGTCCGTCCACAGGCTGTGGATTACACGCGCACTCCCGGAACCGAGCGCCTGACGGCCTTCCTGGAGACCAAGACGGTCTGGCACCCGACGGGCGCGCTGGGCGTCTCGGGTTCCTCGTACTGATCCGTGGCCGCCCGCACGGCCACGCGATGACGTCATGAGCCGACGTCCGCGCCACCGGAGCCCCGATCCGTGTCCCTGGGGCTCCGGGCAGCGGAGAGCCGCGCTTCCCCTCCGTCCGGGGGAAGCGCGGCTCTCTCCTGTGCGGGCCGCCGGGACGCCGCCCGGAGGCGGCCTCAGGTCAGTGCAGCAGTCCGGTCACCTGGCCGAGCACCGGGATGCTGCCGACCGACGGGGCCTGCGCCAGCGGTCCCGTCAGGGTCTTCGAGGACAGCGGCTTGAAGTCGGCGAGCTGGGTGCCCACTCCGTTGTCGAGGGGGTCGACGCCCGTGCCCGCCAGCGGATTGGGCTTGAGTCCCTCGATCGGGCCCGTGACATAGCCCACCGTGCCGGTCAGCGCCCGGAGTCCGGCCTGCGGGTCGATGTTGCCGAGCGAGGTGGGCCGGGTGCGCAGTACGTCCAGGGCGGGGGCCGAGTCCGCGACGGCCGGGGAGGCCGCGGCGGCGCCGGCGGCGACCACACCGACCGCCGCGGCGATCCGCGCGGTCGTACGGGCCAGGGAGGTCGGCTGGGCTGCGTGTCGCACCATCAGGGGTTTTTCCTCTTCGACTAGCGGGGAGCAGGGTTTCTCTGGCGGAGAGCAACGGAAGTGACACGCAGAGTAGTTGAAGGTGCTCCCCTCGCGGGCGGTCCGGAGGGCGGATTAGCCCCTGCGGGTCAACAGGCATATCTACGCCAGTCGGTCGTCGTGTCCCGGAAGCCGTCGGTCCCGCCGCCGGCGCCGGGGATAATGTCCGGGAGCCGCGCCGTCGCGCGGCGCCGCCGGACCTGTCACAGAAGGTGCAGAGAATTGGGTTCCCACCCCCCGATATCCACCCGCGTGGTGCTGCTCTGCGGTCCCTCCGGCTCCGGGAAGTCCCTTCTCGCGGCCGACTCCGGGCTCCCCGTGCTGCGTCTCGACGACTTCTACAAGGAAGCCACGGACCCGACGCTGCCCCAGGTCGAGGGCAGCGAGGACATCGACTGGGACCACCCGCTGTCCTGGGACGCCGACACCGCGGTCGCCGCCATCGAGGAACTGTGCCGTACGGGACGTACGGACATCCCCGTGTACGACATCTCGCTGAGTGCCCGGACCGGCGCCGAGACCCTGCGCATGGAGCGGACCCCGCTGTTCATCGCGGAGGGGATCTTCGCCGCCGAGATCGTCGAGCGCTGCCGTGAACTCGGTGTTCTGGCCGACGCGCTGTGCCTGTCACGGGGTCCGGTGACCACGTTCAGGCGGCGCTTCGCGCGGGACCTCAGGGAGGGCCGCAAGTCGGTGCCGTTCCTGCTGCGCCGCGGCTGGCGCCTGATGCGCACCGAGCGTTCCATCGTGGCCCGCCAGGCGGCTCTGGGCGCGCACCCCTGCGACAAGGCCGAGGCACTCGGCCGGCTGACCGCCGCCGCGGCCGGGCGCCGGGCACCCTCGCACCGCACCGCGGCCTAGTCACCGCCGCGTAGTCACCACCGCGAAGCCGCTGCCGCGCAGTCACCGCGGCGCGAACGAAAAGAGGTCCAGGCGGACCCCCGTCCGCCTGGACCTTCTTCGTTTCCCCCGTGGTCCCCCGTGACCCCGTTGGATCCCCCCACGACCGTCGTCGGCTCCCCCCGGAACCGACTCCCCCGGTCTGTTACCGCTCCCCCCAGACCTTCAGGCGACAAGCTCCCCGAAGGACTCCTCCTCGTCACGGCCGAAGCTGAGGACCTCGTCCTCGCGCATCCGGCGCAGAGAGCGCCAGATGCTGGACTTCACCGTGCCGACACTGATGTCGAGGATCTCCGCGATCTCCGGGTCGGTGCGGCCCTCGTAGTAACGGAGGACCAGCATCGTGCGCTGGAGTTCGGGCAGCCGGGCCAGCGCCTGCCACAGGACGGCGCGCAGTTCGGTGCCGCGCATCGCGTCCGTGTCGCCGGGCGTCTCCGGCAGTTCCTCGGTCGGGTACTCGTTCAGCTTGCGGCGGCGCCACGCGCTGATGTGCAGGTTCGTCATGGTGCGGCGGAGGTAGCCCCCGACCGCGGCCTTGTCGGTGATCCGGTCCCAGGCGCGGTACGTCGAGAACAGCGCGCTCTGCAGCAGGTCCTCGGCCTCGAAACGGTCACCGGTCAGGTGGTAGGCGGTTGCGTACAGGGAGGCGCGGCGCTCCTGGACGTAAGCGGTGAACTCCGCTTCCGACAGCGAGTGACGCTCCCCCGAGCCCTCCCCGTACGCGGCTCCCCCGTGAGCCTTCCCCCCGGTCGTGCCCACGGCGGTGGCCGCCGTGGTGTTCTCCCCCGTGCGGGCGTCAACCACCTTCATGTGCACGGTGTGCTGACGCCCGGCGCCGCGATCGCACCCCCGCCCGATCACGGCGCCGGACTTCTCCGCTGCCCGGTTCACGTCGTGGAGCCGCGTGACAACCGCGCCAGTAATGGTGCTGTGCAGTGTGTTCATCTCGCGCCCCCCGTCGTGAAGTACCGGTGCTTCGGTCGTTCTGTGGTGCGTCCTGCCTTGTGTCGAAAAGCTTGCCCGGGCCACTTCATGGCCGTGTCCGCCGACTGTCACAGACCTGTCACAGGGGTCCCGCGCAGGCACACCACAGGCCGGTCACAGAGAAGAGCGGTACGACTACGCAGACGGATCCGTGGTGCCGTCGGCCCGGCCGTCACGGGGCAGGTATCGGGGAGGAGAGGAGTGGGAGCGCTCCAACGGTCGATACCCGGCCATGACATGGGCCAGAATGACGTCCGTGCCTTCCCTGTTGCTGATCGAGGACGACGACGCCATCCGTACGGCCCTGGAGCTCTCTTTGACGCGCCAGGGACACCGTGTGGCCACCGCTGCCACCGGCGAGGACGGTCTGAAGCTGTTGCGCGAGCAGCGGCCGGACCTGATCGTGCTGGACGTGATGCTGCCCGGCATCGACGGGTTCGAGGTGTGCCGGCGCATCCGGCGCACCGACCAGCTGCCGATCATCCTGCTGACCGCGCGCAGCGACGACATCGACGTCGTGGTCGGACTGGAGTCCGGCGCCGACGACTATGTGGTCAAGCCGGTGCAGGGACGGGTGCTCGACGCCCGGATCCGTGCCGTGCTGCGCCGCGGCGAGCGGGAGGCGAACGACTCGGCGTCGTTCGGCTCGCTGGTCATCGACCGTGCCGCGATGACGGTCACGAAGAACGGTGAGGACCTGCAACTGACGCCCACCGAACTGCGGTTGCTCCTGGAGCTGAGCCGCAGGCCCGGACAGGCGCTGTCCCGCCAGCAGTTGCTGCGGCTGGTGTGGGAGCACGACTACCTGGGCGACTCGCGGCTGGTCGACGCCTGTGTGCAGCGGCTGCGCGCCAAGGTGGAGGACGTGCCCTCGTCCCCCACTCTGATCCGTACCGTGCGGGGCGTCGGCTACCGGCTGGACAATCCTCAGTGACGAAACCGCACGACAAGCTCCGCGGCTGGGCCGCGGCACGCAGGGCACTCCTGTCCGGCCTGCGCTTCACCAGTCTGCGGCTGCGCCTGGTCGTGGTGTTCGGGCTCGTGGCGCTCACCGCCGC